>NZ_JBITJV010000020.1:144112-182233 GCF_044460385.1 Streptomyces sp. NPDC050121 | reverse complement strand
GGGGGGGGGGGGGGGGGCGGGGGGGGGGGGGGGGGGGGGGGGGGGGGGGGGGGGGCGCCGCCCGTCGCCGCGGGCGGCGGGTGGTCGCCGCTCCCCCCCCCCCCCCCCCCCCCCCCCCCCCCCCCCGGAACGTTTCTCCCGGCACGCCGAGCCTTCAGAGCTGCAGCTTGAAGCCCACGTGTGAGGCGACGAAACCCAGCCGCTCGTAGAAGCGATGGGCGTCGGTGCGTGTGGTGTCGGAGGTCAGCTGCACCAACTGGCAGTTCTCCCGGCGGGATTCCTCCACCGCCCACTCGATGAACCGCGTGCCCAGGCCGCTGCCGCGCTCGTCGGCGTGCACCCGCACGCCCTCGATGATGGACCTGGTCGAGCCGCGGCGGGACAGGCCCGGGACGATCGTCAGTTGGAGGGTGCCGACGACGCGCCCCTTGCGGACAGCGACGACCAGGTGCTGATTCGGGTCGGCGGTGAGCCGTTCCAACGCGGTCAGATACGGGCTGAGGTCGTCCGGCGACTCACGCTGTGCGCCCAGGGGGTCGTCCGCGAGCATGCCGACGATCGCGGGGATGTCCTCGGCGACGGCCGCCCTTATTTCAAGATCTTCCATGCCCGCGACCCTATGCACCCAAGGCGGCGGGTGCCTTCAGTGACTCCACGACCTGCACCAGCGGGGCCAGTTCCGGGTTCTTCGCGGCTTCGTCGAGCGCCTCGCGCAGGGCGGCGTCGTTGGTCGGGCGGGCTTCGGCGAGCAGCTTCAGACCGGCTTCGGTGACGTTGGTGTAGATGCCGCGGCGGTCGGTGGGGCACAGGTAGCGCTCGAGCAGGCCGCGGTCCTCGAGCCTGGTCACCAGGCGGGTGGTGGCGCTCTGGCTGAGAACGACCGCGTCGGCCACCTGCTTCATCTGCAGATGCCCGCCGTCGCCGTCGTGCTGTCGGCTGAGCACGTCGAGCAGGGAGTACTCGCGCACGCTCAGGTCGTGGCGTGCCTGCAGTGCGCGCTCGATGTGGGCCTCGATCCTCCCGTGCAGCAGGGAGAGGGCGCACCAACTCTGGGAGAGGGCGGTGAGCGCGGGGTCCGTCGCAGTCATTGGGTTCTCCTCGGTCCCGGAGCGGCTGACACCAGGATAGAACAACTTCGAAATAGACGGCGGTTGCACTTAACCCGCGTATGCAACTATTGTGAACACGCGCTAAGCGCTCGTGCAATCTTCTCGGAAGGTGTCACCTCCTATGCCTCTCGCGCTTCTGGCCCTCGCGATCGGGGCCTTCGGAATCGGAACCACCGAATTCGTGATCATGGGCCTGCTCCCCGAGGTCGCGAGTGACTTCGGGGTCTCCATTCCCACGGCCGGCTTCCTCGTGACCGGCTACGCGCTCGGGGTCATGTTCGGAGCTCCGCTCATGACCGCCCTCGGCACCAAGGTTGCCCGCAAGCGAATGCTGATGCTGCTGATGGTTCTGTTCATCGTCGGCAACCTGCTCTCCGCCGTTGCCCCCACCTTCACCGTCATGCTGATCGGCCGTGTGGTCGCCTCCCTCGCCCATGGCGCCTTCTTCGGCATCGGCTCGGTGGTCGCGGCCGAGCTGGTCGCCGCCGACAAGAAGGCCGGGGCCATCGCGATGATGTTCACCGGCCTCACCGTCGCCAACGTCGTCGGCGTCCCGCTCGGCACTCTCGTCGGCCAGAACGTCGGCTGGCGCGTCACCTTCGCCGTCGTCGCCGCGCTCGGCGTCGTCGGCTTGGTCGGCATCGCCAAGCTCGTGCCCGAGCTGCCCCGGGTCGAGGGCGTCCACCTGCGGCACGAGCTTGCCGCCCTCAAGAACGCCCAGGTCCTGCTCGCCATGGCGATGACCGTCCTCGGCTTCGGCGGCGTCTTCGCGGCCATCACCTACATCTCGCCGATGATGACCCATGTGGCCGGCTTCGCCGACGGCTCCGTCACCTGGCTGCTGGTTCTCTTCGGCCTCGGCATGGTGGGCGGCAACCTCATCGGCGGAAAGTTCGCCGACCGAGCCCTGATGCCCATGCTGTACGCCTCGCTGGGTGCCCTGGCGGTCGTCCTGGCCCTCTTCACGGTGACCGCCCACAACAAGATCCTCGCGGCCCTCACGATCGTCCTGATCGGCGCCCTGGGCTTCGCCGCCGTCCCGCCCCTGCAGAAGCGCGTCCTGGACCAGGCGCACGGAGCCCCGACCCTGGCCTCGGCGGTGAACATCGGCGCCTTCAACCTCGGCAACGCACTGTCCGCGTGGCTCGGCGGACTCGTCATCACGGCCGGCCTGGGATACACCGCGCCGAACTGGGTCGGCGCCGCCCTCGCCGCGAGCGCCCTGCTCCTCGCCTTCGTCTCGGCCGCCCTGGAACGCCGCGACCGGGCCTCGGGCGTTCCCAGCGCCGTCGTCGCGGGTGGCAAGCCCGTCGGGCGGCAGACGGCCGCCCGGCGCTGAACTCGGTCCGTTCGCCGGCCGCCCTTGTTCGACGCGACGGCCGACTGATCGGTGCGATCGGGGCCGGAGGCGGGGCCCCGGAGCAGGACCACGAAATCGCCATGACCGCCGTGGAGACACTCGTCTGACAGCGGCAGTCCACGAAGAACGCCGACTTCCCGGGTAACAGGGGAGTCGGCGTTCTTTCAGTCCGCGTGTCCTCAGGCAGCCGCGACCGTCAGAGGGGCGAAGCGGCGGCGCCAGTCGCCCGGCAACTCCGTGATCCCGTAGGTCATCACGGAGTTGAAGGCAACGGGCTCCAGCCCACGTGCCTTCACCCACGTCAGCAGTTCCTCGTGCCGTACGTCGATGTCGGTGCGCAGCGGTCGGTCCGCGTGGGCGGCGAGGGAGGAGAGAAGGGCCTTCGCGGTCGCCGTGTCCCGGGCGATCAGCGGGCCCACGACCTGGGTATCCATGTTGGGCCACGCGGCCGCGTAGCCGATGATCCGGCCCTTGTCCTCGGCGACCCGCAACTGGTCGGCGAAGGCGGGCAAGCGGGTGATCATGTGCGTGCGATCGGTGCCGAAGATCTCCTCGTCGAGCCGGAGGATCGAGGACAGGTCCTCGGCAGTGGCCGCACGGGTGGCGATGCCTGGAGCCCGTTCGTCCGGCCTGAAATGACCTCGCACCATTTCCGCCCGGCCCCTGCACTTGAAGCCCAGTTCCTCGTAGAGCGGACGTCCGTTCGGTGTGGCATGCAGCGTCAGAGGGGTGGCACCCATCACGGAGACGACATGGCGCATCAGCCGCCGGCCGACACCCTGCCGGGCGTGCCGCTCAGCGACCAGCACCATGCCGATGGCGCCGAGAGCGGGACTGCCGTACGGGCCGTACTCGGTGACGACGCAGGCGCTGACGAGCCCCCCGTCGGGGTCGTCGATGCCGTATCCCTTGCCGGCCGAGAGGAGGAGGCCCCACTTGTGTTCCTCGCGTGGCCACCCCCGATCCTCGGACAAGTCGGCGCAGGCGGTGAGGTCCCGATGCGTCAGACGGCGGATGGGTAGAGCGGTGAGGGGAGGAGTCGGCACGCAGGTCAGGCTGTACGACCGGCGCCGTCGGCGTCCACCGGTTTCCCCGTGGACATACGTGCTTTTAGCCATGCTGCGGCCACTGCGCAGTACGTCGACCGTGATGGCATGTTTCACGTGAAACAGAGGGGTCGAGCAAAGGCGCTGTTCCACGAGGGAAGGCGGGACTTGTGCCGCGAGCCGCGGCCGGTATGGTCGACTCCGGTTCGCTTCCGGGACGAGATGCGCCTGACGTGGTGCACATTCCGTGCGAGCCGAGAGCAGGGCAATGCAGCCTAACGGGACGGAGAGATCGAGGACCCGCATTTCCGGTGATGCGACCGAGGCGCCCTCACAGGATGGGATGCTGCGGTGAGAGCGCTGCGCCCCATGTCACGCTCTCGCCTTACGTGTTCGCGGGGCGGAAATACGGGTGGACCGCGGCTGTCGCGGTTGCGGAACCGATGGGGAAAGCAAGCCGTCTGCGGGGAAAGCAGGCACCTTCCGATCCAGGAAGTGCGCAGACCGATCGAATGATGTTCGAGGCGAGGCACACCATGGACGCTCCGACCACCAGGTCGGCCGACAACGGCACGTCCGGCGGCGGGGACGGATGGTTCACACCGCGTAAGCAGCCGGAACCGGCTGCGGGGGGCGAGCAGGGGACTTCAGGGGGCCGCCGTCTGGCCGCGCTACGCCCGGTGGGCCGGAACGCGACCGACTCCCACGCCGGCGCACCCGAGGAGGGCACCACGGACTCCGGGCCTCGAATACCGCCGGGCCCGAGGCCCCCCGCCGCGACGGCCGCCGCCGCGGGCGCACCTCCCCAGTCGCTGACCGAACCGCCCTCGCCCCTCGACACCTCGAACCCGGTCGAGGCACACACCTCCGTGGAGCCCTGGACGCCCGCCCGGCAGGAGGACCCCTCCCCGCCTCAGGCGCCCGTCCAACCGCAGGCCCCCGAGGAGTCGCAAGCGCCCGTGAACTCGCATCCTCCCGCGCAGCAACTCACTGTCTCGCCCCTTGAACCCCTCGTGCCCGCCCAACGGTCCGCACCCGACACGGACGCGTCGCCGGACGCCATCCTCATCCGGCGCACCATGGCCGAGGTGGCCCCGGTGGCCGACAAGGTCACGTCGTACTTCTACGCGATGCTCTTCGTCCGCCACCCCGACCTGCGCTCGCTCTTCCCGCCCGCGATGGACGCCCAGCGGGACCGGCTCCTCAAGGCCCTGCTCACCGCCGCCGAGCACATCGACAACACCCCGGTCCTCGTCGAGTACCTGCGGAACCTCGGCCGTGGCCACCGTAAGTACGGCACCCGGGCCGAGCACTACCCGGCCGTCGGCGAGTGCCTCATCGGCGCGCTGAGCAAGTACGCCGACTCCGTGTGGGACGCCGAGACGGAGGCGGCCTGGGTCCGGACCTACACCACGATCTCCCAGGTGATGATCGACGCGGCGGCCGCCGACGAACTGCGCGCGCCGGCGTGGTGGTATGCGGAGGTCGTCTCCCACGACCTTCGGACGCCGGATGTCGCCATCCTCACCCTCCGCCCCGATCAGCCCTACCCGTTCCTCGCCGGGCAGTACACGAGCCTGGAAACGCCGTGGTGGCCGCGGATCTGGCGGCACTACTCCTTCGCCTCGGCGCCGCGCTCCGACGGTCTGCTGACGCTCCACGTGAAGGCCGTCCCCGCGGGCTGGGTCTCCAACGCCCTGGTGCACCGCGCACGGCCGGGCGACGTCATCCGGCTCGGGCCGCCGGCCGGTTCCATGACCGTCGATCACACCAGGGACAGCGGACTGCTCTGTCTGGGCGGCGGCACCGGCATAGCCCCCATCAAGGCACTCGTCGAGGACGTCGCCGAGCACGGCGCCCGCCGTCCGGTGGAGGTGTTCTACGGAGCCCGCAGCGACCACGACCTGTACGACCTCGACACGATGCTCAGACTCCAGCGGTCCCACCCCTGGCTGGAGGTGCGCCCGGTGGTGGACCGGCACGGTCTGCTCCAGCTGCCCGAAGCGATACGCACCTTCGGTCCCTGGACCGGATACGACGCCTATGTCTCCGGTCCGCCCGGCATGATCCGCAGCGGCGTGGACGCCCTGCGTGGTGTCGGCATCCCCGCCGAGCGGATACGCCACGACTCCGTCGAGGAACTCGTCGCCGCCGGGAGCTGACCCGTTGCCCTGTGGTCAGCCGAGGTCGGGAGCGTGCATGGCGCGGACGCCCTCGATGTTGCCGTCGAGGTAGTGCCGCAGGGACAGCGGCACGAGATGGACGGAGGCGATTCCGACCCGGGTGAACGGTACGCGGACGATCTCGTACTCGCCGGCGGGTTCCTCGATCTCGGGGCCGTGCCGCTGGGACGGGTCCATGGACTCCAGGTGGCAGACGAAGAAGTGCTGCACTTTGACGCCGGTCGCGCCGCCGTCGTCGCCGATGTGCTCGACGGTGTCGACGAAGCAGGGCACGACGTCGGTGATCTTGGCGCCGAGTTCCTCGTGCACCTCACGGTGCAAGGCGTCCACGACGGTTGCGTCATCGGGCTCGACCCCGCCACCGGGCGTGACCCAGTAGGGATCCACACCGGGCTTGGTGCGCTTGATCAGGATCAGGTTGTCGCCGTCCAGCAGAACGGCTCGTGCGGTGCGCTTGACCACGGGTCGGACGGTCATGGGAGAAATGTGGCCCGGCTGGTTCCACGTGAAACATCGCGAAACGTCACCGGGCGAGCTCATGCCGTGACCTCCTACCGGGAGCCGGCTCAGCACCACTCGGCGGCTGCCTCCAGCAACCACGCGTGGGCCCGTGCGACATGCGGCATCGCCAGCGTTCCGGTGCGCACCACCAGGACGTATGTCCGCAGCGGCGGCACCGCCGGCTCGTGCAGCGCTACGACGTCACCACGTTCGAAAGCGGTCGCGCACAGATAGCGGGGCAGAACGGCCAGGCCGGCGCCCGCGATCGTGCAGGCGAGCACCGCGCGCAGGTCGGGCACGATGACGGTGCCCGAGGCGGTGGGGCGGGAGTCGAAGACGGAGGCCCAGTAGCGGGAGACGAGAGGCAGCGACTCGTGGACCTCGACGACAGGGAGGTTCTCCAGTGCGGACGCGCCCTTGCGGCACAGCTTCCCCGCGTCGATCCGTTCGTCCCACTGCGGGGCGGCGACCAGGACATGCTCCTCGTCGCACAGCAGGGTGGCCGTGAGCAGCGCTCCGCGCGGCCGAGCCGTGCTGATGGCCAGGTCGTGGCGTCCGGCCGCCAGGCCCTCCAGGACATCTTCCGTGTTTCCGAAGGAGGCGCGCAGGGCGAACCCCTGTCCGTCGGCGCCGGACAGCTCGGTGAGCGCGGGGAGAGCCCGTTCGGCGGTGAACTCGAGAGGACCGGCGAGGTGCAGCGTCCGTAAGGCGGACTCGTCATTGAGGCCGGTCTCAGCGATCTCGACGAGGGCGTCGAGGTGAGGGGCGGCCTTGTGGGCCAGCTCGTCCCCGATGCTCGTCGGCGTCACCCCGCGGGCCTGGCGCAGGAACAGGGGGCGGCCGAGCTGCCGTTCCAGCGTGCGAATCTGGGAGGTGACGGCCGGCTGGGACAGACCCAGCAGAGCGGCGGCGCGGGTGAAGGAGCCGGCCCGGTGCACGGTCACGAAGGTGCGGAGCAAGGCCAGATCCATGGAGTGTCCTCCCCCTTCCCAGCTCTTTCCTCGCTCTTTCCTCCGGCTCCGAGGCAGGGCCCAACTATAAATAAGTCGATAGGTCTGTGTCGCTCCAGTGATTGGACACTGACACAGAGTCAATTAGCCTTGTTCGCACGGTTCTTCGCGCGCAGAACCAAGGACGGTCCGAGCCACGAGGGGGGAGGCTCGGACCGTCCATTGTGCTGAGCGGGACTGCGTAGGCGCGCGCGTAAGCCGGTCACCGCGCCGACTCCGCCAGCGCGCGCAGCACATCCGCCACCAGGTCCTCGGGGTCCTCGGCGCCGACGGAGAGCCGGATGAAGCCCTCCGGCACCGCGTCCCCGCCCCAGCGCCCGCGCCGCTCCGCGGTGGAGCGCACCCCGCCGAAGCTGGTCGCATCGTCCACGAGGCGCAGCGCCTCGAGGAAACGCTCGGCACGCGCGCGCGTGGGCAGCGTGAAGGAGACCACGCACCCATAGCGCCGCATCTGCTGCGAGGCGACCTTGTGGGAGGGATCGTCGGGCAGCCCCGGGTACCTCAGGGCGCTCACCCCGGGCCTCCCCCGCAGCGCCTCGGCCACGGCCAGGGCGCCGGCGCCCTGCCGGTCGACACGCAACTGCAGCGTGGCGATCGACCGATGGGCGAGCCAGGCCTCCATGGGCCCGGGGATGGCCCCGACGATCTTCCGCCAGCGCCGTACGGCCGTCATCGGCTCGCCGGTCCGGCCGGTGACGTAGCCGAGCAGGACATCACCGTGGCCCGTGAGCTGCTTGGTGCCGCTGGCCACCGAGAAGTCGGCGCCGAGCTCCAGCGGACGCTGTCCGAGCGGGGTGGCGAGGGTGTTGTCCACGGCCACGAGCGCACCACGCGCGTGTGCCGCCTCGACGAGCCGCCGGATGTCGCACACGTCGAGCCCGGGGTTCGACGGTGACTCGATCCACAGCAGCTTCGCGCCGTCCAGGACATGGAGCTGGGCGTCGTCGCCGGTCGGGGCGGTACGCACCTCGATGCCGTACGCCTCCAACTGCGCCCGCACCAGGGGCAGTACCTGGTAGCCGTCGGCAGGCAGCACGACGGTGTCCCCGGCCCGTAGCTGGGAGAAGAGCACCGACGAGATCGCGGCCATGCCGGAGGCGAAGGCGAGCGTCTCGACGCCGTCCTGCCCCGGCGCCTCGAGCTCGCCGATGGCGCGCTCCAGATGGGTCCAGGTCGGGTTCTCGTCACGGCCGTAGGTGTACGGGCCCGTGGGCTCGCCGGGCAGGTGGAAGTGCGCCGCGAACACCGGACCGGGAAGGGTCGGCTCGTACTTCACCGGCTCGGGCAGCCCGGCCCGCACCGCGCGCGTACCCTCGCCGTCGCCTCCCTCAGGCCCTCCCTTCGGAGCGGAATCGTTCATGCCACCTGTCCTTCCACGTCGTCACGCACCGCGGCGAGCAGACCGGCGCTCGCCTCCTCCACCATCTCAAGGCACTCCTCGAAACCGTCCCGGCCCCCGTAGTAAGGGTCGGGGACGTCGAGGTCGTCGCAGGCCGCAGGGTCGAAAGAGCGCAGCAGCCTTACCTTCGCCGCGTCCTCCTCGGTGGGTGCGAGGAGCCGCAGGGCCTTGAGATGGCTCGAGTCCAGCGCGATCACGAGGTCGAGGCGGGCGAACCAGGTCGGTTCGAACCGTCGAGCCGTGTGGTCGAGGGCGTATCCGCGCTGCTCCAGGACGGACAGGGTGCGCGGATCGGCGTTCTCGCCCTCGTGCCAGTCGCCCGTGCCGGCACTGTCGACCTCGACCAGTTCGTCGAGGCCGGCGTCCGCCACGCGCGCGCGGAAGACCGACTCGGCCATCGGCGAGCGGCAGATGTTGCCGGTGCACACGAAACAGACACGGTAGGTCATCGCGGACTCAGTCCCCGTCGGGCAGGACGACGTTGAGCGCCCAGGAGACGACGGAGATGATCAGGCCACCAAGGACCGCTGTCCAGAAACCCTCCACATGGAAACTGACGTCGAGCTTGTCGGCCAGCCACGAGGTCAGCAGCAGCATCAAGGCGTTGACCACCAGGGTGATCAGACCGAGCGTGAGGATGAACAGGGGAAAGGTCAGAACCTTCACGACCGGCTTGACCAGGAAGTTCACCAGGCCGAAGAGCAGTGCGACGACGATGAGGGTGCCGATCTTCTTGCCCGTGCTGTCACCGGTCAGAGTGATCTTGTCGAGCAGCCAGACGGCGACCGCCAGGGCACCCGCGTTGGCGATCGTCTTGACTACGAAATTCTTCATGTGTCTGATCGTGGCAGAGAGATCGCAAACGAGCACCGGACGAGGGCGGACAAGGTCGATGAAGGCATTCCGGTTGGATGAACTGGAGGCGGAGCGAGCCGCCAACGATGGCGCCTACCTGCAGTTTCTGCGTGAGCGGAACATGTCCGTCGGGTTGTACGCGCTCGATGCCGGCACGCATGATCCACAGAACCCGCACAACCAGGACGAGGTGTACTTCGTCGTGAGCGGGCGCGCCTCGATCACCGTCGGCATGGAGACCACACAGGTCGCACGGGGCAGCGTGGTGTACGTCCCGGCCGGCGTCGCCCACAAGTTCCATCACATCAGTGAGGATCTCCGGGTCCTGGTGGTGTTCTCGCCGCCCGAGGGCTGAGCGTCTCCGCCTCGCAGCCGATCCAGGGCCTCGGGGTTCCCTAGGGGATCGGTCAGGGGAGGACAAGGGGCGCGACGCCCCCGTAGGCACCCTCTTCGGACCTAGCATCGATGGCAGGACATCGAAGGGATCCGGCCCGACAAGGGTGCCGGACATCGACCGAAGAGGATGAGGACAAGGGCGATGCGAGAGATCTTCGCGGGACTGCCGTGGTGGGTGAAGTGGGTTGCGGTGCCGGTCATCGCGCTGGTCGTGTTCGGCGGGCTGATAGCCAGCGTCGTCGGGTTCGTGATCGGCCTGCTCTTCAAGCTGCTGGTCTTCGTGGCGCTGGTCGGCGGACTCATCTACGTCGTACGGAAGTTCATGTCGAGTTCGTCGTCGCGAAGCGACTGGTGAGCGGTCCGGGAGGCCGGTGATCGGTAACAGGAATCACCGGTTCCCTCGGCCGGGGGAAGTTTTCCTGACAGCCCGTCTGCAAGCGGTGGCGGACGGTTAAAGTCCGGAATTCGACGCGGGGACGACCCCCGCGAGCGGCGTACACCCCTCCCGTGTTCCCCCGCACGGACCGCCCCCTCGCGCTTCGGGAGTGACCCTTGGCCATGGTTGACACCGCATCCGCACAGCCGTACGCACCCCCCGCCCGTCCGCTTTCTTCCACACCCCCACTTCAACGCCCGCCGAGCCCCGGCGGCGGCGCCGAGCATCCCCACCCCGCGGCCACCCTGATCGGCTCCGTCCAGCGCGCGATGCGTTTGCTGGAGACCGTCGCCGAGCACGAGTACGGGGCTCCGGCCAAGCAGCTCGCCCGGGAGACCGGCCTCGCGCTGCCCACGGCCTACCACCTCCTACGCACCCTCGTGCACGAGGGCTATCTGCGCCGGGACAAGGGGCTGTTCTTCCTCGGCGAGGCAGCCGAGCGGCTCGGCAGCAGCGGGGCGGCGCAGAAACGTCGCAGCACGGTCGCCGACACCCTCGCCCAATGGCGCGATTCGATCGGTGTCCCCGTGTACTACGCGCGATACCGCAACGGCGAGATCGAGATCATGTGCGTCTCCGACACCCCGGGCAACCCGGCGGTGGAGGAATGGGCCGACTTCCGTGAGACCGGACACGCGCACGCCATCGGCCAGTGCCTGCTCTCCCAACTGGACGAGGACGCCCGCCGCGACCACCTGGACCGCTATCCGGCCCAGTCGATCACCCCGTACACCGTGCGTGACAACCACACCCTGCTGCGGCGTCTGGAACGGACGCGACGCATGGAACCGGTCGTCGAACGGCAGGAGTACGCGCTGGGTACGGTGTGCGCCGCGATCCCGATCACTGTGGGCACCACGGCGGCGACGATGGCGATCTCTCTCCCCTCCCATCACGCCGACCGCCTGCTCCCGGCGGCGCGGCAACTGCAGAGCGAGGTCGGACGGTCGCTGGGGTCAATCGCGATCTCTATCAGTATCTGAAAACTCACTCCTTGTGATCTGTTGTGCACGTTCAGCAAGATGCGGTGCAGTGTCAGGGGTTGATTACCGGCCATTCGACAGCAAATGACGGGGTAACGCGATGCGCGAGTCCGTACAGGCAGTACAGGCAGAGGTCATGATGAGCTTCCTCGTCTCCGAGGAACTCTCGTTCCGCATCCCGGTGGAGCTGGGTTACGAGTCGTGCGATCCCTATGCCGTGCGACTCACCTTCCACTTGCCCGGTGACGCCCCGGTGACCTGGGCCTTCGGGCGTGAGCTGCTCATCGACGGGGTGGGCCGGGCGTGCGGCGAAGGGGACGTCCGTGTCTCGCCCGTCGATCCCGATGTGCTGGGAGAGGTTCTGATCCGGCTTCAGGTCGGGGGTGACCAGGCGTTGTTCCGCTCCTCGGCGGCTCCCCTCGTTGCGTTTCTCGACCGCACCGACAAGCTGGTACCGCTGGGCCAGGAGGGTGCACTCGCCGACTTCGACGCGCATTTGGACGAAGCGCTGGACCGGATCCTGGCCGAGGAGCAGAGTGCCGGCTGAGACGTCGGCGGCGCAGGGGTGACGGAGCACTTCGTCATGGGTGGGGCCGTGCAGGAACGCTTCTTCTCGAGGCGTTGGGGGAAGCGGGGCGCACGCCCGAGAGCCGGCCAGTGCGGTTCGGCTCCCGGGTGCCGGTCGGCTCAGCGTTTGCGTCGCCTGCCTCGGCCGCCACGGCCCGGGGCGGGACCCGCGGCCGTCGCTCCTGCCGTAACCCCCGTAGCCGCCGGATGCGTCTCCGGGGCCAGGGCGGGGGCCGTCGCGGCGCCCGGACGGTCGGCGGAGACCACGAGGGCGGCCAGGGCCGTCGTGACGGGCACGGAGGCGACCAGGCCGATCGACCCCACCAGCGTGCGCACGATCTCCTCGGCGACCAACTCACTGTTGGCGACGGCGCCCACACTGCTCTGGGCGATCGAGAAGAGCAGCAGCAGCGGCAGCGCGGCACCGGCGTAGGCGAGGACGAGCGTGTTCACCACGGACGCGATGTGGTCGCGGCCGATGCGGATGCCTGCCCGGTACAGCCCGCGCCAGCCCATCGACGGGTTCGCCTCATGCAGCTCCCAGACCGCCGACGTCTGGGTGACCGTCACATCGTCGAGGACACCGAGCGAGCCGATGATGATGCCGGCGAGCAGCAGACCACTCATGTCGATCGACGGGTACAGCCCGTGGATCAGGCCCGTGTTGTCGTCCGTGTTGCCCGTCAGCGCGGCCCAGTCGATGAACACCGAACCCAGGATGCCGATCAGCAGCAGCGAGATGAGCGTGCCGAGCACCGCGACCGAGGTGCGGGCCGAGAGACCATGACACAGATAGAGCGCGATCAGCATGATGGCGCTCGCTCCCACCACCGCCACGACCAACGGGTTCGAGCCTTGCAGGATCGCGGGCAGGACGAAGAAGTTCAGCAGCAGGAAGCTGATGGCCAGTGCGACCAGCGCCATGACGCCCCGAAGCCGCCCGACGACCACGACGGCGACCGCGAAGATGAGGGCGAGCACGGTCATCGGGACGCGGCGGTTCACGTCGGTGACCGAGTACTGCAGGTCCTTCGGCGCGGAGGGCTCGTAGGCGACCACGACCTTCTCGCCCTGTTCCAACTGCCGTGACTGGTCCGGCTGGACGATCTCGGTGAACGTCCGACCCTTGTCCTTACCGGTGTCCACACGGATCGTGGCCTTCTTGCAGGATCCGCTCGCCTGCTGCTGTGCGGAGGATCCCTCGGCCGTGGAGGTGTCGCCGGTCGGTGTCTCGCGCGAGGCGTTCACCGACGCACAGCTCACGCTCACGACCTTGGTGACCGTGGCCTGCTGGGTCTGCCGGTCGAAGCCGACCCCCGTGCGCTCGTGCGCCGGCGCGCCACCGGGCCACAGCACCACGAGCCCGACCACCACGGCCACGCCGAACGGGATGAGGATGGCCGCGATGACCTTGCGCAGGTGCTGGGAGACGGGGGCCGCAGGGCCATGGCTGTGACTGTGCCCGTGACCACCCCCGGAACCGTGCCCATCTCCGGGCCCCGGTCCGGGCCCGTTGCCGGAATCGTGACGTCGCCCGTGCCCGTGCTCCCCGTGGCCGTGTCCGTGTCCCCCGTGCCTGTGCCCGTGCTCGTCGCCCGGGCCATGTGCCTGGCCGTCACCAGGTCCCTCGCCAGAGCCGTGCCTGGTGCCGTTTCCGGGACCGTTCCTGGGGTCACCGCCATGACCATGGTCGGGATTCTGCCCATGACCGTGCTCGCCGCGCCTGCGGCCGTATCCGTACTCGGGGCCGGCGCCGGCCCCGTAGCCGGTGCCGACGCCGGTGTCCGCGTCGGAACCGTCGCGACGGCCGTATCCAGGACCGTATTCAGGTTCGTACCCGTACCCTCGCCCGTTGCCGCCTCCCGCCTGGTTCCCCGGGCCGGGGCCTCCGCCGGGGTCCTGCGCCCGGCTCCTGGGGGTTCCACCGCGCCCCAGCCGACCCAGCCCGCCCAATCCACCGGCGTACCCCGGTCCGTGATCTGGGTACTGCCCGTGATCACGCTCGCCATCGTGACCGCTGTGGACATCGCGGTCGTTCCCGGGGCTGTTTCCGGAGCCGCCGCCAGGACCGGGGCCACTGGCGGCGCCGTTTCCGGAGCCCGGCCGACGGGGCGGCTCGGGGGGCGGGTACGGGGGCTGGTGTGTCGTGGTCACCGACCGATCATCGCAAGAACGACAGGGGCCCTCTGTTCACCGCGCCCGAATTGACGCTAGCGTGGAGGCACCTTTGCACACGCGGGAGCTCGGAGCACCGGGCTGAGAGGGCGCTGACCTCCGTCTTAGCGGTGTTTCACGTGGAACGTCTCTCGATTCGAGTGATGTTTCACATGAAACGTCGGCAGGCGGTAGCCGCTGCGTCGACCGCCGAACCTGTTACCGGGTAATGCCGGCGTAGGGAGTAGGTCTCATGACCAACAAGGACACACGCACGCCTGCCTTCACGCAGAACGCGACCAGCGAAAAAGAGGTCGACGCGAATACCGTGGAGGCCGGGAAGTCCATCGGCTGGCACAAGGGCTACGTCGAGGGCACTCGCCCCGACCTGCGGGTGCCGGTCCGTCAGGTGCACCTCACCAACGGGCAGTCGGTCACGCTGTACGACACCTCCGGCCCGTACACCGATCCGCTCGCCGACACCGATGTCCGCAGGGGGCTGTTGCCGCTGCGCGAGAACTGGATCATCGCCCGCGGGGACACCGAAGAATACGCGGGCCGGCCGGTCCGTCCCGAGGACGACGGCCTCAAGCACACGTCGCCGCGCGGCGGTCTGCGCAACCTCGACGCGGTCTTCCCCGGGCGGCCGCGCCTGCCGCGTCGCAGCAGGGACGGCGCGGCGGTCACCCAGCTCGCGTATGCGCGCCGGGGGGAGATCACGCCCGAGATGGAGTTCGTGGCCATCAGGGAGAACGTTTCTCCGGAGGTCGTCCGCGAGGAGATCGCGGCGGGCCGCGCGGTGTTGCCGGCCAACGTCAACCACCCGGAGATCGAGCCGATGATCATCGGCAAGCGGTTCCTGGTGAAGGTCAACGCCAACATCGGCAACTCGGCGGTGACGTCCTCCATCGAGGAGGAGGTGGAGAAAATGACCTGGGCGACCCGCTGGGGCGCCGACACGGTCATGGACCTGTCCACCGGCCGGAACATCCACACCACCCGTGAGTGGGTGCTGCGCAACTCCCCCGTCCCGATCGGCACGGTTCCGCTCTACCAGGCATTGGAGAAGGTGGACGGCCGGGCCGAGGAGCTCACCTGGGAGATCTACAAGGACACGGTCATCGAACAGGCCGAGCAGGGTGTGGACTACATGACGGTCCACGCCGGTGTCCGCCTCCCGTACGTCCCGCTCACCGCCAACCGGAAGACCGGCATCGTCTCGCGCGGCGGCTCGATCATGGCGGCCTGGTGCCTCGCGCACCACAAGGAGTCGTTCCTTTACGAGAACTTCGAGGAACTCTGCGAGATCCTCGCCGCCTACGACGTCACGTACTCGCTGGGCGACGGGCTGCGGCCGGGTTCCATCGCGGACGCCAACGACGAGGCGCAGTTCGCCGAGTTGAGGACGCTCGGGGAACTCAACCGGATCGCGAAGCGTTTCCATGTACAGACGATGATCGAGGGCCCGGGACATGTCCCGATGCACAAGATCAAGGAGAACATCGACCTTCAGCAGGAGATCTGTGATGAAGCTCCGTTCTATACGCTCGGCCCTCTGACGACGGACGTCGCGCCGGCGTACGACCACATCACCTCCGGCATCGGTGCCGCGATGATCGCCTGGTGGGGCACGGCCATGCTCTGCTATGTCACGCCCAAGGAACATTTGGGCCTGCCCAACCGTGACGACGTCAAGACCGGCGTCGTCACCTACAAGATCGCCGCCCACGCAGCCGACCTCGCCAAGGGGCACCCCGGTGCACAGGAATGGGACGACGCGCTGTCCGACGCCCGCTTCGAGTTCCGCTGGGAGGACCAGTTCAACCTTGCCCTCGACCCGGACACGGCACGGGAGTTCCACGACGAGACACTTCCGGCCGAGCCGGCGAAGACGGCCCACTTCTGTTCCATGTGCGGGCCGAAGTTCTGCTCGATGAAGATCAGTCAGAGCATCACCGAGCGGTTCGGTGGTGGGGCGGCCGACGGGGCCTCGGCGGAGGAGATCGCCGAGGGGATGCTGGAGAAGTCGAAGGAGTTCGCGGCGAGCGGCAACCGGGTCTATCTGCCACTGGCCGACTGACAGACCATCTGCCTGCCTGTCGGCCTGCCTGCCTGCCTGTAGGCCCGGCGTACGGCTTGCGCTCCCCTCGGCAAGGGTCGGCGGGGGCGCAAGCCGAGTGCCTATTCCGGCCGGTTCTCCGGGCCGCCGAAGTCCGGGCTCGTGTAGTCCGGGCTGCTGAAGCTCGGGCGGGGGCCCGTCGAACGGCCGTCGTCCGGGCTGGTGAAGCCCGGCCGGTCGTAGCCGATCTTCGGAAGGCGGCCTGTGACCGTCGGCGGGACCGGGTCGGTGTGCAGGGCGGGCGCCGCACCGGGGGCGGCGAGTGCCTCCCGGAGGAACGGCAGGATGCCGCGTTCCAGCAGGGCCTCCCGCCAGGCCTCCCTGGCCGCGGCGACCTCCTCGCTCAGCTCGCCGTACGGTTCGGCCTCCAGGGAGGGCCGGTTGCGCAGGGCGGCGAGCAGCAGCGCGACGGTGGCGACGAGGATCGCGGCCACGGCCACGGCACCGAACGCCCACCCGGCGGTGAGCATGGTCCTGGCGAACGCCTGGTCGGGGTCCAGCGCCCTGAGGAGGTAGCCCACGAGCAGGAAGATCACCGCGGCGGTCCCGGCGAGAACGGGGGTGAGGACGGCGGCGACGGCGCCCGCCCCGGCGGCCTCGGCGGCCTGGGCCGCCTCCCCCATGGTGGTGGCGAGCCCCATCGCGGTCGCGCCCGGCTCGGCGGAGCCGGTCTCGGACGTGGACGACGGGGTGGACGGCGCGGGGTGGCGCAGTTCCTCGCGGACCTTTATGTAGTGCTGGTACTCGGACGCCGCGGCCACCGTGATGAGCGCGGAGGCGTTGAGCGCCATGGTGCGCAGCTGTTCGGGGTTGAGCCGCTGCCCCACAGCGGCCAGTTCCGGGTGGTGTGGTGCGGAGCGCAGCGCCTCGTCGAGGATCCGCTCGTACTCCTGGCGGTCCTCGCTGTGCAGGTGCTGCGGAACGCTGTTCATGTGCATCCCCCGATGCTCCGTAGGGCTTGGGGCTCGCATGCCAACGAGCCGTCGGGCAGAAACGGAGGGGAGCCTGCTACGGATAGACCGATGGTAGAGCGGCGACGGCATGAGGTGACAGGGGGTTTGCCGAAATTGGCCGCTGGCCTGCGGCGTCGCCGAGGTGTCCGAACGGGGCCCTGGCCGGCCCCGGAACGCTCAGATATTCAGGGGAAGTTGCTGGACCAGCAGTTTTCCGGCCATCGTCACGCCACCGTCCATCGCGATGGCCAGCCCGTCGGCGTAGACGTGCGGTCCTTCGACGTGCGGACCGCCGTTGTCCTCGCCGTCCTCCGAGCCGACTTCGCCCAGCAGATAGGGAATTGGGCTGTGGCCGTGAACGATGCGGGTGCCGCCGTACGTATCGAGCAGGGAGCGGACGGCGTCCGCGCCGCCCTCGTCGCGGAAGGAGAAGCGCTTGGTGAACTTGCGGAACAGATCCCACACCTCGTCCGCGTCGTTACGCGTGATCGTCTCGCGGACGGTGTCGTTGACCGCCTCGATCGAGTCCCCGTAGTCGAGGTAGGCGGTGGTGTCGGAGTGGACGAGCAGGTGGCCGTCGACCTCCTCGACGGCGTCGAGGCGGGCCATCCACTGCAGGTGGTGGTCCTGGAGGCGGTCCATGTCGTACTTCTGGCCGCCGTTGAGCAGCCAGGCCGCCTGGAAGGTGGCGGTGCCCGCGCCGGAGTTGACGGGGGTGTCGCCGAAGCGCTTGGCGCCGAGCAGCAGCAGCTCGTGGTTGCCCATCAGGGCCTTGCAGTATCCGCCGGCCGCGGCGGCCTCGGCGGACAGCCGCATGACGAGGTCGATGACGCCGATGCCGTCCGGGCCGCGGTCGGTGAAGTCACCGAGGAACCACAGCCGGGCGGTGCCCGCGCACCAGTTGCCGGCGGCGTCGATCAGGCCCTTCTCCTGCAGTGCGGCCACCAGTTCGTCGAGGTAGCCGTGCACGTCGCCGACGACGAACAGCGGGCCCGGCCCGGTCGCGGGCAGCGGAGCCTGGACGGCCGCCGGGTCCACGGCCACCTGAAGGGTGTCACCGCGACGGTTGATGACGGGCAGATCGCGCTGGGTGGGCGTGTAGCCCTCCGGATGCTCCAGCGGCTCATCGAGGGGCGGCGCGGCGTTGCCGGGGTGCGCGCCGTGGTCGTACGGACCGGTCTCGTGGACGTACGCGGGCACCCGGAAGTCACGCAACGTCGCCGTCCGCTCCGCCTCGGGTCCCTGACCGGCCCCCTGAGTCATCAGACCCCTCCACCATCGCGCCGCATCTGCACTCTTCGGGCTGCCTGGTCGCAGCGGCCCGCGGTGCCGTGCGCCCATCATAGGAATGCGGATCGTGCCGTGTGATGACCCAGGGGTGGTGAATCGGAGCAAGGGACCTGTTCATCGCGGCTTTCGCCCCGATTGGGCCGGGCTTCGGCAGCCCCCACTCACCCGGCACTCACCGTGCCCACCCCCGCATCCCTCGCCCTAAGAGCGGCTCCGCCGGGTTGAGCGGCGGACCGTGCCGGCTGTGGGGAGTGTGATTTGGGAGGCTGGATGGAGGGGGTTCGGTGGGGTGGTGCGGGAAAGCCGGAATCCCGGCGGCTGGGTGAGGGCGTGTCTCGGTGGTGACCGCGGCGAGGGCGCGTCCGCCGGGTGGGGCGCGGCGGCTTCCGCACCAGGCGATGCGGCCGAAGCGGTGCGGCGGAGTGGATGCGGCCGAAGCGGTGCGGCCCAGGGGCGGGGCATTCGTCCGGAGCCGTGACGGTATCGGCCCATGTCGAAGCACCTTCGGGGGCTGGGCAGGAAGGCGGTGGGCGCCTTTTCGCCGCCACTTGAGGCGGGGGCGCCCCGTTCCCGCCCCCGCTGCGTGCTGCCTCGAGCGCCTCGGAGATGGCGTCCCACCATGCGGGTAGCCGCGATCAAGTGCGGCGTCGCAGGTGGCGGGAGACGACCGACGCGGACGTCCCGGGCGACCGGGGGGAGAGCCGTTCTACGGCGTTCCCTACGGCGGAGTCGAGGGGAAGGGGCGCGGTGTCGCCGGGGGCGTGGGCACCCCGGACCTCTCGGAGAAGCGGCCGGACTCCGCCCGGAGCTCTCGGCTTCCGGGGAGAAGCCGGGGCCTCTCAGCCGCCCGGGGGGCGTCGGCTTCCGTGAGGCGTACGACGCCGCTGGAAACCGCCCGTACGTGCCTCTCGCCAACCTGTGTTGACGCGCACCAGGGGCCCCGGCCGCCCAGCTGCAAAACCGCCGCCCCCTCCACCCCACGTCGGTTCGTGGGCCAGGGAGGGGGCGGCGGTGGGTTACTTCTCTTCCGGTGCTCGGGGTGGGCTGACCGTTGTTCGTGGGGGGCGTCGCTGGGACGATGTCCGCACGATCAGTTCGGTCGGTATCACCTGCTCGACCGGTCGGTCCGACTCCACGCCCTCGATGGCGTCGATGAGGAGTTGGACGACCGCCGTGCCGATACGGCGCGGTTTCAGCGAGAGGGTGGTGACGGGCGGCTCGGTGTTGGCGTACACCGTGGACTCGCTGCAGCAGACGATCAGCAGGTCCTCCGGGACGCGCAGTCCGTAGCGGCGGGCGGCGGCGAGGAGGTCGGTGCCGTTGGGGTCGAACAGGCCGTAGACGGCGTCGGGGCGGTCGGGGCGGGCCAGCAGCCGGTCGGCGGCCACGGCGCCGGCACACGGGTCGTGCGCGGGGTAGGCCTCGTAGACCGGGTCCTGGCCGACCCGCTCGCACCAATGCAGATACGCGCTGGTCGACAGGTGTGTGTACGTGTCCGTCGTGGTGCCGGTGAGGAGGCCGATGCGGCGGGCGCCGGCGTCGGCCAGGTGGTCGAGGATGTCGAGGACGGCGGCCTCGTGGTCGTTGTCCACCCAGGCGGTGACCGGGAGCGGGCCGGCCGGGCGGCCGTCGGAGACGACCGGTAAACCCTGCCGGACCAGCTCGCTGACCACCGGATCCTGGTCGGAGGGGTCGATGACGACCGTGCCGTCCAGGGCGACGTTCGACCACACGTCGTGGCGCGAAGTCGCGGGGAGGATGACGAGGGCGTAGCCGCGGGCGAGCGCGGCCGAGGTCGCGGCGCGCGCCATCTCCGCGAAGTACGCGAACTCGGTGAAGGTGAAAGGTTCATCCCCGTACGTGGTGACGGTCAGGCCGATGAGTCCTGACTTGCCGGTACGAAGGGTTCGGGCCGCCGCGGAGGGGCGGTAGCCCAGTCGGTCGGCGACCTCGCGGACATGGCGTCGGGTGGCGTCGGGGAGCCTGCCCTTGCCGTTGAGGGCGTCGGAGACGGTCGTGATGGAGACTCCGGCGGCGGCGGCCACGTCCCTGATGCCCGCCCGGCCCGGCCGGCTGCCTCGGCGTGAGGTTTCCGCGCGGCTCACCTGGTGCTTCCCTGCTGCTGTCATGGCGAGCCGATAGTAGGGCTCATTCGGTGGGGTAGGGCGGACGCATATGCACGCGTTGACAGGCACGTTTCTGCAAGGTCATAAGGGGTCAAGTGCTTTAGAAATAAAGGTAGTTGATGGTCCAAAAGCCAGGACGTGGTGTGTCGGCACGGATGAGCCTGCCAAGGCACCGATGTTTCGAAGAGGTCTCAACTCACCTGCACGAGGGATGCGCGCTACGGCGTGAGCCACCGGCGCATAGATATATGTACAGCGCGCCCCCTGGCGGGTACGCCTTCGTGCGCCTTCGTCCCCAGAAGTCACGGACGTCCGCCGTCGGACGTCCGACACCTGCATCGGCGGCTCCTGTCCGGGCGTCGACTGCTCGCCTCCTGCGCCACTCCCGCCCGCCTCCTACTTGCCTCCTGCGCTGCTCCTGCTCGGCTCCCGGTCGGCTCCTGGTTTCGGACCGAGGCTCCTCGTCGCCCACGCACTTCGCACCCGCGCCGAATCCTCATAAGGTGAGCAGTATTGAAGCCGGTGGTGGTCAAGAGGAGGACTGCGGTGAGCGAGACGAGCCCCAAGCTGCGCGCCGAGCTGGAGGGGATCCCCACCTACAAGCCGGGCAAGCCGGCCGCGGCCGGTGGTCCCGTTGCCTACAAGCTGTCCTCCAACGAGAACCCCTATCCGCCGCTGCCGGGCGTGATGGAGACCGTGACGGCCGCTGCCGCGTCCTTCAACCGCTACCCGGACCTGGCCTGCACGGCGCTGGTGAACGAGCTCGCCGAGCGCTTCGGGGTCCCCGCCTCCCACCTGGCCACGGGCACCGGTTCGGTCGGCGTCGCCCAGCAGCTCGTCCAGGCGACCGCGGGGCCGGGGGACGAGGTGATCTACGCCTGGCGGTCCTTCGAGGCGTACCCGATCATCACGCGGATCAGCGGCGCGACTCCCGTGCAGGTGCCGCTGACGGTGGGGGACGTGCACGACCTGGACGCGATGGCCGACGCGATCACCGACCGAACCCGGCTGATCTTCGTCTGCAACCCCAACAACCCCACGGGCACCGTGGTGAAGCGGGCCGAGCTGGAACGATTCCTCGACCGGGTGCCGCGTGATGTGCTGGTCGTGCTCGACGAGGCCTACCGGGAGTTCATCCGCGATCCCGAGGTGCCGGACGGCGTGGAGCTGTACCGGAACCGGCCCAACGTCTGTGTGCTGCGGACCTTCTCCAAGGCGTACGGCCTCGCGGGTCTGCGCGTCGGTTTCGCCATCGCCCACGAGCCGGTGGCGGAGGCGCTGCGCAAGACGGCGGTGCCGTTCGGTGTGAGTCAGCTGGCGCAGGAGGCTGCGATCGCCTCGCTGCGTGCCGAGGACGCGCTGCTCGGCCGGGTCGGGTCCCTGGTGTGCGAGCGCCTGCGCGTGGTCGAGGGGCTGCGCGGGCAGGGCTGGACGGTGCCCGAGACGCAGGCCAACTTCGTGTGGCTGCGGCTGGGCGAGCACACGGTGGCCTTCGCGGCGGCGTGCGAGCAGGCCGGCGTCGTGGTGCGGCCGTTCCCGGGCGAGGGCGTGCGGGTGACGATCGGCGAGAACGAGGCGAACGACATCTTCCTGAAGGTGTCGGAAGGGTTCCGCAAGGAGCTGTAGCTTGCACCTGTTTCGACGGGTCGGCAGTGTTCGGTGGCGTTCCGGGGGGTTTCCGCGGGTAGCGGGGACCCCCCTTCGCTTGTCGAAAATCGGTGCGTCATACTAGCTTGTGAATGTGAACGCTTTCACAAGCGTCATCCACAAGTCTGTGAGCAGAGGAGTGACGACGTGGACCTGGCTTTGGCGCCGGAGACACTGGCGCGCTGGCAGTTCGGCATCACCACCGTCTACCACTTCCTCTTCGTCCCCCTGACGATCTCTCTCGCGGCCCTCACCGCCGGGCTGCAGACCGCCTGGGTGCGCACGGAGAACGAGAAGTACCTCAGGGCGACGAAGTTCTGGGGCAAGCTCTTCCTGATCAACATCGCGATGGGGGTCGTCACCGGCATCGTGCAGGAGTTCCAGTTCGGCATGAACTGGTCCGACTACTCGCGCTTCGTCGGTGACGTCTTCGGCGCTCCGCTCGCCTTCGAGGCCCTGATCGCGTTCTTCTTCGAGTCCACCTTCATCGGTCTGTGGATCTTCGGCTGGGACAAGTTGCCGAAGAAGATCCACCTGGCCTGCATCTGGATGGTCTCGATCGGGACGATCCTGTCGGCGTACTTCATTCTCGCGGCCAACTCGTGGATGCAGCACCCGGTCGGCTACCGGATCAACAAGGAGAAGGGACGGGCCGAGCTCACCGACATCTGGGCCGTGCTGACCCAGAACACCACGCTCGCCCAGGTCTTCCACACCATGTCCGCGGCCTTCCTCACCGGCGGCGCCTTCATGGTCGGCATCGCCGCCTTCCACCTGTACCGCAAGAAGCACATCCCGGTGATGAAGACCTCGCTGCGGCTCGGCCTGGTCACCGTGGTCATCGCCGGCCTGCTCACCGCCATCAGCGGCGACACTCTCGGCAAGGTCATGTTCAAGCAGCAGCCGATGAAGATGGCAGCCGCCGAGGCGCTGTGGGACGGCGAGGCGCCCGCGCCCTTCTCGGTCTTCGCCTACGGCGACGTCGAGAAGGGGCACAACAAGGTCGCCATCGAGATCCCCGGCCTGCTGTCCTTCCTCGCGAACGACGACTTCACCTCGCACGTTCCCGGCATCAACGACGTCAACAAGGCCGAACAGGAGAAGTTCGGGCCCGGTGACTACCGGCCCAACATCCCCGTCGCCTACTGGGGCTTCCGTTGGATGATCGGCTTCGGCATGTCGTCCTTCGCCATCGGCCTGGCCGGACTCTGGCTGACCCGCAAGAAGTTCCTGCTGCCCCAGCACCTGAGGGTCGGCGAGGACGAGGTGCCGCATGTGGTGCTCTTCAGGAACAAGGCGCTCAACCCCAAGCTCACCAAGCTCTACTGGCTGGCGGCGATCTGGACCCTGGGCTTCCCGCTGATCGCCAACTCCTGGGGCTGGATCTTCACGGAGATGGGCCGCCAGCCCTGGGTCGTCTACGGCGTCCTGCAGACCCGCGACGCGGTCTCCCCCGGGGTCTCCCAGGGCGAGGTCCTCACCTCGATGATCGTCTTCACCACGCTGTACGCGATCCTCGCCGTCGTCGAGGTCAAGCTGCTGGCGAAGTACGTGAAGGCCGGCCCGCCCGAGCTCACCGAGGCCGACCTCAACCCGCCCACGAAGATCGGCGGCGACTCCCGTGACGCCGACAAGCCGATGGCCTTCTCCTACTAGGCCGAGGGAGCTGCACAGTCATGGAACTGCACGACGTCTGGTTCGTCCTGATCGCCGTCCTGTGGACCGGCTACTTCTTCCTGGAGGGCTTCGACTTCGGGGTCGGGATCCTCACCAAGCTGCTCGCCCGCAACCGGGTCGAGAAGCGGGTGCTGATCAACACCATCGGACCCGTCTGGGACGGCAACGAGGTGTGGCTGCTCACCGCGGGCGGCGCGACCTTCGCCGCCTTCCCCGAGTGGTACGCGACGCTCTTCTCCGGCTTCTACCTGCCCCTGCTGCTGATCCTGGTCTGTCTGATCGTGCGGGGCGTCGCCTTCGAGTACCGGGCGAAGCGGCCCGAGGAGAACTGGCAGCGCAACTGGGAGACAGCGATCTTCTGGACCTCGCTGCTGCCCGCGTTCCTGTGGGGCGTCGCCTTCGGCAACATCGTGGGAGGCGTCAAGCTCGACCAGAACTTCGAGTACGTGGGCGACGTCTGGGACCTGCTCAACCCGTACGCGCTGCTCGGCGGTCTGGTGACCCTGACGTTGTTCACCTTCCACGGTGCGGTGTTCACGGCGCTCAAGACCGTCGGGGAGATCCGCGAACGGGCGCGTCAGCTGGCGCTGAAGGTGGGTCTGGTGACCGCCGTGTTCGCACTGGTCTTCCTGCTGTGGACGCAGATCGACAGCGGTGACGCCAAGAGCCTGGTTGCGCTGGTCGTGGCGGTCGGCGCCCTGGTCGCGGCGCTCGTGGCGAACCAGGCGGGACGTGAGGGCTGGTCGTTCGCCCTTTCCGGCGTCACCATCGTGGCCGCCGTGGCGATGCTCTTCCTGACGCTCTTTCCGAACGTCATGCCGTCCACGCTCAACTCGGACTGGAGCCTGACGGTGACCAACGCCTCGTCGAGCCCGTACACCCTGAAGATCATGACCTGGTGCGCGGGGATCGCCACGCCGATCGTGCTGCTGTACCAGAGCTGGACGTACTGGGTGTTCCGCAAGCGCATCGGCACGCAGCACATCGCCGACGCCGCGCACTGAGTCCGATATGGGGCATGTTTCACATGAAACATGCCCCATGAGGAGAGAGCGTGTTTCACGTGAAACATGCTCTTTGAGGAGAGGGTGTTTCACGTGAAACCGATCGACCCGCGTCTGCTCCGGTACGCCCGCGCCACTCGCCTCTTCCTGGGGTCGGTCGTCGGTCTGGGCGCCGTCGGGGCAGCGCTGGTCATCGCTCAGGCGATGCTCATCGCCGAGGTGGTCGTCGGTGCCTTCCAGCACGGCATGGCGGTTGCCGAACTGCGCACTCCCCTGCTGCTGTTGGTAGCCGTCGCGGTCGGCCGTGGCCTGGTCTCCTGGTTCACCGGGCTCGCCGCGCACCGTGCGAGCGCCGCCGTGAAGTCGGAGCTGCGCGGACGGCTGCTGGAGCGGGCCACCGTGCTGGGGCCCGGCTGGCTCAGCGGGCAGCGCACCGGTTCGCTGGTCGCCCTCGCCACGAGGGGTGTGGACGCGCTCGACGACTACTTCTCGCGCTACCTGCCGCAATTGGGGCTGGCGGTGGTCGTGCCGGTCGCGGTGCTCGCACGGATCGTGACCGAGGACTGGGTCTCCGCCGCGATCATCATCGGCACCCTGCCGCTGATCCCGGTCTTCATGGTGTTGATCGGCTGGGCCACGCAGTCGCGGATGGACCGTCAGTGGCGGCTGCTGTCCCGGCTCTCCGGACACTTCCTGGACGTTGTCGCCGGGCTGCCCACGCTGAAGGTGTTCGGGCGGGCCAAGGCGCAGGCGGAGTCGATCCGGCGAATCACCGGCGAGTACCGGCAGGCGACCATGCGGACGCTGCGGATCGCGTTCATCTCGTCGTTCGCGCTGGAGTTGCTCTCGACGCTCTCGGTGGCCCTGGTCGCCGTGACGATCGGCATGCGGCTCGTGCACGGCGAGATGGACCTGTACATCGGCCTGGTGATCCTCGTGCTCGCCCCCGAGGCGTATCTCCCGTTGCGGCAGGTGGGGGCGCAGTACCACGCGGCTGCGGAGGGGCTGGCGGCCGCCGAGGAGATCTTCGAGGTGCTGGAGACGCCGGTGCCGGCGTCCGGCGCGGTCGCGGTGGCCGAGGGCGGGGTGGCCTTCGAGGGGGTGACCGTCCGCTACCCAGGCCGTTCCGGCGACGCCGTCTCGGACGTGTCGTTCACCGTCGAACGCGGTGAGACGGTCGCGCTCGTCGGTCCGAGCGGTGCGGGCAAGTCGACGTTGCTGAACGTGCTGCTGGGGTTCGTGCGACCGGGCGAGGGCCGGGTGCTGGCCGGGGGAGTCGACCTCGCGGACGCCGACCTGGAGCAGTGGCGGTCGCGGATCGCGTGGGTGCCGCAGCGACCGCACCTCTACGCCGGGACGATCGCCGAGAACGTACGGCTGGCGCGCCCCGACGCCGACGACGCGGCCGTGCGCAGGGCGCTGGCGGATGCCGGGGCACTGGAGTTCGTCGACGCCCTGCCCGCCGGGGTGGGCACGGTGCTCGGCGAGGACGGGACCGGTCTGTCGGCCGGGCAGCGTCAGCGGCTCGCGCTGGCCCGGGCGTTCCTCGCGGACCGGCCCGTGCTGCTGCTGGACGAGCCGACGGCCGCGCTCGACGGGGAGACCGAGGCGGAGGTAGTGGCGGCCGTGCGGCGGCTGGCGGCCGGGCGGACGGTCCTGCTGGTCGTGCACCGGCCGGCGCTGCTGGCGGTGGCGGACCGCGTGGTGCGCCTGGCCGAGACCGAGACGCACAGGCCTGTGGAGGCCGCGGTCGGCGATGCTCCGGCCCCGCGGGAAGCGGTGGCGGCCGTGTCCGTCGAGGGGGAGCCGGCGACGGGGATCGCCACGAGCGGTGGCGGTGCCCTCGCGCGCGTTCGTGCGACGGCCGGTGCCCGGCGTGGCCGGCTCGCGCTCGCGCTGCTGCTGGGCAGTCTCGCCCTCGGCAGTGCCGTGGGGCTCATGGCCACCTCCGGCTGGCTCATCTCGCGGGCCTCGCAACAGCCTCCGGTGCTCTACCTGATGGTGGCCGTGACGGCGACTCGCGCGTTCGGCATCGGGCGGGCGGTGTTCCGGTACGCGGAGCGGCTCGTGTCGCACGACGCCGTGCTGCGGATGCTGGCCGACACCCGGGTCGCCGTCTACCGGCGGCTGGAGCGGCTGGCGCCCGCCGGCCTGCGGACGACCCGTCGGGGCGATCTGCTGACGCGGTTGGTCGCCGATGTGGACGCGCTGCAGGACTACTGGCTGCGCTGGCTGCTGCCGGCCGGTGCCGCCGTCGCCGTCTCGGCCGGGTCCGTGGCCTTCACGGCGTGGCTGCTGCCCGAGGCCGGGGCCGTGCTCGCCGCGGGGCTGCTGACCGCAGGGGTGGGGGTGCCGCTGATCACCGGAGCCGTGGCGCGCCGCGCCGAGCGACGGCTCGCCCCGGCCCGAGGAGAACTGGCCACCCGAACGGCCGATCTGCTCACCGGCACCGCCGAACTGACCGTCGCGGGTGCGCTGCCCGCCCGTACCGCGGAGGTGCGTGCCGCCGACTCCGTGCTCACCCGGATCGCCTCGCGCGCGGCGACCGCCACCGCGTTGGGCGACGGACTGACCGCGCTCGTCTCCGGGCTGACCGTCGTGGCCGCCGCACTCGTGGGCGCTCAGGCGGTCGCCGACGGGCGGCTGGGCGGGGTGACCATGGCGGTGGTCGTCCTGACCCCGCTGGCCGCCTTCGAGGCCGTCCTGGGGCTGCCGCTGGCCGCGCAGTACCGCCAGCGGGTGCGCAGGAGCGCGGAGCGGGTGTACGAGGTGCTGGACTCCCCCGAGCCGGTGCGCGAGCCGGAGCGGCCCCGCCAGGCGCCCGCGTCGCCGTTCCCGCTCGTCCTCAAGGGGCTGGCCGCCCGGCACGCCGGACAGGGCCGGGACGCGCTCGCGGGAGTCGACCTCACCCTGACGCGGGGACGCCGGATCGCCGTCGTGGGACCCTCCGGGTCCGGCAAGACCACGCTCGCGCAGGTGCTGCTGCGGTTCCTGGACGCCGACGCGGGCTCGTACACGCTGGCCGGCGTGGACGCCCACGCCCTGGACGGTGACGACGTACGGCGGCTCGTCGGGCTGTGCGCGCAGGACGCGCACCTTTTCGACAGCTCGGTCCGGGAGAACCTGCTGCTCGCCAAGAAGGGGGCGAGCGAGGAGGAGTTGCGGGACGCGCTGGCCCGAGCCCGGCTGCTGGAGTGGGTCGACGGACTGCCCGACGGACTCGACACGCTCGTCGGCGAGCACGGGGCCCGTCTCTCCGGCGGGCAGCGGCAGCGACTCGCGCTGGCGCGGGCGCTGCTGGCCGACTTCCCGGTTCTCGTGCTCGACGAGCCCGCCGAGCATCTGGACCTGCCGACCGCCGACGCGCTCACCGAGGACCTGCTGGCCGCCACCGAGGGCCGTACGACTCTGCTCATCACCCACCGGCTGGCCGGTCTCGACGCGGTCGACGAGGTGGTCGTGCTGGACGAGGGCCGGGTGGTGCAGCGCGGCGCGTACGCGGAACTGACCGCCGTGGAGGGGCCGATGCGGAGGATGGCCGAGCGGGAGGAGGCCGCGGAGTTGCTGGCGGCGGCGGGGTGACCGGCGAGCCCAGCGGAACAGGACCGGCGGCCGGAGGAACGTCTCGGCGAACGCCCCGGGATCACACCCGCTCGGAGAGCAGTTGTTCGATGATGACGGCGACGCCGTCCTCGTTGTTGGCGACGGTCTGTCCGGAGGCCGCCTGGAGCACGTCCGGATGGGCGTTGCCCATCGCGTAGGAACGGCCGGCCCAGGTGAGCATCTCGACGTCGTTCGGCATGTCCCCGAACGCGACGACCTCCTCGTGGGAGATGCCGCGTTCCGCGCAGCACAGGGCGAGTGTGCTGGCCTTGGAGACGCCGGGGCCGCTGATCTCCAGCAGGGCGCTGGGGCTTGAGCGGGTGACGTCGGCGCGGTCGCCGATGGCCAGGCGGGCGAGAGTGAGGAAGGCGTCGGGGTCGATCGTGGGATGGAACGCGAGGATCTTCAGGACCGGCTCGCCGGCCCCCGGTGCGTCCGGCGCCAGCAGTTGCTCGGCCGGCGCGAGGGTGTCCGGGATCTCCATGTGCATCTTCGGATACTCCGGCTCCTGGTAGAAGCCGTACGTCTGCTCGATGGCGTACATGGTCCCGGGCGCCGCGTCACGCAGCAGCCGTACGGCGTCCAGCGCGTTCTCCCGCGCCAGCTCGCGCACCTTCACGAACCGGTGGGCGCCGGGTCCGCCGTGCAGGTCGACCACGGCGGCGCCGTTGCCGCAGATCGCCAGGCCGTGCCCGTGGACGTGGTCGCTGACGACGTCCATCCAGCGGGCCGGCCGGCCGGTGACGAAGAAGACCTCGATACCCGCCTCCTCGGCGGCGGCGAGGGCTGCGACCGTGCGCGGGGACACCGACTTGTCGTCGCGCAGCAGAGTGCCGTCGAGATCGGTGGCGATCAGCCGAGGCGGGAGGGCGGCGGCCGGGGTCTCGGGCTGTCGAGTCGCTGAGGTCACCGGGCCATTCTCGCGTATGCACCCGCACGACCGTGCGAGAGCCCGCGCACATGAGGCACGGGCAGGGCACGGATGACCTGATGCCGAGGTCAGCGCAGTTGCGCCGCCGCCCCCATGGCGATCTGCTCGAAGACCTTCTCGTCCGCGGCGAAGTCGGAGTCCGGGATGGGCCAGTGGACCACGATCTCCGTGAAGCCGAGCTCCTGGTGCCGGCCCGCGAAATCGACGAAGGCGTCCAGGGACTCCAGAGGCCGGCCGCGGTCCGGGGTGAACCCGGTGAGCAGGATCTTGTCCAGCTCCTTCACGTCCCGTCCGCGCTCGGCACAGGCGTCGGCGAGCTTCTCGGCCTGCCCGCGAATGGCCTGAACCGACTGCTCGGGGGTGCCGCTCTCGTACAGCTTGGGGTCGCCCGTGGTCACCCACGCCTGCCCGTACTGGGCGGCGAGCCGCAGCCCGCGCGGTCCGGTCGCGGCGACCGCGAACGGCAGCCGGGGACGCTGGACGCAGCCGGGGATGTTGCGCGCCTCGTGCGCCGAGTAGTGGTCGCCCTCGTAGGACACGGAGTCCTCGGTGAGCAGCCGGTCCAGCAGCGGTACGAACTCGCCGAGCCGGTCGGCGCGCTCGCGTGGGGTCCAGGGTTCCTGGCCGAGGGCGGTGGCGTCGAAGCCGGTGCCGCCCGCGCCGATCCCCAGGGTCACCCGGCCGCCGGAGATGTCGTCCAGGGAGATCAGCTCCTTGGCGAGGGTGACCGGGTGCCGGAAGTTCGGCGAGGTCACCAGCGTGCCCAGACGCAGGCGCTCGGTGGCGGCCGCGGCGGCGGTCAGCGTCGGGATCGCGCCGAACCACGGGCCGTCGCGGAAGCTGCGCCAGGACAGGTGGTCGTAGGTGTACGCCGTGTGGAAGCCGAGCTGCTCGGCCCGCGTCCAGGCGGAACGGCCGCCCTCGTTCCAGCGGAGGTACGGGAGGATCACGGTGCTCAGGCGCAGACTCATGTCATCGAGCGTATGCGGCCGACCGTGTTTCACGTGAAACAGTCGCCGTACGCGGCCGGCCAGCCACGGACTGAGGCCGACCGGGATGAACTCCTTGCGCACTCGGTCACCCGGCAGCGGAACCATCAGGAAGTGGCTCGGCGGGAAGCGGCGCGCCTTGACCCAGGCGTGGCCCTCGTAGAGGGAGCGAAGGAAGGCAGGCACGTCGTCGCGGTCCACGTCGGGGCACTCCACCCCGTCGACGGTGATCAGAGCGTCGTCGTCCGGGTACAGCCGCACGCTCACACTCGGCCGGCCGCCGAGCTCGACGTGGGCCTCGTGCGGCAGCGAGCCGTCGGGGTCGGTGGTGACGCCGACGCCCGCGGCGGTGCGCCGGGAGGTCTGATCGGCGCCGATGTCGTGGGTGACCTCGATCTCGAGGGTGTAGGCGTCGGCGATGGCACGGAGGGCGGTGACGGCGGCCTCGGTGGTGGGGAGGTGCTCCATTTCACTGATCATGCAGGGTCAGTGGGACTCGGGGAACCGCAGATACTGCGGCGGCACCGCCTTCGTCAGCCATACCCCGTTGGCGCTGACGTGGAAGACATGGCCGTCGCGATGCATGGCACCGGCGTCCACGGAGAGGACCACGGGGCGGCCCCGGCGGGAGCCGACGCGTGTCGCGGTCTCGCGGTCGGCCGACAGGTGCACGTCGTGCCGGTTCATGGGCCGTAGCCCCTCGGCCCGGATCGCGTCCAGCCAGCGGGCCACGGTCCCGTGGTAGAGGTATGCCGGCGGGGTGGCCGGGGGCAGTCCGAGTTCGACCTCGACGCTGTGGCCCTGGCTGGCACGGATCCGGGTGCCTTCGATCGCGAAGCGCTTCTTGTCGTTGGCGGCGACGACATGGTCCAGCTCGTCCCGGGTGAAGCGGAAGCCGTGTGCGGCGCACGCCGCGATCAGCTCGTCGATCTCCACCCAGCCGGCCTCGTCGAGGGTGAGGCCGATGCGCTCTGGCTGGTGCCGCAGATGCTTCGAGAGGTACTTCGACACCTTCACGGTGCGTCTTTCGTCTCTGTCCTTTTCGTTCATCCGCTCAGCATGAAGGGAGAGACGTGGATCACGCATGCAATTTTGGGCCGGAGGTTTGATCCACAACCAACTGTGGTTATCCACAGGCTATTTGGCGATTCTGTGGAGAACTGGCGTCCCTGTCAGGAGGGTTCACCAAGGTCACTCAAGAGTCGGTGACTTGAGACGAAGCGGTTCAAGTCACAGGCCTTCACCACCAGTTCAGCGGCGGTTCACAGTGGCGGATTCACCCGCGCCAACGCTCTCAACGCCCTGGGCATGAGCCGTGACAGGGCATATGAGACCTTCGCCTCCGAAGTGACGGGAACGACCGCCTCGTTGAGTACGACCGCTCGCAGGATCGCCTCCGCCACCTTTTCCGGCGGGTAGTTGCGCAACCCGTACGCCCGCGCGGCACGCTTCTGACGGCGACGTTCCTCCGCCGCGTCCACCCCCACGAAGGTCGCCGTCGACGTGATGTTGGTGTTCACCAGGCCTGGGCAGATCGCGGTAACTCCGATGTCCTGCCCTGCGAGTTCGGCACGCAGACACTCGCTCAGCATCAGGACCGCCGCCTTGGAGGTGCTGTACGCGGGCAACGCCTTGGAGGGCAGATAGGCGGCCGCCGAGGCGGTGTTGACGATGTGGCCGCCCTGCCCGCGCTCCGCCATCTGCCGACCGAAGAGACGGCAACCGTGGATCACGCCCCACAGGTTGACGTCCAAAACCCTGCGCCAGTCCTCGCAAGCCGTGTCGAAGAAGGAGCCCGACAGACCGATGCCTGCGTTGTTCACCAGCACGTCCACCACGCCGTGGTCCGTGTGGACCTTCGCTGCGAGCTTCTCCATCGCCTGCTCGTCGGAGACGTCCACCGTCTCCGCCCAGGCCTCGGACGCTCCCTTGCCAAGGGACAGTTCGGCGGTGCGGGCCGCGCTATCCGCATCCCGGTCGACGGCGATCAGGCGTGCGCCCGCCTCGGCGAACGCGAGCGCCGTGGCCCGCCCGATGCCACTGCCCGCTCCGGTGACCAGCACCAACTGCCCGCCGAAGCGCTCGGCGTACCGTCCGGTGGCGGTCTTGCGCACCGGCTCGCCGCCGTGTTCCAAGCCCTTTCCGGCCGCCGCGCCCTCCTGTTCGTGCTCCGACTCCACCGAGGTGACGAAGTCGACGATCCAGGAGGTGACCTGGTCGGGACGGGTGCGCGGGATCCAGTGCCCGGCCGGCAGCGTGCGCCGGGTCAACCGCGGGGCCCACGCCTCCAGTTCGTCGTACAGCCGCTCCGACAGAAACCTGTCCCCCAGGGGGGTGATGAGCTGCACGGGCGCGTGCGCGTGCGCGTCGGGACGCGGACGGCTCAGCCGGCTGCGGATGTTGTCCCGGTACAGCCAGGCGCCGTGTGCCGCGTCCGAGGGCAGTGAAGCCGTCGGGTAGTCGCTGCCCGGCACCTTCTCGATCCGCCGCAGGATGCCCGGCCAGCGCTTGCCGAGCGGGCCGCGCCAGGCGAGTTCGGGCAGGGCGGGCGTGTGCAGCAGGTACACGTACCAGGATTTGGCTCCCTGGCCGAGGAGTTGGCCGACCCGGCGCGGAGTCGGCCTGTTCAGGCGCTTGTTGAGCCAGTGGCCGAAATGGTCGAGGGACGGCCCGGACATCGACGTGAACGACGCGATCCTGCCCTTGGTGCGCGGCACGGTCACGAACTCCCAGGACTGCACCGAGCCCCAGTCGTGCCCCACCAGGTGCACCGGCCGGTCCGGGCTGACCGCGTCCACGACCGCCAGGAAGTCGTCCGTCAGCTTCTCCAGCGTGAACCCGCCCCGCAGCGGCTTCGGCGCGTCGGAACGGCCATGGCCCCGCACGTCGTACAGCACCACATGGAAGCGGCCGGCCAGCCGGGACGCGACCTGCGACCACACCTCCTTGCTGTCCGGATAGCCGTGCACCAGGACGACCGTGGGCCGACCGGGGTCGCCCAGCTCGGCCACGCACAACTCGATCCCACCGGTTCGCACCCGGCGCTCCCGCGCACCCTCCAGCATCGTCACTTCCCCCTTGTTTCACCGGTTCGCGTCGACTGCGGTACGTGTCCGTAACGTGACCCCGCCCGAATCTGGCACTTGTTAGAGGAAGCGTCAATAGGGAGGGCGCACGCCGGGGCGAAGCCCGCCCGTAACTCTCAGGCAGGGGATCCCCTACGGGCCCGTACATCTGAGGTCTGACGCGAAAACGACTCTTGGGTCTGACGATTTCCGTGGCGTGCGTCACTAAGTTCGACGCTGTGACTGTGATCGCGACCGAAAGCCTGAGCAAGCGGTTCCCCCGGGTGACCGCGCTTGACCGGCTCTCCGTGGACGTCGGGCCCGGTGTGACCGGGCTCGTCGGAGCCAACGGGGCCGGCAAGTCCACACTGATCAAGATCCTTCTGGGTCTGTCGCCCGCAACGGAGGGCCGAGCCGAGGTGCTCGGCCTCGACGTCGCGACCAAGGGCGCCGCCATCCGCGAGCGGGTCGGCTACATGCCGGAGCACGACTGCCTGCCGCCCGACGTCTCGGCCACCGAGTTCGTCGTGCACATGGCCCGCATGTCCGGCCTGCCGCCCACGGCCGCGCGCGAGCGCACCGCGGACACCCTGCGCCACGTAGGGCTGTACGAGGAGCGCTACCGCCCGATCGGCGGCTACTCGACCGGCATGAAGCAGCGCGTGAAGCTCGCCCAGGCCCTCGTCCACGACCCGCAGCTGGTCTTCCTGGACGAGCCCACCAACGGTCTCGACCCGGTCGGACGGGACGAGATGCTGGGCCTCATCCGCCGCATCCACACCGACTTCGGCATCTCGGTCCTGGTCACCTCCCACCTGCTGGGCGAACTGGAGCGCACCTGCGACCACGTCGTGGTCGTCGACGGCGGCAAGCTCCTGCGCTCCAGCTCCACCACCGACTTCACCCAGACCACGACCACCCTCGCGATCGAGGTCACCGACAACGACGACCACCCGGACGGCACCCGCGCGGTCCGCGAGGCGCTCCACGCGCGCGGGGTGGACGTCCTGGACAGCCAGAGCGGCCTGCCGGGCGCCGGCCACGTCCTGCTGCTGACCGCACAGGGCGAGGACACCTACGACGTCGTCCGGGACGTGGTCGCCGACCTCGGCCTCGGCCTGGTGCGCATGGAACAGCGCAGGCACCACATCTCCGAGGTCTTCACGGACGGCGACGCCACCAACGACCAGCAGCGGAAGGAGGCCGTCGGCCATGGCAGTTGAGCACCCGGTCACCGCCCCCTCGGGCGACCAGACCCGCATCCACAACATCGGCTACCGCAGCTACGACGGCCCCCGCCTGGGCCGCGCCTACGCCCGCCGCTCCCTCTACTCGCAGTCCCTGCGCGGCGCCTACGGCCTCGGCCGCTCGGTGAAGTCCAAGGTGCTGCCGATGCTGCTGTTCGTGGTGATGTGCGTGCCCGCGGCCATCATGGTCGCCGTGGCGGTCGCCACGAAGGCCAAGGAACTCCCCCTGGACTACACGCGGTACGCGATCGTCCTCCAGGCCGTCATCAGCCTCTACGTCGCCTCGCAGGCGCCGCAGTCCGTCTCGCGCGACCTGCGCTTCAAGACGGTGCCGCTGTACTTCTCGCGGCCCATCGAGACCGCGGACTACGTGCGCGCGAAGTTCGCGGCGCTGGCCTCGGCGCTCTTCGCCCTCACCGCGGCCCCGCTGCTGGTGCTGTACGTGGGCGCGCTGCTGGCGAAGCTCGACTTCGCCGACCAGACCAAGGGATTCGCTCAGGGACTCGTCTCCGTGGCACTGCTCTCACTGCTCTTCGCCGGCCTCGGCCTGGTCATCGCCTCGGTGACCCCGCGACGCGGCTTCGGCATCGCCGCCGTCATCGCCGTCCTGACCATCTCCTACGGCGCCGTCTCCACGCTCCAGGCCATCGCCGACGCGCAGAACAGCACCGGCTCCATCGCCTGGATCGGTCTGTTCTCGCCCGTCACGCTCATCGACGGCGTGCAGTCGGCCTTCCTGGGCGCCACCTCCGCCTTCCCGGGCGGAATCGGCCCCTCCGACGCCGAGGGCGCGGTCTACGTCCTCGTCGTCCTCGGCCTGATCGCCGCGAGCTACGGCCTCCTCATCCGCCGCTACCGGAAGGTGGGCCTGTGACCACGCTCAGCATCGACCACGTCTCCCGCTGGTTCGGCAACGTGGTCGCCGTCAACGACGTCACCATGACGATCGGCCCCGGCGTCACCGGCCTGCTCGGCCCCAACGGCGCCGGAAAATCCACCCTCATCAACATGATGGGCGGCTTCCTGGCCCCCTCCACCGGCACGGTCACCCTCGACGGACAGCCGGTCTGGCGCAACGAGGAGATCTACCGGCACATCGGCATCGTCCCCGAGCGCGAGGCGATGTACGACTTCCTCACCGGCCGCGAATTCGTCGTCGCCAACGCCGAGTTGCACGGCCTCGGCGCCAAGGCCGCCCAGAAGGCGCTGGCCACCGTCGAGATGGAGTACGCGCAGGACCGTAAGATCTCCACCTACTCCAAGGGCATGCGCCAGCGCGTGAAGATGGCGAGCGCCCTCGTCCACGACCCCTCGCTGCTCCTGCTGGACGAGCCCTTCAACGGCATGGACCCGCGCCAGCGTATGCAGCTCATGGACCTGCTGCGGCGCATGGGCGACGAGGGGCGCACGGTGCTGTTCTCGTCGCACATCCTCGAAGAGGTCGAGCAGCTCGCCTGGCACATCGAGGTCGTCGTCGCGGGCCGGCACGCGGCCAGCGGCGACTTCCGCAAGATCCGCCGCCTGATGACCGACCGCCCGCACCGCTACCTGGTGCGCTCCAGCGACGACCGGGCGCTCGCGGCCGCGCTCATCGCCGACCCGTCCACGGCCGGCATCGAAGTGGACCTCGCCGAGGGCGCGTTGCGCATCCAGGCCGTCGACTTCGCACGTTTCACGACCCTGCTGCCGAGGGTCGCCCGCGACCACGGCATCAGGCTGCTCACGGTCTCGCCGTCCGACGAGTCCCTCGAGTCCGTCTTCTCGTATCTCGTCGCGGCGTAGGAGGCCCCAGATGTACGACCCCACAGTCGCCCGGCTCACCTACCGGGCCCTGCTCGGCCGTCGCCGGGCCCTCATCCTGGGCGCCCTGCCCCTGCTGCTGATCGCGATCTCCGTGGTCGTGCGCGGCCTCGCCGGAGCCGACGACCAGACGGCGTCCGACCTGCTCGGCGGGCTCGCGCTCGCCACGATGGTGCCGATCATCGGCGTCATCGCCGGCACGGGCGCGATCGGCCCGGAGATCGACGACGGCTCCGTGGTGTACCTGCTGTCCAAGCCGCTGAAGCGGCCGACGATCATCTTCACCAAGCTGATCGTGGCGATCGCCGTGACGATGGTGTTCTCCGCGCTGCCCACGCTCATCGCCGGCTTCATCCTCAACGGAAACGGCCAGCAGATCGCCGTCGCCTACACGGTGGCCGCGCTGGTCTCCTCCATCGCCTACGCGGCCGTCTTCCTGCTGCTGGGCACGGTGTCCCGGCACGCGGTGGTCTTCGGCCTCGTCTACGCCCTCGTCTGGGAGGCCCTGTTCGGCTCCCTGGTGGCGGGCGCGCGCACGCTCAGCGTCCAGCAGTGGTCCCTGGCCGTCGCCCACAAGGTCGCCGGCGGGGACCTCGTCACCTCCGACGTCGGACTGACGACGGCGACGGTGCTGCTGGTCGTGGTGACGGTGCTGGCCACCTGGTACGCGGGACAGAAGCTGCGGTCTCTCACGCTGGCGGGCGAGGAGTGACCGGCCGTGCCGGGGCCCGGACCGGCCGGCCTTGACGGTGGCTTCACCTGCGTCCCGGCACACTGGGCGGAATCGGACCTGGCTTGGAGGACGGGGATGGCGGACGACAACGCGGTGAGCGGCGGTCGCGGGCGGGCCGAGGGCGAGGTCTGGGACGCTCTCGTCCTGGACGAGGGGTTCATACGGGCCGCCGAGACGTCCGAGCCGTCCGCCCGGGCCCGGATGCTGGCCGCGCGCTGGCGGGCGGAGGAGCCCGAGCCGCAGCCGTGGCGCTCCGACGAGCCGCCCGCGGGCTGGTTCTTCAGCAAGGCGCGGCGACGCAGGTGGCGCCGCCGGTAGTCGCCGCTCGGCCTGCTTTTCGCACGGCTGTCTTATTCGGTGGCGTCCAACTCGTCCCCAGGGCACAGTGGTTGTACCCCGCGGCGCCGGAAGGGTTCCGGCGCCACCGACCGGGAGAGGAGCGGGATGATGCCCATGCACGGCAGTACGTCCAGCTCCCTTCAGGGCAGCCGGGGGCGGGTTCCGGAGTAGTTACCCCTCCGTCGAACCCGTCCCGCACAGGGGAGCTGCCCGGGGCGGCCGCTTCGAGCACGCGATGTCGCTCTCGCGTGGGCCGCCCACCCGGAGGATTGGCCGAGTGGCAAGGCACCGGTTTGCTAAACCGTGGTCGGGGGTGAGACCCCGCGCACGTTCGATCCGTGCATCCTCCGCGAGACGTTGTCACTGGGACTTGGCCGGGGTTTTGGCCAGGGGTATGTGGAGATTGGCTCGGGTGGGTTCTGCGGGCCTGGAAGTCGTTCTGGTCCGGCAGTCGTTCGGGCCCGGATGTCGTTCTGGTCCGGCAGTCGTTCGGGCCCGGATGTCGTTCTGGTCCGGCAGTCGTTCGGGTGCGGGAGCGTCGGGGCTGGTCGCGCAGTTCCCCGCGCCCCTGATCGCCTGCGGCGATCGTTGCGCCCCGC
>NZ_JBITJV010000020.1:0-144016 GCF_044460385.1 Streptomyces sp. NPDC050121 | reverse complement strand
CCGCCAGCCCGCCAGCCCGCCAGCCCGCCAGCCCGCCAGCCCGCCAGCCCGCCAGCCCGCCAGCCCGCCAGCCCGCCAGCCCGCCAGCCCGCCAGCCCGCCAGCTCGGCGAGGGTGCCAGCTCGTCAGGCCGCCAGCTCGGCGAGGGTGCCAGCTCGTCAGGCCGGCTGCCAGCCGGCTCGGTGGGCCGCCCGCCCGCCGTCAGCCCGACAAGGCCGTCAGGTCGGCTGGTTGGGGGTGGTTAGGGGAGCAGTTGCTCCAGGACTGCTGCGATGCCGTCCTCCTCGTTCGAGGTTGTCACCTCGTCGGCTATTGCCTTGAGTTCCTCGTGGGCGTTGGCCATGGCTACGCCATGTGCGGACCAGGCGAACATCGGGATGTCGTTGGGCATGTCGCCGAAGGCGATCGTGTCGGCGGCCTTCAGGCCCAGGCGGCGGGCCGCCAGGGAGAGGCCCGTGGCCTTGGACAGGCCCAGAGGGAGCAGCTCCACGATGCCCTGGCCGGCCATCGCGACCGTGACGAAGCCACCCGCGGCCCGCTGGGCGGCCTCGGCCAGCGCGTCGTCGGACAGCTCGGGATGCTGTATGTAGATCTTGCCCAGCGGCGCGGACCAGAGGTCGGACGCGTCCGTGAACGGCGTCGACGGCAGTGCGCCGGTGACCGCGTAACCGGGGCCGACCAGCACGTCGCCGTCCAGGCCGTCACGGCTCGCCGCCAGGTACAGCGGGCCGACCTCCGCCTCGATCTTCGCCAGGGCCACCGCGGCCAGCTGCCGGTCCAGGGTCACCGACGTCAGCAGACGATGCTCGCCGGCGTCGTACACCTGTGCGCCCTGGCCGCAGACCGCGAGGCCGTCGTAGCCGAGGTCGTCGAGGATGTGCCGGGTCCACCGGACGCCGCGGCCCGTCACCACGATGTGCGCGGCGCCCGCCGCGGTGGCCGCGGCGAGGGCGTCACGGGTGCGCTGCGAGATCGACTCGTCGGAGCGCAGCAGCGTTCCGTCGAGGTCGGTCGCGATCAGACGGTAGGGGAGCCCCCTGGCGGGAGATGCGGCGCTCACTTGGCCACCGGCTCCAGGACCTCCCGGCCGCCGAGGTACGGGCGCAGCACCTCGGGCACGTACACGGAACCGTCGGCCTGCTGGTGGTTCTCCAGGATCGCGACGATCGTGCGCGGGACGGCGCACAGCGTGCCGTTCAGCGTGGCCAGCGGGCGGACCTGCTTGCCCTCGCGGACACGGATCGACAAACGGCGGGACTGGAACTCGGTGCAGTCCGAGGTCGAGGTCAGCTCGCGGTACTTGCCCTGGGTGGGGATCCACGCCTCGCAGTCGAACTTGCGGGCGGCCGAGGAGCCGAGGTCACCGGTGGCGACGTCAATGACGCGGAACGGCAGCTCCAGCGAGGACAGCCACTGCTTCTCCCACGCCAGCAGCCGCTGATGCTCGGCCGTCGAGTCCTCGGGCGTGACGTAGGAGAACATCTCGACCTTGTCGAACTGGTGGACGCGGAAGATGCCCTTGGTGTCCTTGCCGTGCGAGCCGGCCTCGCGGCGGAAGCAGGGCGAGAAGCCCGCGTAGCGCAGCGGGAGCTTGTCCGCGTCGATGATCTCGTCCATGTGGTACGCGGCGAGGGGGACCTCGGAGGTGCCGACGAGGTAGAGGTCGTCCTTGTCGAGGTGGTAGACGTCCTGGGCGGCCTGGCCGAGGAAGCCGGTGCCCGCCATGGACTGCGGACGCACCAGCGCGGGGGTGAGCATCGGCGTGAAGCCGGCCGCCGTGGCCTGCGCGATCGCCGCGTTGACCAGGGCCAGCTCCAGCAGGGCGCCGACGCCGGTCAGGAAGTAGAAGCGGGAGCCGGAGACCTTCGCGCCGCGCTCGACGTCGATCGCGCCGAGGAGCTGGCCGAGCTCCAGGTGGTCCTTGGGCTCGAAGCCCTCGGCGCCGAAGTCGCGGATCGTGCCGTGCGTCTCGAGGGTGACGAAGTCCTCCTCGCCGCCCACGGGCACGTCGGGGTGCACGAGGTTGCCGAGCCGCTGCAGGAGCTCCTGGGTCTCGGCGTCGGCGGCGTCACGCTCGGCGTCGGCGGCCTTGACGTCGGCGGCGAGCTGACTCGCCTTCTTCAGCAGTTCGGCCTTCTCGTCCGCGGAGGCCTTGGGGATGAGCTTGCCGAGCGACTTCTGCTCGGCGCGCAGCTCGTCGAAGCGGACGCCGGACGACCTGCGCCGCTCGTCGGCGGACAGGAGAGAGTCGACGAGCGCGACGTCCTCTCCACGGGCGCGCTGGGACGCGCGCACACGGTCGGGGTCCTCACGGAGCAGGCGAAGGTCAATCACGCGGCCAAGGCTACCCGTGCGGGGTTGCCGCTCACGACTCACCATTCCGAACCGTAGACCGACTGTAGGCCGACCGTAGGCCGAGGCTTCCGATTCATGGCTTACGTTCAGTTATGAGGGAATTGCCGCACGTGTCAATGAAAAGCGTCTCACTCCCTGGGACGGGGCATGTGACGGGCGTCTCGTTGACTCGATTTCCTTGTGGAGGAGGGGACTTGAGGGTGCCGTTGTCCACAGGTATCCACACCCCCGGGATGGTTATCCACAGGATGTGCGAAAGATCTGTGGACATTGGAATTGATCATTCCGATAGCACTGTGGGGCTCGGTCAATTCCTTGCCCAAACGGTCTGCCGACCCACTTTCGGGTGGAAATGGGTCGCCCCAAAGGATTGATCGAAGGAAACAGGTGGACGAAGGGTGACGCGCAGGTTGCGAGTCGCCCTGGTGTCATGGGGGCCGATTTGTCGACTGGATGGGGCTTCGGTGATCGACGTTGTCGACTTGTCCCCAGGTCGAGATGCCGCCCTGTGGATAACTTCTGTGGATAACGGAGATACGCAGATAGGACCGGCTGAACGACAGCCAGGACTGCGTGAACGACAGCCAGGACTGCGTGAACGACAGCCAGAACCGGTGGCGGACCGGCTGCTAGAACCGGCCGTCCTGGCAGCGGGCCACCCAGTCCGACGCTGCCACGAACTCGCCGTCGGAGGTCCCCGGCAGCGGGGTCGGCACGTCCGCCGGGCTCACCTCCGCGCGCGGGTACGAGCCGAGGAATCGCACCTCGCGACAGATGCGCTTCAGCCCCATGAGCGCCTCGGCCATCCGCCGGTCCGAGATGTGTCCCTCGGCGTCGATGCAGAAGCAGTAGTTGCCGATGCCCGCGCCCGTCGGCCGGGACTGCAGCAGCATGAGGTTGACGCCCCGGGTGGCGAACTCGCCCAGCAGGTCGCGCAGGCCGCCGGGATGGTCGTCGCGCTGCCACAGCACGACGGACGTCTTGTCCGCGCCGGTCGGCGCTGCGGGCCGGGCGGGCCTGCCCACCAGCACGAACCGGGTCTGAGCGTTCTCGGCGTCGTGGATGCCGGTCTCCAGGGCCGTCAGGCCGTAGCGGGCGGCCGCGAACTCGCCCGCGAAGGCGGCGTCGTACCGGCCCTCCTGGACCAGTCGGGCGGCGTCCGCGTTCGAGGCGGCCGACTCCCACAGGGCGTCCGGGAGATTCCCCTTCAGCCAGTTGCGGACCTGCGGCTGCGCGGCCGGATGCGCCGAGACCGTCTTGATGTCCGCCAGCTTCGTGCCCGGCCGTACCAGCAGCGCGAAGGTGATTGACAGCAGCACCTCGCGGTAGATCATCAGCGGCGCGCCGGCGACCAGCTCGTCCAGGGTCGTGGTGATCCCGCCCTCGACGGAGTTCTCGATGGGCACGAACGCGGCCTCGGCCTCGCCGGTGCGCACCGCGTCGAGCGCGGACTGCACCGACACATAGGGGATCAGCTGCCGGGTGGCAGCCTCCGGAAGCGTGCGCAGGGCGACCTCCGTGAAGGTGCCCTCGGGGCCGAGATACGCATAGCTCGCTGGCATGACCTCACCCTAATGGCCCTTGCGTATCCAGACGTATGCGTCTCACGACAGCCGCTCGCAGGAATGAATTCGCACGGCGGGCCGTAACTTCACGACTCCAGCAGTCGCTGGCCCACGTACTCCCCCTCGGCCGCGCCGCCCGGCACCGCGAACAGGCCGCTCGACTCGTGGCGGATGTACTTCGACAGGGCGTCCCCGCGGTCCAGCTTGCGCTGCACGGTGACGAAGCCGCGCAACGGGTCCGCCTGCCAGCAGACGAAGAGCAGGCCCGCGTCCGGAGTGCCGTCCGGGTCGATGCCGTCGTGGTAGGAGAAGGGCCGGCGCAGCATCGCCGCGCCGCCGTTCTGATCGGGGCGGGTGATACGGGCGTGCGCGTTGATCGGGACGACCAGATCGCCGCGGGCGTCGGTCTTCTCCAGGTCCATCGCGGTCGTCTCGCCGCCCCCCGACAGCGGCGCCCCGTCGGACTTCTTGCGCCCGATGACCTGCTCCTGGGCCTTGAGCGACAGCCTCTCCCAGTCGTCGAGCAGCATGCGGATACGGCGTACGACGGCGTAGGAGCCGTTGGCCATCCACGCCGGGTCCTTGGTGCCGGACGCCGGGACGAAGATGCGCTGGTCGAAGTCGGAGTCGGTCGGCTTGGGGTTGCGGGTGCCGTCCAGCTGACCCATCAGGTTGCGGGCCGTCATGGGGTGGGCCGTGGCCCCCGGCGTCCGGTTGAAGCCGTTCATCTGCCAGCGGACCTTCGCCGCGCTGCCCGCGTCCTTCTGGATGGCGCGCAGGGCGTGAAAGGCGACCAGGGCGTCGTTCGCACCGATCTGCACCCACAGGTCGCCGTTGCTACGGGCCTTGTCGAGGTGGTCGGAGGAGAAGTCGGGGAGTGGGTCGAGGGCGACCGGGCGCTGCTTCTCCAGCCCGGTGCGGGCGAAGAAGCTGTGGCCGAAACCGAAGGTGACCGTCAGCGAGGAAGGGCCTGCGTCCCGGGCCACGTCCGTGTCGTCGTTCGCCGCCGCCTCGCCCGCCATCAGCCGCCGAGCCGTCTCCGACCAGCGACGCAGCAGCGCGGCGGCCTCTTTGCGGCCCGCGCCGGCGGCGAGGTCGAAGGCGACGAGATGCCCGCGGGCCTGGAGCCCCTGGATGATGCCGGGCTGATGTTTCACGTGGAACATCGCCTCGTCGGCGCCGATCGAGGACAACGGCGTGGCCTGCGAGGGCGCCGCCGCATAGCCCACGGCGCCGCCGGCCGCGCCGAGCACGAGACCGGTGGTGCCTGCGGTGCCGAGCAGCCTGCGCCGTGTCAGCCCCTCGGGGGAGCGGGATCCCGAGGGCGCGCCTTCGCCCACGGAGGTGTGGTTCTCGGGCGTACGGGTCTGGGGCGTACGGGCCTCGGGGATGGACTGGTCGGGCATGGTGCGGTTCAGCCGATCTGCGCGTTCTTGGAGACGGTCACCTGGTCGATGTCGGAGGTCCGCACGGTCACGGCGATCTTCCACTCGCCGGCCAGGGGGATCTGTACTCCGGTCGCCGACCAGTGGCCGGTCGTGATGTGGTCGGGAGAGATGGGCAGCGGCCCGATCTTCTTGGCTTCGAGGGTGAAGGCGACCTTGACCTCGGGCACGTCGAAGGCGCGGCCGTTGGGCCGGGTCACATAGACGTGCATCTCGTTGGCGCCGGCCCGTGCGGGGTCGAGGTCGACGCTGACCACGCCCTTGCCGTCCGTGCCGCCGGTGTCGAACGACATGTCCAGCGTCAGGGCGCCGGAGGTGGAATCCCCCGAGGAGGACGAAGAAGAAGAGGAAGATGAAGACGAGGAGGACTGGGTGGCCTTGGCGGCGTCCTGCTCCGTGCGGCCGGGTTCCGTCGACGTCAGGATGGTGGTGACGCCGAGCAGCACGACGGCGACGCCGGCCTCGGCGAGCACCGAGCGGCGCAGGCCGAAGCGGCCCGGATCGGAGTCCCGCAGCCGCTTCTGCCGGGTGGCGTCGACGGCGGCCTGCTGCCGGGCGAGCTGCGCGGCACGCTTCGCTCCGCCGGACCCGGCCTTGGCGGCCCCGGCCCCGGTTCCGGCCCCGGCCCCGGTTCCGGCCCCGGCCCCGGTTCCGACCCCGGTTCCGGTCCCGGATCCGCTCCCGGCCGCCGCCGTGACGTGCTGCTTCTCGGGCGCCGACTCGGCCGCGGAGTCGAGGGCGGACTGCGGGACGGCCACCGGGGCGGCCTCCTCGGCCGTGGACCCATCGACCGTGGCCGTCTCGCCCGTGGACCCCTCGCCCGTGGACCCCTCGGCCGTGGACTCCTCGGCCGTGGCTGTCTCGACCGTGGCCGTCTCGGCTGTGGGGCTTTCGGCCGTGGACTTCTCGGCCGCGGAGTTCCGGGCCGTCGTCTTCGTCGTCGTGTCCGCCAGCTGGGCCGTCCAGCGTCGGGAGATCCACGCGATGCCGACGAGCAGCGCCACGAGCCCGATCTTGATGAGCAGCAGTTGTCCGTAGCGGGTGTCGGTGAAGGCGGACCAGGAGCCGAGCTGACGCCAGGACTGGTAGACGCCGGTGGCGATCACGGCCAGGACGCTGCCGAAGGCGACCTGGGAGAAGCGGCGGACGACGGCTGCCTCGACGGGCCGGTCGGCGGGCGCCCGGTACAGCGCCACGAGGAGCGCGGTGAGCCCGCCCAGCCAGGTCGCGACAGCCAGCAGGTGCAGCACGTCGACCGGCATCGCGATGCCCGGCTGCAGCCCGGTCGAGGCGTGCTCGGCCATGGCCCAGCTCGCCGCGAGCCCGGCGGCGACGACGGTTCCGCCGATGGCGAGCCCGAAGGCCAGATCCCGTTTCTCCTCGTCTTCTCGCTTGTCGTACGCGCCGAAGAGCACCGCGATGAAGAGGGCGGCCGCGGCGAGCAGCAGCAGCCGGGAGACCAGGGCGGCGCCGGTCTTGGTCTGCAGGACCTGCCCGAGGAGGTCGAGGTCGAAGACGTCGCCGAGCTTGCCCGAGGTGGTGTAGGAGCCGCGCAGGAGCAGCAGGAACAGGGTGGCCGCGGTCATCGCGAGCCAGCCGGAGACGATGAGCCGCTGCACGGCCCGCACCCCGGTGCCGCGCTGCCAGCAGGCCAGCACGAAGGCGGCCCCGCCGGCCATCACGATGAACCCGGCGTACGACACGTACCGCCCGAAACCGTAGAGCCCGCCGACGATCCCACCGCCGGCCCCCTGGTCGGACACCGAGACGCTGGTCTTGGAGGGGGCGCCGATGGAGAAGGTGTAGGCGCCGGCGACGGGATGGCTGTCGGCGGACACCACCTGGTAGGTCACCGTGTACGTGCCGTCGGGCAGCCCCGAGTGCAGCTGCACGGCGTACGACGTGCCGCTGGTGTTGGTCGGCTTGCCGCTGTCGACGCGGGTGCCCTTGGGGTCGAGGACGCGCAGCGAGTCGTCGTTCATCGAGACGGTCTCGGAGAAGGTCAGCGTCACCTGAGTGGGCGCCTTGTCGACCACCACCCCCTGCGCGGGGTCGCTGCCGGTCAGCGCGGCGTGCGCGGAGGCTGGTCCGGCGCCGGCGAGAAGCGCGCCGGTCACCGCCAGGAACAGCAGCACGAACATCCGGACGCGGGGGGCGATGGTCTGCGTCAAGGTGGTCCCTCCCTCAGTGGCCGGTCTTCGGGGTGTACGTGGCGGACTCGACCGGAATCTCGACCTCGAGGGGGTCGGATGCGGCGAAGTGCAGCTCGACGGCCACCGTCTGGCCCTGCACCGGCTTGCTCTTCAGCTTCTCGAACATCAGATGGTTACCACCGCTCTTGAACACGAGTTGACCATGCGCCGGCACATCGAGGGACTTGACCTCCTCCATCGACGACCCGACGGTCTCGTGGAGGGTGACGCTGCCCGCGGTGGCACTGGTGACGGAGGTCAGTTCGTCCTTCGCACCGCCCTTGTTGACGATGGTGAGGAAACCGGCGGCCATGGTGTCGGAGACGGGCTGCGGTATGTAGGCGGCCCGGACGGACAGTTCGGCCCGTCCGTCGGAGTCCGACCCGCAGCCCGCCAGCAGCAGTGCCCCGGTGACGGCGGTGGCGGGCACGGCGAGGAGTCTCGCGGGCCGCAGCGCCGACCGCACGCGCCTCACGGGTTCTCGCCCTTGATGATCTTGGGGAGGTCCTTGGTGTAGTCGTCGACCGTGGCCTCCTCGCCGTACAGGAGGTAGCCGCCGTTCGTCTTCGGGGAGAAGGCGACGACCTGGGTGCCGTGGGTGGAGACGATCTTGCCGTTCTTGTCCTTGTGCGGCGCCTCGACGGAGATGCCGAGGGTGCGGGCGGCGGCCTGGATGGTCGCGAACTTCCCGCTCAGGCCGACGACCTGGGGGTCGATGCCCTTGAGCCACTTGCCGAGCGCGGCCGGGGTGTCCCGGTCCGGGTCGGTGGTGACGAACACGACGCGCAGCGCGTCCTGCTCGGCCTTGGGCAGCTGCTTCTTGGCGACGGCGATGTTGCTCATCGTCAGCGGGCAGACGTCGGGGCAGTTGGTGTAGCCGAAGTAGATCAGCGTCGGCCGGCCCGCGGTCTCCTTGCGCAGGTCGTAGGACTTCCCCTGGGTGTCGGTGAGGACCAGGTCGGGCTTGGTGAAGGGCTGGTCGAGCACGGTCGCGGCCTGCTTCGAGGCGCCGTCCTCGGAGACGGCGGCGACGGAACTGCCGCCGCTGTCGCCGCTGCCGCAGGCGGAGAGGGTGAGGGTGGCGGCGGTGAGCAGGGCGGCCACGGCGAACGTCTTCTTGCGCATAGAAAAATGTCCCAGATGTGTGAACTCCGGCGTGCACCGGGGTCGCACGCGCGGGTGCGTGCATGTCCCCGGTGCGCGTCGCGGACGAGCAGGCGTCGGGCGCAGGGCCGCAGGGCCGCCGGTCCGACGGGGGGTGGGGCTCAGGCTTCGGTCGTGGTCCGGCGGCGGCCGGCGAGCACGCCGTACGCCACACCGGCGGCGCCGACGACGATGCCGACCACGCCGAGGACCCGGGCGGTCGTGTCACTGCCGCCGGAGTCGGAGGCGGCCTCGGTCGTCTTCGCGGCGGACGCCTTGCCGTCGGCGGAGGAATCGTCTGAGGCGTCCTCGGCGCTCGTGCCGTGGTGGCCGCCTTCGGAAGCGGCCGACAGGGCCAGCACCGGGGCCGGGTTCTCCGGCTCCTCCGCGCCGTCCTCCTGGACCTCGATCCAGCGCACGACCTCCTTGTTGGAGTACGTCTGGATCGCTTTGAAGACGAGTTCCTCGGCGTCCTCGGGCAGCGCGCCCACGGAGACCGGGAACTTCTGGAAGTAGCCGGACTCGATGCCCTTGCCGGTGGCGGTCCAGGTGATCTTGGAGACGGCCTCGGAGATCTGCTTGCCGTGCACCGTGAGGGGCTTGGCGAGCTTCGCCTTGGTGACCTCGATCTTCCAGCCGTTGATCGGCTCCGGCATCGCGGAGGCCAGCGGGTGGTCGGTCGGGAAGGTGACCTCGAGCTTGGTGGTCGAGGCGTCGTCCCGCTCGTTGGGGACCTTGAAGTCGACGACGGCGTAGCCGCCCTTGGGGGCGGTGCCCTCGGCGGCGACGCTGACGTGCGCGAAGGCGGGCGCGGACAGGGCGAGAACGGCACAGCCGGCGACGGCAGCGGCGGCCGCGACGCGGGAGGTGACGCGGAAGGCGATGCGAGAGGCCTTCATGACAGGGAGCACTCCACTCTGAGTGAATCTGCGGTGAGGAGAGGCGCGCACTCGGTGGTGTGCACGCGCGCGCGTGCCGCACGACGGCGGCCGCCTCCCGGTGTGGTGGAGTGCTGGTCGTGTCGCGTCAGGCAGCGAGGACGAGAACGGATACGGCCGGCGGTCCTCGTCTGATCACCGAGTGCTGAAGCGCGACGGTGCGGGGCGCGGACGGCGCGAGCAGGGCGGTGTGCGGGACGCGCGGCCTTGCGCCGGGCAGGCCGGGCAGCCCCGCGAGCAGGGCGCGCACCAGCGCGAGCGCCCCGCGCAGGGACCGTACGAGCGCTCCCTCGGCGACGCCGTGGGCCGACAGCGCGAGCAGTCGCAGCAGGGCCGTGTCGCCGCGCCGCAGCAGCCATCCGGCGGCGACGGCCGCCAGGAGGTGGCCGAGCAGCATGGGCACGGACGGCAGCAGGGACATCGACGACCCGGCGGTGGACAGGGCGTCTGCCGGATGGTGCGCGGAGCCCATCCCGCTCATGCCGACCGTCCCGCTCATGCCGCCGGTCGCGCTCATGCCGCGCATCCCGCTCATGTCCGTCCCGGCGCCGCTGCCGGCGCCCTGGGGCCGGTAGAGCCGCGCGTCGACGAGCAGCTTCTGTGCCTGGGCGGGGCTGATCGCCGCGGCCGAGGCCCCGCACACCAGCCGTGCCGCGCGTTCGACGAGCGTGGCGTCGGACGCGGACAGCGCGCCGGAGCCGGCGGTCCTGGTGGCGGTCATGGCGGCGGTGGCGGTGTGCTGACCGAGGCCGAAGAGCGTGTGCAGCACGGTCTGTCCGAGCGCGAGGAGCGCCGCGATGCCGGGCAGCGAGCGCGTGCGTCCGGCGAGCGGCAGTACGACCGCGAGGGCGCCCAGGAATCCCGCGCCCAGCGTCCATGGCGCAACCGTGGCGCAGGAGGCCATGGTGTGCCCGGCCGCGGCCAGCACGACGCAGACCGCGGCGAACACCGCGGCCCGCAGCAGCCGTAGATCGCGCCCGGAGCGCTCACCGTGGGGGGCAGTCATGGCGGGCTCATCATTGCACTGGCCTTACCGCGCCCATACGGCAGGTCCACAAGGTTCCCTACGATATGGAAGATCACCTTCTGGTTCCGACTGGTGTGACTGGTGCTGTTGGGTCCCACATACACCGATTCCTGGTTTGCGTGCATCCCCCATATGGGCGGCATCACGCGGAAATCGCGCTTACATACGGCGCTGGGCGGCAATACGTATCGGTATGTCGAGCCGCAGCCAGGAGGCTGGAGCATGAGCATCTGGTGGTCACTCCATCTCCGGCGCGAAGCCGCGAGCGTTCCGCTCGCCCGCCGCCTGCTGATCGGCACCATGGAGACGGCAGGCGTAGACCCCGACGTCAGTTACGACCTGTCCGTCGCCCTGAGCGAAGCCTGCGCCAACGCCGTCGAGCACGGTGGGAACACGGCGCACGGCGGCTGTTCGGAGGCGTACCGCGTCACCGCGTACCTCGACGGCGAGAAGTGCCGCATCGAGGTCGCCGACTCGGGCCCGGGATTCAGGGGCGAGAGCCCCGCCCCCGCCCCGGTCCGCACCAACACCGACGCCGAGCAGGGCCGCGGCCTCTACCTCATCCAGGAACTCGCCGACCACGTCCACATCGGCAACAAGCCGGGGCTCAGCGGTGCGGTGGTGAGCTTCGACAAGATCCTCAAGTGGCGCAAGGACGCGCCGCTCATCGCCGTCTGAGCGTCTGTCACCTCAGCTTTCTCGGCACTCACAGGTGCCTCCCAGCGCTCCCCCATGTCGCTGACGGGTGACGTTCCTACGTTCCTGTTCATGACGCGACATCACAAGGACACCACCCTCACCCGGCGCCGCGCCCTCGCGGTGACCGACGGCACGGTCGCGGCCGGCGGACTCGCCGTCGCCGGCTACCAGTCGGCCTTCGCCGACACGGTCACGGACGCGGAGGCGAGCGCGTCGGCGTCCGCCACTGCCACCGCCGCTTCGACGAGCAGGCCCCCTGTTCGCCGACACCCTGCCGGCCACCGCACCGACCCGGGCGGCCTGAGACCGACGTTCCGGTCGCCGAGCGCGCGCGGGCGCTGTGCCGGGAACTTGAGGCCGACGCAGACCGGTCCCCCCTGGCGCGAGCCACTCGACGCCGACAAGACCCGTCCCGTGGCCGACGCCCGCCGACCGGCACGGCCGCCAGCGCGCCCGCCGCCCACGCCTGCCCGCCCGCTTCCCGCCCGCGTGCCTGCTGCCCGCTCGCCTGCCCGCCCGCTCGCCTGCAAACCCGTATGCCTACCCGCCCCGCACCTACCCGCCCCGCACCTACCCCCCCCGCACGCCTGCTGCTCGCACGCCCGCACGCCTGCTGCCCGCTCGCCTGCTGCCCGCTCGCCCGCTGCCCGCTCGCCCGCTGCCGTCAACTCGCCGGTATCAGTCGGGTTTTCGGCGTCTGCTGTCGCTCCCGGCTTGTCGCTGCCCTTCGGGCCGCTGGGCCCATTGCGTGCGATGCCGCGATCATGGCCGCGCCCAGGAGCAGCCAGCCGGGTGTGCCCCACTCGATGAGCAGCCAGGTCAGGGCCAGCGGGCCGAGGGTGCGGGCCACGGTGACGCCGGTACCGAACAGACCCTGGTACTCACCGACCCGGTCGGCCGGGGCGAGGTCGAAGGAGAGCTGCCAGGAGCCCGCCGACTGGGCCATCTCCGCCGCCACTTGAAGCACCGCCCCCAGCATCAACGCGCCCGCCGCCATCCACGGTGAGGCGCCCGCCGACAGTGCGAACACCGCGCACGCGGCGCACATCACCCAACCCGAGCGCCGCACCGCGCGCGTGGCGCTCGCGAGTCCGGTCACGCCGCGCGCCGCCCGCACCTGGAACGCCGTCACCGCGGCGGTGTTGAGCACGAACAGGGCAGAGACCAGCCAGGCGGGCGCCGCGGTCCGCTCGGTGATCCACAGCGGCAGCACCAGGCTGAGCATAGGCAGCCGCAGCAGCAGGACCGTGTTGAGGAGCGCCACCAGCGCATACGGCCGGTCCCGCAGCACCCCCAGGCCGTTCCCGCGCGGGCGCCCTGCGCGGGACACGAGCCGGGGCAGTCCGACGAGCAGCAGCGCGCACACCAGGAAGCTCACCGCGTCGACCAGGAACACGCCCAGATACGCCGCCCGCGACCCCGCATGCAGTGCGAGTCCGCCGAGCCCGGCGCCCACCGCCAGACCCGCGTTCAGCGTCGCCTGGAGGCGTGCGAGGAGCCGCGTCCGCTCCCCGGCGGGCACCAGGCCGGCCAGCAGTGCCTGCCGCGCCGCCGCGAGCCCCGACTGCGCGGCCGCGTATCCGCATGCCACGAGGACGAACGGCACGAAACCGCGCACCAGGGTGAACGACGCCACCGCGAGCCCCGTCGCCAGCGCCAGCAGCACCGCCGTACCGCGCGCCCCGCGCCGGTCGGCCAGTCGCCCCAGCGGAACCCCAGCGAGCGAACCGACCGCCCACCCGACGGTCAGCCCGAGCCCCACGCGCGCGGGGGCGAGTCCGATCACCTGGGTGAAGTAGAGGGCCGACGTCGTGTAGTACGCGCCGTCCCCGACCGAGTTGCTCAACTGGGCGAGGGCGAGCAGGCGTTGCGGGGAACTCTTCGTACTGTTCGTCATACGGACGACGTTAGAAGCGCAGTGGGCCCCTCAACAGCGCCAATCACCCACCATATGACTGGCCCAATGAGCTCAATGAGCCTGATCGGCCGGGCCGGTGCACACCGTCAGCTGCCGTCCAGCACCCTCGCCAGCGCCTCCAACGCCTGCGGATACACCCGCTCCCGGGGAGTCCCGTACCCGATCACGAGCCCTTGGAGGCGGTCGCCGGACGGCTCGTGCCAGTGCTCGCCGAGTCCGCCCACGGCCAGGCCCGTCGCGGCCGCGCGGGCCAGCACCTCCGCCTCGTCGCCGACCTCCACCAGCGCGTGCAGCCCGGCCGCGATCCCGCGTACGCCCCGGCGCGCACCGAGCCGGTCGAGGAGCAGGTCGCGGCGCCGCCGATAACGCAGCCGGCACGCGCGCACGTGGCGGTCGTAGGCGTGAGCGTCGATCAGTTCGGCGAGGGCGAGCTGGCCGATGGTCTCGGTGTGGTGGTCGCTGTGCAGCTTGGCGTCGGCGACCGCGTCGACCAGGTGCGGCGGCAGCACCATCCAGCCCAGCCGCAGCGCCGGCCCGAGGGTCTTGGAGGCGGTGCCGAGATAGACGACCTGCCCCGGCGCCATGCCCTGGAGCGCGCCGACGGGTTGACGGTCGTAGCGGAACTCGCCGTCGTAGTCGTCCTCGACGATCAGTGCGCCACGCGCGCGTGCCCACTCCGTCAGCGCCCGCCGCCGCCCGGGATGCAGCGTCACGCCGGTCGGGTACTGGTGGGCCGGTGTGACGACCACGGCCGCCACGTCGCCCAGTTCCCCGACCCGCACCCCCCGCTCGTCGACCGGCGCCGGCGTCACGCGCCCGCCGCCCCGCCGTACGACCTCGCGGTGGAAGGGCAGCCCAGGGTCCTCCATCGCGACCCGGGCGCCGTCCAGCACGCGGGTGAGGAGCGCCAGGCCCTGCACGTACCCGGAGGTGATCACGATCCGCTCCGGCGGCGCGATGACACCCCGGGCCCGTCCCAGGTACCCCGACAGCGCGGTGCGCAGTTCGATACGGCCGCGCGGGTCGCCGTAGTCGTACGCCAGTGAGGGCGCCGTCGCGATGGCGCGGCGCAGCGCGCGCAGCCAGGCCGCGGCCGGGAACGCCCCGACGTCCGGGCTGCCGGGCCGCAGGTCGAAACGTGGCGCACGCGCGCGTGCGGCGCCCTCCGGCGGTTCGGCGGCGACGGGGGGCAGCGGCGCGACCTGTGTGCCGGACCCCTGGCGGGCGGTGAGGTAGCCCTCGGCGACGAGCTGGTCGTAGGCTGCCTTGACCGTGTTCCGTGAGATCCCGAGCTCGCCCGCGAGCCGGCGCGTCGCGGGCAGCCGCGTTCCGGGCGCCAGCCGCCCGTCCCGCACGGCGTCGCGCAGGGCCCGCTCGAGCCCGGCCCGCCGCCCTTCGCCGGGATCCGCTTCCACATGCAGGTCCACACAAGCCCCCCCCCGCGCCCCCTAGACCGCCCCGGTGGACCGCCCCGGTGGACCGCAATGTGGCCGGGCACCCCCTCGGGTACCCGGCCATCGATCCGCCGTCAGCCGGTCAGCGCGGCCATCCAGCTCTCGACCTCGTCCGACTGCCGAGGCAACGCAGCGCTGAGGTTCCGGTTGCCGTCCTCCGTGACGAGGATGTCGTCCTCGATGCGGACGCCGATCCCCCGGTACTCCTGCGGCACCGTCAGGTCGTCGGCCTGGAAGTACAGCCCCGGCTCGACCGTCAGCACCATGCCGGGTTCCAGCGTGCCGTCGACGTACGACTCCACGCGCGCGGCGGCGCAGTCGTGGACGTCCATGCCGAGCATGTGACCGGTGCCGTGCAGCGTCCAGCGGCGCTGCAGGCCGAGCTCCAGGACCCGCTCGACGGGGCCCTCGACCAGTCCCCACTCGACGAGCCGCTCGGCCAGCACGCGCTGCGCCGCGTCATGGAAGTCGCGGTACTTGCCGCCCGGCCGGACGGCCGCGATACCGGCCTCCTGGGAGTCGTACACCGCGTCGTAGATCTTCTTCTGGATCTCGGTGAAGCGCCCGTTGACGGGCAGCGTCCGCGTGACGTCCGCCGTGTAGTACGTGTGCGTCTCGACGCCCGCGTCCAGCAGCAGCAGGTCGCCGGAGCGGACCGGGCCGTCGTTGCGCACCCAGTGCAGCGTGCAGGCGTGCGGTCCGGCGGCGGCGATGGTGCCGTAGCCGACGTCGTTGCCCTCCACGCGTGCGCGGAGGAAGAACGTGCCTTCGATGTAGCGCTCGGAGGTCGCCTCCGCCCTGTCGAGGACCTTGACGACGTCCTCGAAGCCGCGGACGGTCGAGTCGACGGCCTTCTGCAGTTCGCCGATCTCGAAGTCGTCCTTGACCAGGCGGGCCTCGGAGAGGAAGACGCGCAGCTCCTCGTCGCGCTCGGCGGTGACCTTGTCGGTCAGGGCCGCCTCGATCCCGGCGTCGTATCCCCGTACGACCCGCACCGGACCGGTGGCCTCGCGCAGCGTGTCCGCCAGCTCGCGCACATCGGAGGCGGGGATGCCGTGCAGTTGCTCCGCCTCGGTGAGCGAGTGCCGGCGGCCGACCCACAGTTCGCCCTGGCCGGACAGCCAGAACTCGCCGTTCTCCCGGTCGGAGCGCGGCAGAAGGTAGATCGTGGCCCGGTGGCCGTCGGCGACCGGCTCCAGGACGAGCACGCCGTCCTCGGTCTGGTTGCCGGTGAGGTACGCGTACTCGACGGAGGCCCTGAAGGCGTACTCCGTGTCGTTCGAGCGGGTCTTCAGGTTGCCCGCGGGGATCACCAGGCGCTCGCCCGGGAAGCGCGCGGAGAGCGCGGCGCGGCGGGCGGCGGTCTCGGCGGCCTGGGCGATCGGCTGCAGGTCGTGCAGCTCCGTGTCGGCCCAGCCGGACTTCATGCTCTCGGCCAGCTCCTCGGACACGCCCGGGTACAGGCCGTTCTTCCGCTGCTTGATGGGCTCCTCAGACTCAACTTCCGGGGTCTCCGGGGTGAGCTCCTCCGCCACGGTCATCCTCCTAGATACGGCACTGGACCCCCTCCATCGTACGGTCGTACGTAAGGGGGCCCAGGGGAGATGCACCTGTTACCGGACCTGTCACCGAGCCTCATGCCGGCTGTCACCGGCACGTTGCACGCTGTCACCGGCGCCTACTCGAAGCGGGCCGCCAGCAGGACCACGTCCTCGTCACTGTCCTGCTCGGCGAGCCCGTCCGGCAGGACCGTGCGCAGCACGTGGTCGGCGATCGCGCCCGGGTCGTGCCGCAGCGGCCTGGGCACCCCGGCGGCGGCCGCATGCAGCCGGGCGAAGGCACGGTCGACGGGGTCGCCGGTGCGGTGCAGCAGGCCGTCGGTGTAGAGCAGCACCGTCTCGCCGGACTCGGCCTCCAGCTCCACGCTCGGCGCCTCCCAGCAGGCCAGCATGCCCAGCGGCGCGGAGACGGAGGTCTCGGCGAACTCCGTGCGCCGCTCGCCGACCAGCAGCGGCGGGCAGTGCCCGGCGCCGGCCAGGGTGATCTTGCGCAGGGCGGGTTCGCAGTAGGCGAACAGGGCGGTGGCGGAACGGGCCGGCTCGGTCAGCCGCAGCAGCAGCTCCAGGTCGGACAGGACCGCGACCGGATCCTCGCCCTCCATCACGGCGTACGCCCGCAGGGAGGCGCGCAGTCGGCCCATCGCGGCGACGGCGCTCGGCCCGGACCCGGTGACGGACCCCACGGCGAGGCCCAGTGCGGCGTCCGGCAGCGGCAGCGCGTCGTACCAGTCGCCGCCCCCGCGCGGGCCGGTGCGGTGCCGGGCGGCGAGCTGGACGCCGGGCACCCGCGGCAGGCGGGAGGGCAGCAGCTCCTCGGCCATCGTCTTCATGCACGCGCGCGTGCGCTCGACCTCCAGCAGCCGGGCCAGGTGCTCGGTGGCGTGGCGGACGTACAGGCCGACCAGGTGGCGCTGGCGCTCGCCCGGCTCGGCGGGCTCGTCGTAGAGCCATACGGCCGCGCCGAGGCGGCCCGGCGCGCCCTCCGCCTGCAGGGGGAGCGCGTAGCTGGCGGCGTAGCCGAGGCGGGCGGCCACCTCGCGGTGGCGGGGGTCCAGGCCGGTCTCGGCGAACAGGTCGGGTTCGGCGATCTCGCCCTCGCAGCCGGGCAGCCCGTCGAGGATCCGCCCGAACGACAGGGCGCTGCGCGGGACGGTCTCGATGTGGCCGAGGTCGGCGCGGCCGAGGCCCAGGCCGATGGTGGTGTCCGGTCCGAGCCGGTCGGCGGGCTCCAGGACGACGAGGCCGCGCCGGGCGCCCACCAGGGCGGCTCCGGCGTGCAGGAACTCCGTCAGGGCCGCCGACAGCGCGTCCGTGCGGGCGAGACGTTCGGTGAGCTCATGGAGGGTCGTGAGGTCCGAGACCCAGCCGGCGAGCCGGTCGGTCAGGCGGGCGGCCGGCACGGGGGAGCCGGTGAGGTGGGGGGCGGCCGAGGGGACCGTCGGGGACCCCGGGGGCACTGGCGCGGGCGCGACAGTGTGTGCGGGCGAGGGAACCGTTGAATCGATTCCAGCCACTTTCGGAGGGTGAGGGGCGTTCATGGCGTCCGGCTCTCGGACCGGAGCGTATTGCTCAAAAGCATCGCAAACCCCCATGTCATTCTGCGCCGCTAGCGGTGTCTCCACATGTACACGCACTCGTGAGGGGATGTCCAGCATTGTCCTGCTGGGATTACTGGTGTCCGTGGGCTCTTTGGGAGAATCACGCACGGTTCTTCCGGCTCCCTTGCGAAATTGCAAAGTTGGCTTAAAACTGACTCGGGTAACGGTTGTTTGCGGTCGACTGGCCTTGCTCCACGGAGCGTCACAGCGGTCGTGATGGGTACGTACTCGGTAAGGGCCAGGGGTCGTTGGGAGCTCATGGGGAGCCTCCCGGAACCTGGTGACCGGCCCGGGCGTCATAGTCATCGACGACCGTGCCCCATCCTCCCGTGGCGGAGGCGGAGAGAAATACGCGCGACGTTAAACGCCAGACTTCGCCACCCCACGCCACGCCCAGGCATTAGATGGACGCAAGTCGGACGGAGTGGCCGCGGAAGCAGCCACCGCTCGACCCTGAGGGGTTCCCCCTGTCCCGGACAGGGGTGTGATGCGCCAACAGGTACGCACAGTGAAGTGATCGACGCATGGTGTGATGTGACCCACGGTGTTGCCAGCGGTGCAACGGAAAGGAACGAGCGCTCATGCGCGAGATCCTCGGAAAGCGACGCAGGCTCCTGTCCCAGCGAAGCGACGGGCGGCCCGAGTTGATCGACTCGGCCCTGACCTTCGCGACGGAATGGCAGTGGCCCGTCCTCCCGGGGGCGGCGGCGGATCAGCGGAGCACGTCCCGCTGCAGCTGCCCCGACCCGGAGTGCACGGTCCCCGGTGCTCACCCCTTCGACCCCGGCCTGCTCGCGGCCACCACCGACGAGCGCATGGTGCGCTGGTGGTGGACCAACCGGCCGGCCGCACCGATCGTCCTGGCCACCGGGGACACGGCCCCCTGCGCGGTCAGCCTCCCCGCCCTCGCGGCCTCGCGCGCGCTCGTGGCGCTCGACCGGCAGGGCATGCGCCTCGGCCCGGTCGTCGCCTCACCCACCCGCTGGTTCCTCCTCGTACGGCCCTACACGATGGAGCAGCTGGGCGAACTGCTCTACGCCAAGGACTTCGTGCCCGGCTCCCTCCGCTTCCACGGCGAGGGTGGCTACATCACCCTGCCCCCGTCTGAGACCGGCCGCGGCGACGTCCGGTGGGAGCGCGCGCCGCTGCCCGGCTCGGCCTCGCCCTGGGTACCCGACGTCGAGGCCGTGGTGGACGCCGTCGTCGACGCCCTCACTCGTACGGGTGTGAGCGCGCCCGAGTTGTAGGGGTTTCGGGCGCGCGCCGGGCGGGACGCCCCGGTTCGCCCTCTATCTTCCGCTACATGAACCTTCGTCTCCTCGCCCTCGGGGGCGCCGTGGCAGCCGCGATCGCCCTGCCCCTGGCCGTGGCGTCCGCGGGGCCGGTCGGCGACGAAGGGCGCGCGGCCCAGCCGGCCGGTTCCCGCTCGGCCGACACCCGGCCGGCTGACGCGGGGGATGCCGGCGCGGGGGAGACGGACGGCGCGCGATCCGCCGCTCGTACGGACCCCAAGGCGCCTCCCGGCAAACCCTCCCGGACCCCGCTGCTGCTCGGCCTCGGCCTGGCCACCGCCGCCCGCTGCGGCCCCGAACTCACCTCCCCCGACGGCGTGGAGGCGCAGACCTGTGTGCTGTCCCAGGGCGAGGACACCTGGGCGCGCACCTACTACCGCAACGCCACGGGACGCGCCCTGGACGCCTTCCTGAGCCTCATGGGGCCCGCGGGGCGCACGGTGCGGACGAACTGCGCGATGGCTGCCGAGGACGAGCCGGAATCCTGCGAGACGCCGCACGAGCGGAGCCGGGGGGAACTGGCGGCCTACACGGCGGTCGCGGAGTTTGCCGGAGCGACCGTCGACGATCCGCTGCTGCTGCGCTCCGGGAGCAACTCCCGGATGGATACTGGCAGTTGACGTGCGCTGGCATCGTGTAAACGGAGTCGCGCACAGAAAAACCCGGTTGCTGGCGACGGGGGATGCACCAGCAACCGGGCTACTCGAACGGTAACAAGAGATCGGCGTTACGCAAATTCGATCTCTTGTTTTCATCGGCTTTCCGGACACCGGCGAATCGACTCTTCTGGCGCCGACTCGCCTTGCCCGCACGGCAGTTGTGAGCCCAGTCACGATGGCCGCCGACACCCGGCCTGCTGACCGGTCGGTCAGTTCGGCCGGGTTCGCTCCCTGCGCGTCAGCTGAGCGTGACCTGCCGGTTGGTCAGGCCGCCACGCGCGCGCCGCTCGTCGGGCGTGAGCGGTGCGTCCGAGGCCAGGGCGGTGGCGAGCCGCTCGGCGAACTCTGCGGCCGGCTTCTCCACGTCGTCCGCGGTGATCGCGCTCGGCAGGTCCCAGACCGGGACCGTCAGGCCGTGCGCCCGGAAGGAACCCACCAGGCGCGTGCCCTCGCCGAGGCTCGAACGGCCCGCCGCGTGCAGCCGTGCGAGGGCGTCCAGAAGTTGTTCCTCCGGGTACGGCATGACCCAGCGCAGATGGTTCTTGTCCGGGGTCTCGCACCAGTACGCGGCGTCCACACCGGTCAGCTTCACCGTCGGGATCGCCGCGGCGTTGGCCCGCTCCAGGGAGGCGGCCACCTCCGGCGTGGCGTTCTGCGGGTCCGGTACCCAGAACTCGAAGCCGCTGTGGACAACTGGCTCGAACGCGCCTTCGGGATCGAGCAGATCCTGCATCCGCGGACCGTCGGCCGGGGCGCGGCGCGCCTGCACCGGGGTGCCGGGGTCCGCCTCCAGGGCCCGCTGAAGGGTGTCCGCCAGGTCGCGGCTGATGTCGCCCGACGGCGTGTCGTTCTGCAGGCCGAGCAGCACCGAGCCGTCGTCGCGGCGCAGCGCGGGCCAGGCCATCGGCAGCACCGTGGCCAGCACGACCGACGGGACGCCCTCGGGCAGGCCGGCCTTCAGGGTCAGCTCGACCGTGGCGGCCGGCACCAGTTCGCGCAGCGCCACCCAGTCGCCCTCGCCCGGCAGGCCCTCGAAGGGGCGCTGCACCAGCTCGGTCACGGCATGCGCGGCGGCCCGGCCGTGACAGGCCTTGTAGCGGCGGCCACTGCCGCAGGGGCAGGGCTCCCGCGCGCCGACGACCGGGACCTCGCCGTCGGTGAGCTGCGGCCGTCCGGCCTTCGTCTGGGGTCGCTTCTTGGCCATCTGGCTGTCTCCCGGGTACGGCTCGTCTGTACGGGCGGGAGCCTAGCCGCTCGTACGCTCCGTCACCGGGACCTGTGGACAACCAGTGTTCGGGGACAACCCGGAGCCTGTGGACAACCGGCGGGCCTCTGGACAACCCGGGACCTCCGGGCGAGCGGGGATGGCCTGCGGACCATGGCCCCCGTGGTGTTCACCTGGCCGTGTGCGGCGGGTGCCGATCCGCAGGTCTAGTCCAGCTCGTCGAACGCGTCCGCGAAGTCCAGGTCGGCCATCGACGCCACCGACGGGGCCGCGACCCGGGACGCGAAGTCGTCACGACGACAGCCGGCGTCGGGGTCGTACACATCGGCGTGGACGACGACCCACACCGTGACCTCGCCGCGCGCGTCGTCCCGGACGCCCCAGTCGTCGGCCAGAGCCGTGATGATGTTGAGCCCGCGGCCGCCGTGCGCGGTGACGGAGGGTGTCGCCGGGGCCGGACGGGTCGGCCCGCCGCCGTCGGTCACCTCGACCACCAGCCGGCCACCCTGATCGACACGCCACGCGGCCCGGACGTCGCCGTCCCCGGCCAGGGCGTCGCCCAGTGGCCTGCCGTGCTTGCACGCATTGCTCAAAAGTTCGGAAAGGATCAGTACGGCGTCGTCGATGACCGATTCCGACACCCCGCCGCTGCGCAACTGATCGCGCATACGGTGTCTCGCGTTCCCCACGCCCGCAGGACCATGGGGTACGGCCATGCTCGACGACGCGGGCACCTCCTGTGCCACCACCAACGCCACCCCCGAGACCTCCTTCGCCCCACGCCACGGTGTGGATGCCCCATTGGCCTGTACCGGAAACCGGCCAATGCGGGTCCCGTGACGCATTCGGAACGTCGGACACGGACCGAACGCGCCGGTGCACTCCCTGTGAGGGGCCTGTCAGTGAGTGGCTTGATTTGGATGATATGGCCGAGAATGGAGGATGCTGTAGGCGCGCCGTGAGGTCAAGAGGTGCGGATGGGACTTGAGGTGTTGTTGGGACTTCTAGTGCTGTTGGGACTTCTGGTGCTGTTGGTGCTGGTTAGTACTTCTGATGCCACTGGGGCGATCTTGGGACTTCTGTGAAGTCGAGATTCTTGTGAAGTCGAGGCTTTTGTGAGGTCGAGGCTTCTGTGAGGTCGAGGGGCGGGCGGGTTCAGCGGCCCAGTCGTCGCAGCACCGCGCGCGGGCGGTTGGTGATGATGGCGTCGACGCCCAGCTCGACACAGAGGTCGACGTCCTCGGGTTCGTTCACGGTCCACACGTGCACCCGGTGACCGGCCCGCTTCAGGCGCTCGATGTACGCCGGGTGATTGCGCACGATCCGGATCGACGGACCGGCGATCTCCACCCCCGCGGGCAGCCGCCCGTCGCGCAGCCGTGGCGAGACGAACTGCATCAGGTAGACCGTCGGCATCGTCGGCGCGGCGGCTCGCACGCGATGCAGCGAACGCGCCGAGAAGCTCATGATCCGCACCGGGGACTCGGCCGCCGAGGCCGGCGCGTCCAGACCGAACCGCTTCAGCAGCACCAACAGCCGCTCCTCCACCTGTCCGGCCCAGCGTGTCGGGTGCTTGGTCTCGACGGCCAGCTCCACCCGGCGCCCCGCGTCGCAGACGAGCTCCAACAGCCGCTCCAGGGTCAGCACCGACGTCTCCTCGCGGTCCTCGGGTCGCACCTCCCAGTCGGGATCCTCCACGCGCGCGTGCCAGGCCTCGCGCGCCTCCCGCGTCTTCCAGGAACCGAAGTCCAATGCTGCGAGATCGGCGAGTTCCAGGGCGGAGACCGCGCCCCGGCCGTTGGACGTACGGTTGATGCGACGGTCGTGTACACAGACGAGATGGCCGTCGGCGGTCAGCCGTACATCGCACTCGAGGGCGTCCGCACCGTCCTCGATCGCTTTCTTGTACGCGGCCAGGGTGTGCTCGGGGGCCTCCTCGGAGGCGCCGCGGTGAGCGACGACTTGAATATGGTGCTGCCGTGCGTGAGTCACCGCGTCATCGTGCCACCGGCGCGCCGCCGTCTGAGAACCCTCTGAGATGTTTCGAGGATGCGCACTTATTGTACGCAATGACCCTTATAAAGAATGGCCATGGACCCACAGCCACCGCTTATGGTGCTCTGACGGCCCGTGGGAAATGCTGAGACGTACAAAAAGCACATGCACAGCTTCAGCGCGCCGGGTCGACGACAAAGCGTGCGACGAAGCGCGACGAGCGCCGACGAGCGTGACCCAGTGCGACCGACGACAACAGCCGTGGATCGAGGAGAAGAGCTGTGAGCACCGAGAACGAGGGCAAGAACGAGGGCACCCAGGTACCCCCAGCCCCGTCCGCACCCCCCGTGCCGGTGGAATCTCCCGCGGCCTCCCCGCAGGCGCCGGAAGCCGCCCCGGCCACCCCGGCGGGCCCGCCCGAGGCCGGCTGGCCGCCGCCCACCGCGCCCCAGGGAGCACCGGCCTCGGCCGACGGCGACTGGCCGCCGCCGACCGCCGCACAGGCGCCCTCCCCGGCCCCGCAGGGCCCCCCGGCCGCCCCCGGCGACGACTGGCCGACAGCGCCCCCGGCCGCACCGCTGTACGCCGACCCCGGCGCGGGCACGCACGCGTACGGCACCGCCGGCACCGGAGAGCCCGGAGCAGGTGGCGCCGGTGGGGCGGACGGGACCGGCTGGGGCGCCGCCTACCAGCAGCCCGCACCCAAGCCGAGCCGTGGCCGCGGCGGCCTCGTCGCCGCGATCCTGGTCGCCGCGCTGGTCGCGGGCGGCCTGGGCGGCGGCCTCGGCTACACGCTCGCCAAGAACGACGACAACAGCGGCTCGACCACCGTCTCCGCCTCCACCAGCGGCGGCGACGTCAAGCGGGACCCGGGCACGGTCGCCGGGGTCGCCGCCAAGGCGCTGCCCAGCACGGTCACCATTGAGGCCGAGTCCAGCAACGGCGAGGGCGGCACCGGCACCGGCTTCGTCTTCGACACCCAGGGCCACATCGTCACCAACAACCACGTCGTCGCGGAGGCGGTCGACGGCGGCAAGGTGACGGCCACCTTCCCCGACGGCAAGAAGTACAACGCCGAGGTCGTCGGACACGCCCAGGGCTACGACGTCGCCGTCATCAAGCTCAAGAACGCTCCGTCGGACCTGAAGCCCCTCGCCCTCGGCGACTCCGACAAGGTGGCGGTCGGCGACTCGACGATCGCCATCGGCGCCCCCTTCGGCCTGTCCAACACGGTCACGACGGGCATCATCAGCGCGAAGAACCGCCCGGTGGCGTCCTCCGACGGCACCAACAGCACCTCGTCCTACATGAGCGCCCTGCAGACGGACGCCTCGATCAACCCGGGCAACTCCGGCGGCCCGCTGCTGGACGCCTTGGGCAACGTCATCGGCATCAACTCCGCGATCCAGTCCACCGGCGGCGGAGGCCTGGGCGGCACCACCCAGTCCGGCTCGATCGGCCTCGGCTTCGCCATCCCGATCAACCAGGCCAAGTACGTCGCCCAGCAGCTGATCAAGACGGGCCAGCCCGTGTACGCCAAGATCGGCGCGTCCGTCTCCCTGCAGGAGTCCACGGGCGGCGCGAAGATCACCGACCAGGGTGCCAACGGCGCCTCCGCCGTCGAGGCGGGCGGCCCGGCGGCCCAGGCGGGCCTCAAGCCCGGCGACGTCATCATCAAGCTCGACGACATGGTGATCGACAGCGGCCCGACCCTCATCGGCGAGATCTGGACCCACAAGCCCGGCGACAAGGTCACGATCACCTACGAGCGCGGCGGCAAGTCCCACACCGTCGACCTCACCCTCGCCTCCCGCAAGGGCGACAGCTGACCCCAGGGGCGGATCCCCACGAACCCGCGCGCGCGTACCTCCCCGGTTCGGTACCGACTGCCCCCCACGCGCGCGTGCCCACCCGTTACTCTTGTCCCGCGCCGCCGATCACAGACGGCGCGGGGTGGGTTGCCCGAGCGGCCTAAGGGAACGGTCTTGAAAACCGTCGTGGCAGCGATGTCACCGTGGGTTCAAATCCCACACCCACCGCAGGTGAACGGCCCCTGACCAGGTAAATCGGTCGGGGGCCGTTTTCATGCGCGCCTGTTCGACGGCTACCAGTCCCGCCAGTCGTCCATTGCCTCGCCGGTTGCCGTGAGCAGTGGCTCAGGGAACGTGTCGCGCTGCCGGGCGGCGGCAGAGCGCTTGCGGTGGCTTGTTCCTTCGTCACACCCGTCCGGGCTTCGTGACGGCTGTGTCCCGGCCGCGTGACGTAAGGGCTTGCTGTGCTGCCCTGTGACCAGCGACGTTGTTACCGTCCCGCCTTGGGGACGGCCGGTCGAGTGGTCGCCCGGGAACAGGGGGGGACGTCCCAATGAAGGTCAACCGGCTGAGATCCGTCGTCGGTGTGCTTGCCGCGGTCACCTTGAGCGCTGCGCTCGTCGGGTGTCAGGGGGGTGGGGCCGTCGGCGGGGCTAAGGCGAGTGCCGCGGGTGCGGGGTCGTCGTCCGGTCCGGCGGCCGGGGGCGCCGCGGGTGGCCACTCCGGCGCCACCCCCGCTGCCGCTGCTCCCGACGTGCCCGCCGCGCCCGCTGGATCCGTCGTCTCCGGGGCGGCCGTCGCCGCCTCGCCCGCCGGTGGTTGTTCCGACGCGACCCCCAGCCCCGACGACGTCGACCCCGACGAGTTCGCCGTCTACCGGGTCGAGGAACTGGCCGGGAGCACCGGCAAGGTGAACCTCGTCATTCAGCACGGGGTCTGGGGGTGCCCCGGGAAGGACACGGACGGTGCGCCGTTCGTCGTCACCGGGGAGGAGAGTCGGTGGGCCCTGGACCAGGCCGCGTATGTCACCGCCACCAACCCCATCACCGCTGGCGCCGAGAACCAGCGCATAGGCGTGCAGGAGCTGATCGACTGGATCGACGCGCACCCCGACTCCGGCCTCGTGTTCCGCTACGAGACCGGTGACGACGGGGCCATCCACCGGCTGGAGCAGGTCTTCACGCCCTAGGTGGCTCCAGGCGTGGTGTCACGGGTCATGCGGGCCGCCGAGGCGACCGTCGCCCGTGCCTCTCGTGGCGTCAGGCCGGTTCGTACGGCCGCGTCGACTAGGTCCTCGGACAGCTCCGGGCCGATCCCGTCCTCGTAGGCTCGGCAGGCCGCCCAGAACAGGCGGGTGTTGCGCTGGCCCTCGTGGGCGGCCAGGACGAACTGGACCAGGCCGCGGCCGTGTGCGCCGCCCGCCGTCGAGTCCGCACCCGCCGGTCCGCGGTGCGGCGTGCGGGGCGGCGGGAGGAGGAGGCGCAGGAGTGAGCGGGGGCATGGTGCCGGGGTGAGGTGGGCGGTGCCGGGGGCCGTGGCGTAGGCGCCGTGGGCGGTGCGGGAGCCGGGGCCGACCAGGTAGCCGCCTGCGCCCCGGATGTCGATGCCGGGGGCGAGGCGGCCGGCCGAGTTGGGGACGACGACGTCCGGCGGGCCGGTGAGCCAGAGGTGGCGGCCCCCGGACGGGGTGAGGACGATGATCGTGGGCGGGATCGTGAAGAGGTGCCGTAGGGCGAGTTCGCGCAGGGCGGCGGTGGAGTCCGTGTCCGACTTGGTGTCCAGGTCCACGCCGATGAGGTGGTGCGGGGGCAGGCCGCAGGCGATGCCGTAGCCGGTGGCCCAGGGCGCGGCGGCGAACATCTCGCGGACGCGGGCGGGGTCGGCGGAGGCGTCGTACACGCCGTGGCCGAAGCGGCCGCACTCGCCGCGGCAGGGCGGGCCCGCCGATCCTGCGGGTCCCGTCGGTCCTGCGGGTCCCGTCGGTCCTGCGGGTCCCGCCGGAACTGCGGGTCCCGTCGGTCCTGCCCGTTCCGCCGGTCCTGCCCGTTCCGCCGGTGCCGGGGTGCCGCGGTGAGGGGAGCGCAGGGCCGGGAGTTTGGTTCGGGACAGGGGGATGACGGCCAGGCCGCGTTCGGCGGCCGACAAGGCGTGGGCGAGGGCCAGCGTGGTGGCCTGCCGGGGGTACCGGTCGGTGGTGGCCATGAATCCATGGTCGTACGTATGTTCGAAAAAGGGAAGAGGGGCAGGGGGGACGCGCCCGGGGGCGGTCGAGCGGGCGGGAAAAATGCCGGAACGGTTCGTCCCTTGTGGGGCCTGAGGGACTGGTGTCTGAGTTGCCGGGGATTATGGTGGCACGGGCAGAAAAAGTGGTGCTAGGGGTTTATCGACTTGTCATCACGCTTGAGTGCTAATCGAGGCTTCCGGGATGGTTCGCCGGGGATTCGGTGGGCAACTCTGGTCTCGCGACGTCGTCACAAAACGCCGGGACGGTCGGCCAACCGGCCTGGTGGAGCCCATACTTCGCGCTCTGGAGGAACAACATGGCAAGCATCCGTACCGCCCGCGCCATCGCCGCCGTCTCCGCCCTCCCGCTGGCAGCCGCTCTCTTCACCGGCGTCGCGACGGCGGACAACGGCGGCTTCGCGGACGACGGATCGAACGCGGGTGTCGCGAGCATCGTCGGCAGCGGCGTCGGGCATGACAACAAGGGCAACTCGTCCACCACACAGCAGAACGCCGTCGGATCGGGCGCGTCGAACCAGAGCAATGCCGCGCAGGTCCACGGGTCCGCGTTCACGGCCGTCAACCAGGGCAACAGCAACGTGGCGGTGTCCTTCGCGCCGCTGTGGTGGTGATCTGAGGGGGCCGGCGCCGCGCGCCGGTCCTCCGGGGGGACCGTACTGGGTGTGGTTCGCGGGTCGTGGCTCGTGGTTCGCAGTTCGTAGTACGTGGGGTGCAGTGCGTCTGCGCGGCGGTGCTTCGGTGCCGCCGCGCAGACGCGTTTCCGAACGTCGCCGAAGCCTTTATTGACAGAACGTCATATCTGACGGACAGTCAGAAACCTGTTCCGGCAAGGGACCTGAAGGGAGTGCACCGGTGGACGAGGACCCGCTGTACCCACGGCTGAAAGCCCACGTGGGCCGCCCCGCCGCGGTCGCCGGCACCGGCCGGGACCCTGTCAACGCACCTATGATCCGCCACTGGTGCGAGGCGATGGGCGACCTCAACCCGGCGTACACCGGCCCTCGCGCGATCGCCCCGCCCACCATGCTCCAGGCGTGGATCATGGGCGGTCTGAGCGGTCACCAGGGGCGCGCGCAGGCCTACGACGAGCTGCTCTCCCTCCTCGACGAGGCGGGCTGCACCTCGGTCGTCGCGACCGACTGCGAGCAGGAGTACCTGCACCCGCTGCGACCGGGGGACGAGGTCGCGTTCGACACGGTGATCGAGTCGGTCTCGCCGCGCAAGACGACCAAGCTGGGCACCGGCTACTTCGTCACGACTCGAACGGACGTCCGCGTCGGCGAGACCCTGGTCGGCACCCACCGTTTCCGCATCCTGAAGTACGCGCCGGCCGCACGAGAGAAGCACGCACGAGAGCGGCAGTCCACACGAGGGCAGAGGGAGCCGTGGCAGCCGGATTCCCGGCAACCCCAGGAGCTGCGCCCCCGCCCCGTCGTCAACCGCGACAACGCCGGTTTCTGGGAGGGAGTCCGACAGCACCGCCTCCTCATCCAGCGCTGCACCGCCTGCGACACCCTCCGCTTCCCGTGGCTGCCCGGCTGCAACGCCTGTGGCGCGGCGCGGTGGGACACCGTCGAAGCGGGCGGCGAGGGCACGGTCTACTCGTACGTCGTGATGCATCACCCGCCCTTCCCGGCCTTCTCCCCGCCCTTCGCGATCGGGTTGATCGAGCTCGCCGAGGGCGTCCGGATCATCAGTGACGTGGTCGACGTGCCGTACGACAAGGTGCGCATCGGGATGCCGGTGGAGCTGGAGTTCCGGGCCTACGACGACGAGCTGGTGCTGCCCGTCTTCCGCGCGCGGGAGGTGGCCGCGTGAAACCCGGGGACGAACTGCCGCCGCTGGAGATCGAGGTCACCCGCACCCTGATCGTCGCCGGCGCGCTCGCCTCGCGCGACTACCAGGACGTCCACCACGACCCCGAGGCGGCCCGCGCCAAGGGCTCACCGGACGTCTTCATGAACATCCTCACCACCAACGGCCTGGTCGGCCGCTACATCACCGACCTCTTCGGCCCCGGCACGGTCCTGCACAAGGTCGCCATCCGGCTCGGGGCGCCCAACTACCCCGGGGACACGATGGTGTTGCGGGGCACGGTCGAGGACGTACGCGACCCGGACCTGATCGTCGTACGGATCACCGGCGACAACGGCATCGGCCGGCACGTCAGCGGGACCGTGACGGTCACCATCCCGGGGTGGCGCGCGACGGACCCGACGAGCGGCATCGGAACCGTGACGGTCACCGTCCCGGACGGGCCTGATGGGCCGGAAGGGGCCGGGCGATGAGTGTCAGGACGCGGGACGCCCTGGGCGGGCGGGCGGCGATCGTCGGTGTCGGGGCCACGGAGTTCTCCAAGGACTCGGGGCGCAGCGAGCTGCGGCTGGCGGTGGAGTCGGTCCAGGCCGCGCTCGCCGACGCGGGGCTCGCGCCCGCCGACGTGGACGGTCTGGTGACGTTCACGATGGACACGAGCCCCGAGATCACCGTGGCGCAGGCCTGCGGGATGGGCGAGCTGTCGTTCTTCTCCCGGGTCCACTACGGGGGCGGGGCGGCCTGCGCGACCGTGCAGCAGGCGGCGCTCGCCGTCGCGACGGGCGTCGCCGAGGTCGTCGTCTGCTACCGCGCCTTCAACGAGCGCTCCGGGCGCCGTTTCGGCTCGGGCGTACGGCATCGCGAGCCCTCGGCGGAGGGGACGGCGCTCGGCTGGACGCTGCCGTTCGGGCTGCTCACGCCCGCCTCCTGGGTGGCGATGGCGGCGCAGCGGTACCTGTACACCTACGGGCTGACCCCTGAGGAGGCCTTCGGGCCGGTCGCGGTCACGGCCCGTCGCCATGCGGCGGCGAACCCGGCGGCGTACTTCCACGGCCGTCCGATCACCCTCGCCGACCATGCGGCCTCCCGCTGGATCGCCGAGCCGCTCAGGCTGCTGGACTGCTGTCAGGAGACGGACGGCGGCCAGGCGCTGGTCGTCACCTCGGTGGAACGGGCCCGCGACCTGCCGCATCCGCCCGCCGTGGTCGCCGCGGCGGCCCAGGGCGCCGGGCGGGCCCAGGAGCAGATGACCAGCTTCTACCGCGACGATCTGACGGGCCTGGCGGAGATGTCCGTGGTCGCCCGCCAGCTGTGGCGGAGCTCCGGGCTGGCGCCGGCCGACATCGACGTCGGGATCCTGTACGACCACTTCACGCCGTTCGTGCTGATGCAGCTGGAGGAGTTCGGCTTCTGCGCGCCCGGCGAGGCCGCGGCCTTCGTGGCGGCGGACCGGCTGCCGCTGAACACGCACGGCGGCCAGCTCGGCGAGGCGTACCTCCACGGGATGAACGGCATCGCGGAGGCCGTACGACAGCTGCGCGGCACGTCCGTGAACCAGATACCCGGCGCGAGCCGGACCCTGGTGACGGCGGGGACCGGGGTGCCGACCTCGGGCCTGGTCCTGACCTCGGACGGGTGAGCACCCGGACCGGACGGTGAGCACCCGGACCGGACGGTGAGCACCCGGACCGGACGCGTGGGCACAGGCGCGGACCGGGCTGCGAGCCGGAGTCCGGATCGTCCCGTCGGTGGTCACCCCAGGGGTCACCCCAGGGGTCATCCCGTAGTAGTCGACGCCTGTTCGTCCACCTTCAGGAGGTGGGGCAGGCACCACCCCTACAACCTGAGACGGACTTCCCTTCGGGACCTGCGGCCGATCCGCCCGAGCGGCAGTCGAACCTAGCGTGGAGACATGACCACACCCGTGTGCACCAGCGCTTCGAACGGCATGACGCGGCCTGCTCCGTACCCGTCCTTCGCGTCGTACGTCAGGGCCCGTCAGCCGGTGCTGCTGCGCACCGCACGGTCGCTGACCGCGAACCCGAGCGACGCGGAGGACCTGCTGCAGACCGCGCTCACCAAGACGTATGTCGCGTGGGAGCGGATCGAGGACCATCGGGCGCTCGACGGCTATGTCCGTCGGGCCCTGCTGAACACCCGTACGTCGCAGTGGCGCAAGCGCAAGGTCGACGAGTACGTGTGCGACGAGCTGCCGGAACCGGAACCGGCTCCCGGCGGGGACGACCCGGCCGAGCAGCAGGCGCTGCATGACGCCATGTGGCGGGCGATCACGAAGCTGCCCGCGCGGCAGCGTGCGATGGTCGTCCTCAGGTATTACGAGGACCTCAGCGAGGCCCAGACGGCGGAGGTGCTCGGCGTCTCGGTGGGCACGGTGAAGTCGGCGGTGTCGCGGGCGCTCGGCAAGCTGCGCGAGGACCCTGAGCTGGTGCTTGTTCGATAGCGGCGTGACGTGGGGCGTGACGTGGGGCGCGACGCCGAAGGAATACGTGGGTTATACATGGGGTGACGTGGGGTTTTGGCCTGACGGCGTGACCCGATCGTTCACCGCTTCCTAGTGACATACCGATTGGTATGTGCGCAGAATCAGCACAACCGTTACCACCGCGTAGGCAATGTAGCCGCCCTGGGAGGACGCCGTGCTGAGCACCATGCAGGACGTACCGCTGACCGTCACCCGCATCCTCGAGCACGGTGTGCTGGTGCACGGCCGGTCCTGGATCACCACGTGGACCGGTGAGGGCGAACCGCAGCGGCGCAGCTTCGCCGAGGCGGGCAGGCGCGCGGTGCAGCTGGCGAACGCCCTGCGCGACGACCTCGGCGTCCACGGCGACGACCGGGTGGCCACCCTGATGTGGAACAACGCCGAGCACGTCGAGGCGTACTTCGCGATCCCCTCCATGGGTGCGGTGCTGCACACCCTGAACCTGCGTCTTCCGGCCGAGCAGCTGGTGTGGATCGTCAACCACGCTGCCGACAAGGTCGTCGTAGTCAACGGCTCCCTGCTCCCGCTGCTCGCGCCGCTGCTGCCGAAGCTGCCCACGGTCGAGCACGTCGTCGTGTCCGGCCCCGGTGACCGCTCCCTCCTCGACGGCGTGCACGCGCGCGTGCACGAGTACGAGGAGCTGATCGCGGACAAGCCGACGACGTTCGACTGGCCGGAGCTGGACGAACGCCAGGCCGCCGCCATGTGCTACACCTCCGGCACCACGGGTGACCCCAAGGGCGTCGTCTACAGCCACCGGTCGATCTACCTGCACTCCATGCAGGTCAACATGGCCGAGTCGATGGGCCTGACCGACCGGGACACCTCGCTCATCGTCGTCCCGCAGTTCCACGTCAACGCCTGGGGACTGCCGCACGCCACCTTCATGACCGGCGTGAACATGCTGATGCCGGACCGCTTCCTGCAGCCCGCGCCGCTCGCCGAGATGATCGAGAGCGAGAAGCCGACCCACGCGGCCGCCGTCCCCACCATCTGGCAGGGCCTGCTGGCCGAGCTCACCGCGAAGCCGCGGGACGTCTCCACCCTCACGCAGGTCACCATCGGCGGCTCGGCCTGTCCGCCCTCCCTCATGTCCGCCTTCGACGAGCTCGGCATGCGGGTCTGTCACGCCTGGGGCATGACGGAGACGTCCCCCCTCGGCACGATCGCCCGCCCGCCGGCCTACGTGGTCGGCACCGACGAGGAGTTCGGCTACCGCCTCACCCAGGGCCGTTTCCCGGCCGGCGTCGAGGCCCGCCTCACCGGTCCCGGTGGGGAGCGTCTGCCCTGGGACGGCGAGTCCGCGGGCGAGCTGGAGGTGCGCGGCACGTGGATCGCGGGCGCCTACTACAACGGCCCCGACGGCGAACCCCTGCGGCCCGCCGACAAGTTCAGCGAGGACGGCTGGCTGAAGACGGGCGACGTCGGCACCATCTCCCCCGACGGCTTCCTCACTCTCACCGACCGCGCCAAGGACGTCATCAAGTCCGGCGGCGAGTGGATCTCGTCGGTGGACCTGGAGAACGCGCTGATGTCCCACCCCGACGTCGCCGAGGCCGCCGTCGTCGCCGTCCCGGACGTGAAGTGGGGCGAACGCCCGCTGGCCACGGTCGTCCTGAAGGAGGGAGCCACCGCCGACTTCGAGACCCTGCGCGCCTTCCTCGCCGAGGAGGGGAAGATCGCCAAGTGGCAGCTCCCCGAGCGCTGGACGATCATCGAGGCGGTCCCGAAGACGAGCGTGGGCAAGTTCGACAAGAAGGTGCTCCGCAGGCAGTACGCGGCGGGCGAACTAACCATCACTCAACTCTGACCCGACCCCCGACCCCCGACCCCCGACCCCCGACCCCCGACCCCCGACCCCCGACCCCCGACCTCCGACGCCCGACCCATGCCCAGGCCCCGACCCATGCCCATGCCCAGGCCACGGCCTCCGGGTCCGGAGGCTGGTCGCTGAACGCGGCCCCGCTGACCGGGGCCCGGGGTCCAGGGTGTGTTCGACTCGGGCCCGCGGCCCTGCCCTCTCGGCGGCTCGGCCCGTCACGCGCGCCCGCCGGGCAGGGCTTCTAGCGGTTCCTGCTCGGCGGGCGTCGGCGTTGGCGGGGTGGGACGTGGTCAGCGGTGCGTCGGGGTGGTGGGGCGGCGAGTGGTCGTGGTTGTCCAGCCCAGGAGCAGCCAGGTGGCCGCTACCGCGACGACTCCGGTCCAGCCGAAGCGGGTGAAGGCGAGGCCGGCCAGGGCCGAGGCGGTGGCGCCGCCGGCGAAGCCTGCGACGACGTAGGCGCTGTTGGCGGTGGCCGGTGCCGAGGTGGTGGTCAGAGCGAGGGTCTGGTTGGCGACGTGGGAGGCGACGAGCGCCGCGTGGATCAGGATCGCGGCCGCGAACAGCGCCGCGAGCACCTGCCCGCCCAGCCAGAACAGCGGCACGGAGACGGCCGCGAGCAGGTACGCGTTGCGGACCACCTTCGCCGCGCCGAAGCGGTCGACCAGCCCGCCCGCCAGGGGCGCGACGGCGCTGGCGGTCAGTCCGAAGAGACCGAACAGACCGGCGGTGGCCGTCGACAGGCCGTACGACTCGTCGCTCGTCAGCAGCAGGGCCAGGGACGTCCACAACGCGCTCCAGGCGCCGTACATCCCGGCCTGGCGCACGCAGGCCCGCCACAGGTCGGGTGAGCGTCGCACCAGGCCCGGCATCGCGGTGAGGCCGGCGAAGAGGTGGCCCTCGCGGGCGCGGCGGCGCTCGGCGGGGAGGGCGGCCGCGGTCAGCAGGCCCAGGGCCGTGGTGAGGACGGCCGCCCCCACGAACACCGCCCGCCAGCCGAACGCCTGTCCGGCGAGTCCGCCGAGGACTCGCGCGGCGACGATGCCGGTGAACAGTCCGGCGATGACGGCGGCCACATGCCGGGCGCGCCGGTCGGCGGGCGCGCGTTCGGCGACCAGCGGAACGAGGAGCTGCGGGACGACGGTCGCGGCCGAGGCGACGAGCACGGCCGCCGCGAGGGCGCCGGTCCCGGCGGCCGATGCCCCGGCGATCAGGGCCGCCGCGGTGACCAGCGAGAGGACGGCGACCAGTCGGCGCCGGTTCACACGGTCGCCGAGCGGGGCGAAGAAGAGCAGGCCGGCCGCGTACCCGAACTGGGCGACCGAGGCGATCCAGGCGACGGCCGAGGGCGTCGAGCCGAAGTCGTGGGCGATGAGGGGGAGCAGGGGGGCCGCGAGGTAGATGTTGGCGGCCGTGACGGCGGTGCAGAGAGCGATGAGGACGAGGAGGAGGTTCCGACCGCGGGTGGCGGCGGCGCCGGGGGTCGGACCAGGGCCGTGGGCCGGGTCGCCGGTCGTGCTGATGGTCGTGCTGATGGTCGGGTTGTGGGTCGGGTCGCCAGTCGGGCCGGCGGACGGACCGTGGGTCGGCCCCCCGTCCGGGCCGTGGGTGGGTGTCTGCCGGGGCGGGGTGCTCGTGTGCTGGGGGGTGGTGACCGGGGACGGCGAGGTCGCCATGGCGGAGATGCTCCTTCGAGCCGACTCTAGTAACCAACCAGTTGGTTGGAACGGAAGGTCCAACAGCCTGCCGCCGGGGCGCATTCCCTGTCAACCAACTAGTTGGTTACCCGCCTGATCGCGTGGCTACGATGTGCCCATGGCAACGACCAGGGACCCCGAGGCCACCAAGGCGCGGATCTTCGATTCGGCCGTCGCGGAGTTCGCCCGCTACGGCATCGCGGGCGCCCGCATCGACCGCATCGCCGCCGAGGCCAAGGCGAACAAGCAGCTCATCTACGCCTACTTCGGCAACAAGGCGGAGCTGTTCTCCCAGGTCCTCGGCCGCTGCATGGTCGACCTCGCCGCCGCCGTCCCCGTCGACCCGGACGACATCGAGGGCTGGATCGACCGGCTGATGGACTACCACGCCGCCCACCCCGAACTCCTGCGCCTCCTCTACTGGGAGGGCATCGAGTACGGCACCGCCGAGCTGCCCGACGAGGCGGAACGCCAACAGCACTACGCGCTCAAGGTCGCCGCCATGCGGGACGGCCAGGACCGGGGCGTGATCACCGACGCCATCCCGGCCCCCGACCTGCTCTTCCTGCTGGTCGCGATCGCCAACTGGACCACCGTCGTACCCCAGATGAGCCGCATCCTGGCGGGCGCCGAGGACACCGACCGCGTCCGCCTGCGCGCCTCCGTCAAGGAGGCGGCGCGCAGGCTCATCGCGAAGCCCTGACCCGACCGGTGGACCAGGACCCCTCTCTTCAGGGTTGAGGACCTGTCCTAGTTGGTGCCGATGCGCGCCAGCAGGTCCACGATCCTGCCCTGCACCTCGGGGCTGGTCGACCGCTCGGCGAGGAAGAGAACCGTCTCTCCCGACGCCAGCCGCGGCAGGTCCGCCTGGTCGACCGCGGCCGTGTAGACGACCAGCGGAGTGCGGTTGAGCTGGCCGTTCGCCCGCAGCCAGTCCAGGATCCCGGACTGACGGCGATGCACCTGCATCAGGTCCATCACGACCAGATTCGGCCGCAACTGCCCGGCGAGCGTGACGGCGTCCGCGTCGCTCGCCGCCCGCGCGACCTGCATCCCGCGCCGCTCCAGCGTCGAGGTCAGCGCCAGCGCGATCTCGGCGTGCTGTTCGATGAGCAGCACCCGCGGCGGATGCTGCTCGCTGTCGCGTGGCGCGAGCGCCTTCAGCAGGACGGCGGGGTCGGCGCCGTACGCCGCCTCGCGCGTCGCCTGCCCGAGCCCGGCCGTGACCAGCACCGGAACCTCCGCGGCGACGGCGGCCGTACGCAGCGACTGCAGAGCGGTCCGGGTGATCGGCCCGGTCAGCGGGTCGACGAACAGCGCGGCCGGGAAGGCGGCGATCTGCGCGTCGACCTCCTCGCGCGAATGCACGATCACCGGCCGGTAGCCCCGGTCGCTGAGCGCCTGCTGCGTGCTGACGTCCGGCACCGGCCACACCAGCAGCCGACGCGGGTTGTCCAGGGGCTCCGGCGGCAGCTCGTCGTCCAGCGGCTGTGGCCGTGGCGGATCCGCCACCTCGACGGCCCCACCGGGCCCGTCCAACGGCTCGGGCCCCTCGGCGGCGTTCTCGTCCGGCGCCCCTATGGCGTACGACCGCCCGGCGCCCTCGGTCGCCGACCCGGGCACGAGCCGCGTCTGACCGGCGAGGGAGGGATGCGGAAGGGGCGAGGAGGCGGACGTCGGGGCAGGTGTGCGGGTGGGCGTCGCGGTGGACTGCGGCGCCTGGGCCCCGACGGCCTGCGACGGCATCGGCAGCTGCGGGGCCACCGAGGCCGACGGGGCCTGCGGTCCGACGGGCTGCTCGGCCGGCGGGTGCGGGCGCGCCGTCTGCTCAGGTCGGGCCGTCTGCTCCGGGCGGGCGGCCGGGTCGGGCGGCGTCCCCAGCTTGCGGCGCCGCCCGGAAGTACCGGGGGCGTTCGGGGCAGGGGTGGCCGGTGCCTGCTGGGGCTGCGGCTGGAGCTGCTGCACCTGCGCGGCCTGCCGGGTGAAGGGCACGCCCTGCCCCAGGGTGCGCACGCTGATCGCCCGCCCCTGCGTCGAGTTGGGGTCCATGGGCAGACCCGCCGCGGCCTCGGCGGGCAACGGCTGCGCCGCCCGCGGCTGCCCTACGACGGCCTCGGGCGGAAGCGGGGTGCCTCCACCGGGCGTCTGCGCGGCCGGGGCGCCCGGCATGGCCTGCGCGGGGGAGGGCGCCGCTTCGGCCGGGAGCGGCTGCCCCTGACCGGGCGCGGGGGGTACGGCAACGGCCGGGTTGACGTGGCCGACTGCCTGCGCGGCGTCGGCCCCCGACTGGGCCTGCGCCTGGGCCTGGGCTTGGGGGTGCCCCTGTGCCGGGACGGCGGCCTGGGCCCCCGCGGGCACGCCCTCCCCGGCCATGCCGCCGGCCTCCGCGGGCTGGGCGACGGCCCGGCGGCGGCGACCCGTGGGCGCGTTCGTGGGGTGCGGCTGGGGCGGGGTGTGGTCGTCGGCCTGGTCGTGAGGGACGGCGTCGTGCCGCCCATGATCGCCCGCCGGCCCCTCGGAGGAACCCTGAACCGGCACCTGTGCCGGCGCCTGGGCGTGCCCCTGACCAGAGGCCTGGACCTGCGCGGGAATCGGCACTTGGCCGGGAATCGGGGCCTGGGCGGGCACCTGAACCACTCCCGCCCCCGGAACCGCTCCAGGAGCCGGAACCGGAAGAGGACTTGGCACGGGAAGAGGACCAGCCACAGGAAGGGGACCCGAAGCAGGAAGGGGACCCGAGGCAGGAAGAGGCGGCCCCTGAGTCGGCACGGGACCCGATGCGGGAACAGCCCCTTGACCAGGCACGGGACCCGATGCGGGAACAGCCCCTTGACCAGGCACGGGACCCGAGGTCGGAACAGGCCCTTGCGCGGGAACAGCCCCGTGCGTGGGGATCGGCCCCTGCACGGGAACAGGCCCCTGACCGGGCACGGGGCCCGACGCCGGAACAGGCCCCTGCGCGGGGATCGGCCCCTGCGCCGGAGTCGGGCCCGCGGCCCGGGACTGGTCGGCCGCGCTCGTGCCGCCGGAGCCGTCCGGCGCCCGGTCGGCCTCCGCCGGCGGCAGGGCGAACACGGCACGCGGTCCCGCCTCCTGGGCGGCGGCGCGCTCGTTCGCCGCGGCCAAGGCACGCCGACGGCGCCCCGTCGGCTGCCCGCTCTCCCCCTCCGTACCTGCATCGGTACCGGCACCGGTACTGGTACCGGTACCCGTGCCCATGCCCGTCGGCGAGGCGTCGGCCGGCGGTGCTGCGCTCGCGAGCGCCGGCAGCGCGGGCGGCAACGCGTTCTGGGGCTGCTGGCCGCCGTCCGGCGCGTGCCGGGCCCGCCGTCCGCCCGGAGCCGGTACCCCCTGCGGCGGTACGGTGCCGCCGAGCCCCGTACCCGAGGCGGCGGTCCCCGCCGCATGCTCGGCGGCCGTGACGACAGCGCCCTCGCTCACACCCCCGTCGACCGCCGCACCGAACGCCGTGCCGACACCGCCGTCGACGCCCGCCTCGACCCCCACGACCGAGACCTCGGCCGACCGTCCGCGCCGCCGTCCGGTACCGCCGGAACCCTCTGCGCCATCCGCGCCGTCCGCGCCGTCCGCGACCTCCGCGTTCGCGGACGCCTCACCCGGCGTCTGCTCCCCGGCCGGGGCGGCGGAGGCGGCACGCCTACGTCGCCGTCCGGTCGGAACCGCCGCCTCCGCGCCGGCACCGCCCTCGGCGCCCGGGCCGTCACTCTCCAGGAAGGCGTCCACGGAGGACCGTCGGGCCCGCCGACGCCCACCGGCGCCCTGCTCGCCCGGAGTCGCCTCCGCCGAAGCCCCGCCCCCGCCCACGCCCGCGCCCATGCCCGAGCCCGCATCCCGGCCTGCGCCGGACGCGAGGGCGGGCAGCGCCATGGCCGCCGGAGCCGCCACGGCCCCCGCCCCGCCGCCGAGCGGCACCTCGAGGACATACGCGCTGCCGCTCATGCCCGGCACCTCGTGCGTCTGGAGCACGCCCCCGTGCGCCCGCACGATCCCGCGCACGATCGGCTCGTGCACGCGGTCGCCGCCGGCGTACGGCCCGCGCACCTCGATGCGTACGACCTCCCCGCGCTGGGCGGCCGCCACCACGACGGTGTTGTCCATGTAGCCGCCCGCCGAGACGGGCGCGTTGCCGGTGGCGTCGACGCCCGCGACGTCCGCCACGAGGTGCGCGAGCGCGGTCGCGAGGAGCCGCGCGTCGACCTCGGCCTCGATGGGCGGCGCGTGCACCGCGAACTGCACCCGCCCCGGCCCGATGAGCTCCACCGCACCGTCGACACCGGCGGCGACGACGGCGTCCAGCATCACCTTCGTCCGGACGACCGACTCCGCGCCGGTGTCGAGACGCTGATAGCCGAGCACGTTGTCGATGAGCGTCGTGATCCGTGAGTAGCCCGCCGACAGGTGATGGAGCACCTGGTTGGCCTCGGGCCACAGCTGGCCGGCGTCGTCCGCGGCGAGTGCGGCCAGTTCGCGGCGCAGCTCGTCCAGGGGGCCGCGCAAGGAGTCCCCGAGCAGGGTGAGCAGCTGGTCGTGCCGCCCGGCGAGCGCCTCGAAGCGGTCCTTCTCCCGCTCCCCGAGCGCGGCGTACCGCTCCTCGCCCGCCGCGAGCTCTTCCTCGTGCCGCTCGCGCAGCTCCTCGACCTCGGTGACGTGCTGCTGGCGCAGCGCGGTGAGGTCGGAGGCGTGCTCCTCGGAGAGCTTCTCCAGCTCCTCCTCGTGCCGCTTCTCGACGGCGTCCTTCTCCTCGGCGAGAGCGTCGTAGGGCCGCCGGTCGGTGAAGGTCATGACGGCGCCGACGAGTTGGTCGCCGTCGCGCACGGGAGCGGTGGTCAGGTCGACGGACACCTTCTCCCCGCCCTTGGACCAGAGCACCTGCCCGCGCACCCGGTGCTTGCGCCCGGAGCGCAGGGTGTCGGCGAGCGGCGACTCGTCGTACGGGAACGGCGAGCCGTCGGCGCGCGAGTGCAGCACGAGGGTGTGCAGCTCCTTGCCGCCCAGATCACTCGCCCGGTAACCCAGTATCTGGGCGGCGGCCGGATTGACGAGCACGATCCGCCCGTCGGTGTCGGTGCCCACGACGCCCTCGGCCGCGGCCCGCAGGATCATCTCGGTCTGCCGCTGCGAACGCGCCAGCTCGGCCTCGGTGTCCACCGTGCCGGACAGATCGCGTACGACGAGCATCAGCAGCTCGTCGGAGGCGGAGGCGTAGCCGTAGCCGTCGTAGGCCTGCTGGCCGTTCTCGAGATTGGCGCTGGTGACCTCGACGGGGAACTCGGACCCGTCCGTGCGCCGGGCGACCATCCGGGTCGGCTTGGTCCGGCCCCGCGGGTCCATGTGGTCGGGCCGCCGCATGGAGCCCGGGATGAGCTTGGAGTCAAACTCCGGAAGGAGATCGAGTAGCCCACGCCCCACCAGCGCCGTGCCCGGCGTCTCGAACGCCTCGAGCGCGATGGTGTTCGCGTTGACGACGGTCCCGTTGGCGTTGACCAGCACCAACGCGTCGGGAAGCGCATCGAGTATGGCTGCGAGGCGAGCAGCGCCTCGGGATGGCCTGCTGCTCACGAGTCGCTTCCTCCCTGTTACCGCACCTTGCCGACCGATCGGGCCATCTTGCCAACCGGCCCGCAGCGTGTCACGCGAGGGAGTCTAAGGGCTGGGGTCCCGTCGGCGACGCCGGATGAGAGGGAGCTCGCACGACGAAGTGACACAGAACGTATGTCCTGGCCTGTCGCCGTGCGTCGTCGGGCACGACCGGCAGCTCAGGCTTTGCGGGACCTTCGCGCGACTTTTACGGAACGGGCGCTTCCGCAGTGAGTCATCGGCGAGACCCCCCCGAGGGCCCCAAAACCTCGACTGGACCGGAACCGGGCCGCCCGCCCCAACGTCGCTACGTCGCCGTGTCAGCGGGTGGGGGCCGGGCGCAGGTCCGGCAGCAGCGGCACGAGCCGGTCCCACCGCTCGATCCGACAGCCGTCGCTGCGGTCGTACGTCGCGTCGACCGGGCGTCCGGCCCAGCGCCCGGTGACATGGGCGGTGGCCGGCCCGCCGTACCGCATGGTGCAGACGCCGTCGTCCGGGGCCGGCGCGAAGGCCTCCCGGCCCCACCGGGTGTTGCGGTCCACGGCGCGACAGGCGCGTCCCACGTCCGGGTGATCGCCGCGCTCGGGGTGGCAGTACACCTCGAACGTCCCGTCGGCTCGCCCACCGGCGTGCCGCACGGTGACCGTCAGATGATCGTCGGGGACCTGGTCCTCGTCCCGCACGGGCGGCGGCGCGAGGGGGCCGACGGCCGTCCCGGCATACCCGGACGCGGGGGCGGGGCCGACGAGCACCGAGGCGATCACGGCGGCACAGGCGGTGATGGCGAGCCGTCGAAGCGGGGTGACCTGGAACATGACCGGACTAACGCTGCCCCGTCGACGACGTTGCGCCCCGACAACGGCTTTGCCCTGCGGCCCGCCTGCCTAGTACCGTGGATGCCGATTGGTGACGCACCGCTCGACTGTGTCATCATCTGCACGCACCACTCGCACGCACGCGAGCGGTTGTGCTGGAGGCGTCGCCTAGTCCGGTCTATGGCGCCGCACTGCTAATGCGGTTTGGGACTTCAATCCCATCGAGGGTTCAAATCCCTCCGCCTCCGCTCGATCATCGAAGCCCCGGTCCTCGGACCGGGGCTTCGTGGTGTCCCCCACAGGACCCTCTGGAGTCGTTTTCCCAGGTCACAAGGGGTGCGGCAAACGGATTTCACATGGCGGCGGCAGTCATGTAATGTTCTTCCTGTCGCCGCGAGCGGCCCGGAAGGGTCAGAAGCAAAGACAGAAAAACCGAATAACAAGCACTCGTAGCTTAACGGATAGAGCATCTGACTACGGATCAGAAGGTTGCAGGTTCGAATCCTGCCGAGTGCACAGCAGACCAGAGGCCCTGCGGAGTAATCCGGAGGGCCTCTGGTTTTTGCCTTGACGGCAGTGTTTGACGGCAACCGCCTCAGAGGGCGGGCGCGGGGCCGATCAGGGATGTCAGGTGGATCATGGGACTTCCCTGGGCGGAGCTGAGTACTCGTGCTCATGCGCCCGCCTCACCCGCACGAGCAAGGTGGCGGGTATGAACTTACCCGTCGCCCCGCCCGCCTTCTTCGCGACCACCGGTTCGAGACAGCGCCGCCGTGCGGACCGGGGCGCCGACATCGGAGCCGGGTGCGGTCTCGTGTTCCTGGAACTGATTGCCTTGGCGGTGATCTTTGGACTCTGGTTCCTGTCAGGGTTCAACCTCGACCCTGGCAAGACCGTCACGACCGACTCGTTGTGGAACTACCTGGCCGCCGCTGGCGGAGTCGGAGTCCTCGCCATCGCGGCTACCTTGATCGCCGCGCGGGCCGGGGCCGTCGTAACGGTCGTCACCCAGGCCATCATGGCTGCCCTGATCTGCGTCATCATCTTTGGTGGGGCTGCGGCGCAGTCCCACCAGGACCAGTTGTGCCGCGACATGCCGTCAGCGGCGGGCTGTAAGACCAGCAGCTAGACGGCTGCGGGAGCACCGGTCATGCCGTCGCCATCGTCCGGTCCGTCGGCGTCATCTCTGAGCGCGTCCCCGACGCGGTCGAAGGCCGAGCGCTGCGAGTCGAGCCGGACGAAGGTGTAGATGTCCATGGTCACCCGGATAGAGTTGTGGCCGAGGACTTCCATGATCATGCGAGCGTCGGCGCCCTGTTCGTGGAGGAGTGACGCGCAGGTGTGCCGCAAGTCGTGGAAGCGGACCTTGCGCACGCCCGCCCGGATGGACAGCGCCTCGAAGGAGCGGTTCAGGTTGCGCGGCTCGATGGGGGTTCCGTTCCGTGTGGTGAAGACGAGGCCCTGGCCCGTCCCCTTCCAGTTGTTGCCAGCTCCCTTCCAGTCGGCGATCTGTTGCGCGCGCTGAGCCCGAAGCGCGGTCACGCACTCGGCGGGCAGGGCCACGCGGCGGGCCGAGCGCTGCGTCTTCGGCGCAACGATCAGCAGCTCACCGCCGACCCGCTGTAGAGCCTGCCGGACGGTGAGGACGCCTTCGTGGAGGTCGATGTCCGACCAGCGGAGCCCGAGCAGTTCCCCGCGCCGTAGGCCGATACGGACCGCCAGCTCGTACGCGGCCCACAGCCGGTTCTCCCGAGCTGGCGTCAGGAGCTGACGCCCCTCCTTGACCGTGAGCGGTTCGATCTCGCGCTTCGTTCCCATGCTCAGCTCCCGTTCCGGGTCACGTTCCGGGGCAACTCGTCTTCACGTACGGCGTGCTGGAGGGCGGCACGCAGGATCACCAGCAGGAAGCGCACGGTCCTGTCAGACGGGAGCTTCTTGTAGCACTTGCCGAGAGCGCAGCAGCGCCGCTTGTGCTCCGGCCGCTTCTTGTCCTTTCCCTGCGCGCAGCACTGGCAGGTGACGGCCGTCTTCGCGAGGAAGGCGCGTATGTCGCGGGCCGTGAGGCGGACCAGCTTCTTGCGGCCGAAGTCCGGGGTGACGTAGTTGCGGACGAGTGACTCGTAGTTGACGTAGGTCGTCCGGCGGACCTTGCCCTGGGCGACGTTCGCCAGCCAGACGTCCACTCACCGGGCGATCACGGAAGCCCACCGCCAGTTCGAGCAGATCCAGGCGAGCGACCCGGATCCGTTGAGGCGAGCGTCCTCGTCGCGGCCATCAACGAGTGGCTGTGATCAGCACTCATCCGAAATCGGCCAGGATGATCGCAGAAGCGTCAGGAAGTCATGGCGGCTCGGTCTGACTCGCTGCGCAGAACGCAGAACTCGTTGCCTTCGGGATCAGCAAGGACCGCCCAGCCAGAGCCATTGGGATTGCGATGGTCGGTGACCAGGGTGGCGCCGAGGCCCAACAGTCGTTCCACCTCCTGCTCGCGCGAGGTCTCCGGGCGCAAACACAGATGGATCCGGTTCTTGATCGTCTTGGACTCGGGCACCTGGTTGAAGTACAGCATTGGGCCCTCCGCCAGCAGCACCTGAACCTCCGGATCACCCGGTTTGTCCTCCGGATGCAGCGGACGGCCGGTCACCCTGCTCCAGAACAGAGCCAGCTCGTAGGCATTCGCGCAGTCAATCGCCACGTTCTGCAATACCGAGACCATGCACGCGAGCCTTCCTGATTTCCACTCCAGACGCCATCGAGTTGCGCTCGTTCATCGCGCATACAGCTCGGGCACCTGGCAGCACTTTCGATACACGCCCTAGAGCGCGGCACGGGTGCCGGCTGGGCTGGAGCGGGGTGGAGACAGGAGCGAGCCGCACTTGAACCCGTGAAGAGAGTTGTAACTCAGTTGGCCAAGCGGAGCGCGTGCGCTACGCGGCTGCTGGGCCCGAAGGGCATCATGTTGGCCTCGCCGTTTCGCATCTGACGGCAACTCTGACGGCAACGACGGCACACAGACACGCATGATCGCTAACCTGAGCGACCGGAGCAGGGGGCTGCCGGAACTCCTCACAGCGCGCTGCCCGATCCTACGGATCAGAAGGTTGCAGGTTCGAATCCTGCCGAGTGCACACAGGTCAAAGGCCCCGGAGAGATCCGGGGCCTTTGACGTTTGGGTGCTGTACAGCAGCGAAGTACAGCAACGGTTGATGTCGGCCGCTTCAGGGCTTGTCGTCAGCCCACTCCGCTGCCGCCCACGGCTTCGGACAGCTTGCCGAGCGCAGTGCGCACACGCTCTTGTTGATCTCCTAGGTCAGTCGGGCCCGACGCTGGACGCGCGACGTTCTGCGCGGCTCCCCTTTTGCCCGGGACGCCGAACTGATCGTGAGCGTGCTGAGCGTGAACGCGATCCTCCCTCGCCGAGCCGCTCACCCACACCGCCAGCGGCTTGGAGTCCGGCAGCTTCCACCTGGCCGTGGCCGTCTCGGCTCAGGTGGTCGCGGTCGCGGTCGCGGTCGACGGAGGCACGGGCACGGTCCCGGAGGCCGAGCGCCAGGACCAGGACGCCGAACACGGTCGAGGCCTCGGCATGGTCAGCGCGATCGCCCACCGGGTCGTCGTCCAGGCAGCGAGGCCGGCCACACGATCACCATGGAGGGGTGAGGCTTGTGGTTGTGGTTGTGGTTGTGGTTGTGGTTGTGGTCTCGTCGGCCGCTGGGCGGCGGTATCCGTGCTGCACCCGACCCGCGTACGACGCAGCCGCGAACGTCCACTCGGGCATATTCGACACGAGCCCGTTAGACCTTCACGCCCGATAGACCTTCACGACGTCGCACACAAGACACTCATGACCGGATTTTCAGCCGCACTGAGCGATCTGGCCGGGGCGGTCGGCTCCACGGCTCTACGGAGCCACTTTGGCGCGGGCCTCGCAGATCATGGCCCCAGCGTCGTGCCCTACCGGGCAGGGTCCACTACCTGCCCGACGTGCCGGAAGCTTACGAGGCCATGATCACTCGTGCCATAGCAGCGCCACCCCAGAGCTGCTCCGCCGCCCTCAGTAGTGAGCAGCACGAGCCTGCTCCACCTCGCCCGCGCCTCCGGGCGTGGGCGAGGGTGGTCGATGGAATGATCACCGGACGACGGTCCGGTCAGGAGTGATGACCGCCACCGCCGGAAGTGCGGTGGCTGCGGTCGGCCGTGCCGACGGTTTCCTGGGTGCTGCCTGTGTGAGAGGCGGCGTGGTGGGTCAGGACCTTCATGATCTCCGAGGCCAGCACGTCCGCCAGGGCAGGTGCGAGGGATTCTGCCAGCGCGGTCGCCACGGTCTGCGCGAACAGTGCCCTTTCCAGTTCCGAGGAACGGGAGGGCGGCTGGGACAGGGACGCCACGGCTGCTTCCATCAGAGCTCCAGCCAGTGGGTCCTTTCCATACTTGACTCCGGTGCCGGTATGCGGAATTCCAGCCTCGCGTACCATTTCCTCGAAGACCTCGTCGATGAAGGCCTCCACGGGATCCCGTTCCGATTCTCCGCCGGACTCAGCTGCCATTATGGTTCCTCAAGTCTTCGATTGCCGTACGGGACCTGCCCCCCGATGCCGACGTCAGTCACGATCGGAGGGCAGGGATATCGCCTTTTCCTATGAGCGGCGCATGAGCGCGGCGAGGAGAAGCGGGTGCTGGATCAGCGACTCGCTCCGCTCCTCGCGGCGGCGCATGAGCGCCGCGAGGAGAAGCGGGTGCTGGACGATGGAGTCCTCGCCCCGCTCCTCGCGGCGGCCCATGAGCGCGGCGAGGAGAAGCGGGTGCTGGATCAGCGACTCGCTCCGCTCCTCGCGGCGGCGCATGAGCGCGGCGAGGAGAAGCGGGTGCTGGATCATGGAGTCGCCCCGCTCCTCGCGGCGGCGCATGAGCGCCGCGAGGAGAAGCGGGTGCTGGACGATGGAGTCCTCGCCCCGCTCCTCACGGCGGCCCATGAGCGCCGCGAGGAGAAGCGGGTGCTCGATCATCGGCTCCTCACCGCGCTCCTCACGACGGGCCAGCATCGCTGCCAGCAGGAGCGGACCGAAGGCGGATTCCTCACCGAACTCGTCCTGGCCGACCTCGGCCTTTTCCCGAGTGGGAGTCTCCGTCGTTGCCGTCATGGTTCCCTCTTTCTTTTCATGCATGACATGGCTGAGAGCTCGACGGTCACAAGTCTTGCTCTCTGCCCTTCATTGCCATCGTCGAGGGGCGCGCCGCCGACCGCATTTCGATCATGCGTCACATGGCTGCAGAATTCCCGAAAGCTCGCGCAAGTCGAGAGCGGGAGTTATAAGGCGCAGCATTTGTGGGAACAACCGGTTCCGACCTGCTCGTACAGGCCGGAGTACAGCACCATGACCGCAGTGCAATCGCTGCAGAAGCGGCCTCGACTCACCACCCGACCAGCCCAACAGATCTCAATGCCCCTACTGTGGTTCGGAACGAAAAGGTCGTGCCGGATTCGAGCGTCGCCGCCTGGGCGGGGGAGGCCACGTCGAGCGAGCCGATGCCGCCGCCGCTGCTGTCGACCGCGTAGCCGAACCACAGCTTGCCGCCCGCCGTCGACAGGGCCACGTACAGCTTCGTGGAGTCCGCCGGGAGCACGAGGCCCGCGGCTCCCTCCTCGGCGGTGATCTGCTGGACGACCGCGCCCGCATGGTCGGTGACGACGACGATGCTGCCGCCGGTCGGGTCGCGGACGAACACCCGGTCGTGCACTCCGCGATGGGGGTCCCCCGCTCGAGCGAAGCCGAGACCTGGCTCACGCGTCCACAACCTCCCGGGACAGAACACCTAGTGCTCGCGGAGTTCCTCGCGGTAGGCGTTCGCCAGAGTCGTCGCGCGGGTGAACCAGTCCGTCAGGACTGCGATCTCGGCGGGTGAGTAGTCGGCGAAGAGCGCGTTCAGGCGGTCGTAGTGCGGTGCGTAGAGCTCGTGGACCCGGGCGACCGCCGACGGTACGGCGGCCACGCGCACCCGGCGGCGGTCTGTGGGGTCGGCGCGGCGGGTCACGTAGCCGGCCCGTTCCAGGCGGTTGAGGATGCCGGTGACCGCGCCCGTGGTGACGTGGACGCGGGTGGCGAGGTCGCCGGCGGTGAGGAGGTTCTCGCCGGCCTGGATGACGTAGGCGAAGCAGGTCAGGTCGGAGACGTTCAGGCCCAGGCGCTGGGCCATCTCCTGTTGGCCGATCATGCTCGCCGCGATGAGGTCGTCCATCGCGGAGAGCGCTTGGGCGGGGGTCGCGGCGGGGCGAGGAGGGGGTGGCGTGGTGGTCATCGCGGGGGCCCGAGCTCCTTCGTGGTGGGTTGTTGCTGGGTCCTTGTTATCCGCTTTCGGTTTGTCTTACCTTGTAAGAAGTTTAGGTTCGCGACTTCTTAGATCGTGAGGTAAATCGTGTCGGGGCATCAGGACGAGGGACATCGGTACGACGAAGGGCACACCGTCGCCGGCTGGACGGGCGTCGGGATCGCGACCGTCGGGACCGCCGTGGCCGGGGTGGGGGTGTGTGCCGTGTCCGCCGTGCTGATCGCCGGTGGGCTCGCAGTCGTGGGCGTGAGCGCGCTGGTCACCTGGGGGCTGCATCTCACGGGGTGGGGCAAGCCGCCGGGGGTGCGGCCCCGGGCGGAGTGGGGGATGCGGGTGCGGGACCCGGGCGCTCGGGGCGGTCATCCGGGGTGTGTCGGGTGCCGGCTCGCCGGGCGCGCGCCCATGGGCGAGGGCGCGTTGTCAGTGCCTGGGCCTACCGTTGCGGGTGATGGGACAGGCATGGAAGTGCGCGGGGCTGCGGTGGCCGGCGGAGGGGCCCGTGCTGATGTGGGACGGGGGGCGTCGTAGCCCGCTGTCCTGGGGGAAACGGGTGGCCTTCGGGGTCGCGGAGGGGGGTGTACGGCGCTGTGTCGGGGCCCGCGGGCATGCGTGTCCCCGGGAAGTGGTCGTGTCGGGGCGGAGCACGGGCGGCCGGTGCGAGGAGTGCGGGCGGCTGGACCGGGCGCACTCCGTCGCGGCGGACCGGGTCGCCGACGATCCGCGGCCGTACCGGGTGTACCTGGCCTGGTTCGGTCCGGGGCTCGTCAAGGTCGGGATCACGGGCCTGGAGCGGGGGTCGGTGCGGCTGCTGGAGCAGGGGGCGGTCTGCTTCACGTGGCTTGGCGTCGGACCGTTGATGGCCGCCCGGCGCACCGAGGAGCTGCTGCGGGCGGCGCTGCGGGTGCCGGACCGGATTCCGTACGCGCAGAAGCGGGCGGTGCGAGCCGCGCTGCCCGACACGGAGGAGGAACGGGCGCGTGAGATAAGGGAGGTGTACGAGCAGGCGGTGGAACTGGGCGGCTGGCCCGAGTCGTTGGAACGTGCGCCGTGCCAACCCGTGGATCATGTGCGGGCGTTCGGGCTCGTCGAGGCGACGGCCGCTCTCGGCGAGGTGAGCGAGCTCGTCGCCGGGGGCTCGTTGAGCGGGGAGCTGGTGGCGGCCGCCGGGCCCGATCTGCACCTGGCCGCCCCGGGCGGGGTGGTCGTCCTCGACACGCGGTTGCTGCGGGGGTGGGAGCTGGTTCCGGTGGGGAGCGGTGAAGTCGCCTTTCCCGTACGCCACTTCGACGTCGGCACGGGGCACCTTCAGGACGGACTGTTCTGAGGGCCCGAGGGAGTGCGGGCCTGCGGGAGTGCGGGCTCGCGGGAGTGCGGGCGCGCGGGTGCGGAAGACCGTGGGGCCGGAGGGCGTACCCGTCCCTTCGGTGTGAGGATCGGCTCGGTGTGAGGATCGGCTCGGGGGTGGGGCGTGGGGTTCCCAGGTGTTGCCTGAGAAGTCCCTGTGCGTTTCTCAGTGAAATCACAGACAAGTGAAAGAGTGCTCTCAGGGGACCCCGAAAAGGTGTCCACCATGACCACGACCTCGCCCCAGGGGCGCACCGAACTGCTGAGGCCGGACGGGAGCCCCGTCCGAGTGCTTGTGGTGGACGACGAGATGTCGATCACCGAACTGCTGTCCATGGCCCTGCGCTATGAGGGATGGCAGATCCGGAGCGCCGGTGACGGCACGGGCGCGATCCAGACCGCCCGTGAGTTCCGGCCCGACGCCGTCGTCCTGGACATGATGCTGCCGGACATGGACGGGCTGACGGTCCTGGGGCGGCTGCGGCGCGACCTGCCGGACGTTCCGGTGCTGTTCCTCACGGCCAAGGACGCCGTCGAGGACCGTATCGCCGGGCTCACCGCAGGCGGCGACGACTACGTCACCAAGCCGTTCAGCCTGGAAGAGGTCGTGGCCCGGCTGCGGGGGCTCATCCGCCGTTCCGGCGCCGCCGACCGGCGTTCCGACTCCGTGCTCGTCGTCGGGGACCTCACCCTCGACGAGGACAGCCACGAGGTCTCGCGGGGCGGGGACAACATCCATCTGACCGCCACCGAGTTCGAGCTGCTGCGCTACCTGATGCGCAACCCGCGGCGCGTGCTCAGCAAGGCGCAGATACTCGACCGCGTCTGGTCGTACGACTTCGGCGGCCAGGCCAACGTCGTCGAGCTGTACATCTCCTACCTGCGGCGCAAGATAGACGCGGGGCGGGATCCGATGATCCACACCCGGCGTGGCGCCGGGTACCTGATCAAGCCCGCTGTGTCATGAGCGGGCGACGACGGCCGCGTGCGCAGAAGAGACGAGCGGGAAAACCGCGCACCCTGCGGACGCGGCTCGTCGTCGTGTCCGTGACCCTGATCGCCGTGATCTGCGCGCTGATCGGAACCGTCACCACCCTGGTGCTGCGGGATCACCTGTACGGCCAGCTCGACGGGCGACTGGGTGAGGTCGCGGCGCGTGCGGCGCGTGCGGCGCCCCGCGGCGGGTTCGGAGGGCCGCCGGACCAGGCGAAGAACGGCGCCGTCACGCCCGGCTGGCAGCAGGGCAAGGCGCAGGTGACCGACCTCGCGCAGCTGGTCAAAGGCCCCCAGTCGGACAGCACCGTCGCGGCGAAGGTCGTGAACGGCACCATCACCGAGGCCGAGCGGGGCGTGAAGTCCACGAACGACTTCTCGATGGGCGACAAGCCGCTCACCGAGGCCCAGAAGAAGGTGCTCAACTCCGTCTCCCAGGACGAGAAGACGCACACCGTGGAGCTCCCCGGTCTGGGCGACTACCGCGTCAAGTACGCCGGCAACGACACCTCCAGCTACTACGTGGCCATCCCCACGGCGGAGGTCGACAACACCATCGACACCCTGATCCTCGTCGAGGTCAGCCTCACCGTCGCCGGCCTCATCGCGGCCGGTCTCGCGGGCACCGTGATGGTCGGTGTCGCCACCCGCCCCCTGCGCAAGGTCGCCGCCACCGCCACCCGGGTCTCCGAACTGCCCCTGCACACCGGCGAGGTCAACCTCAGCGAGCGGGTGCCCGAGACCGAGACCGACCCGCACACCGAGGTCGGGCAGGTCGGCGCCGCGCTCAACCGGATGCTGAACCACGTCCACGGCGCGCTGCACGCCCGCCAGGAGAGCGAGATGCGGGTCCGGCAGTTCGTCGCGGACGCCAGTCATGAACTCCGTACGCCGCTGGCGTCCATCCGCGGATACGCCGAGCTGACCCGGCGCGGACGGGAGGAGGTCGGGCCCGACACCCGGCACGCCCTCGGGCGGATCGAGTCCGAGGCCGGCCGGATGACCTTCCTCGTCGAGGACCTCCTCCTGCTCGCCCGTCTCGACGCCGGACGGCCGCTGCAGTTCGAGCAGACCGACCTCGTCCCCCTCGTCATCGACACCGTCAGCGACGCCCGCGCCGCCGGACGCGACCACGTCTGGCGGCTCGAACTGCCCGACGAGCCCGCCCTGGTGTCCGCGGACGCGGCCCGGCTGCAGCAGGTCCTCGTCAACCTGCTCGCCAACGCCCGTACGCACACCCCGCCCGGGACGACGGTCACCGCGCGTGTGCAACGGCGCGGGCCGTGGCTGTGCGTGGACGTCCAGGACAACGGCCAGGGCATCCCCGCCGACCTGCTTCCGCACGTCTTCGAACGGTTCGCCCGCGGCGACTCCTCGCGCTCCCGGGCCTCCGGCTCCACCGGCCTGGGCCTCGCCATCGTGCAGGCCGTCGCGACCGCGCACGGCGGCGCCGTCACCGTCGACAGCGGGCCCGGACGGACCGTGTTCACCGTGCACCTGCCGGCACTCGGCCCCGCCGTGCCCCGGCCCGCCCCCGAAACGAACTGGCAACTCGACTCACAGGTCGAGCACAGTGCCACCACATGGGTACAACAGGACGCCTGACGAGAGTCGATGACATGCGAACCGACTCTTCTCCCGGCACCCTGCCGGCGCGGGAGCACCTCCCGGCCGCCACCGCCGGTACGCCTGTCCTGGACGTAGTGATCCCCGTCTACAACGAGGAGAAGGACCTCCAGCCGTGCGTCCGCAGACTGCACGACCACCTGACGCGTACGTTCCCCTACTCCTTCCGCATCACGATCGCGGACAACGCGTCGACCGACACCACTGCCCTGGTGGCGCAGCGGCTGGCGGAACGGATCCCGGAGGTGAGGAACTTCAGGCTCGAGCAGAAGGGCCGCGGCCGAGCGCTGCGGACCGTCTGGTCGGCGTCGGAGGCCCCGATCCTCGCGTACATGGACGTGGACCTGTCCACCGACCTCAACGCGCTGCTGCCGCTGGTGGCGCCGCTGATCTCCGGCCACTCCGACCTGGCGATCGGCTCCCGGCTGGCCCGTAGCTCCCGGGTGGTGCGCGGGCCGAAGCGGGAGTTCATCAGCCGCGCCTACAACCTGATCCTGCGCGGCTCGCTCCAGGCCCGCTTCTCGGACGCGCAGTGCGGGTTCAAGGCGATCCGGCGTGACGTCGCACAAGTTCTCCTTCCCTTGGTGGAAGACACCGGCTGGTTCTTCGACACTGAGATGCTGGTGCTCGCCGAGCGTGCCGGCCTCCGTATCCACGAGGTGCCGGTCGACTGGGTCGACGACCCGAACTCCACGGTGCACATCGTGAAGACGGCGACCGACGACCTGAAAGGGGTGTGGCGCGTGGGCAAGGCCCTGGCCACCGGTTCGCTGTCCCTCGACCGGCTCACCCGCCCGTTCGGCGACGATCCGCGCGACCGCGACATCCAGGACGTCCCCAAGGGCCTGGCCCGCCAGCTCGTCGGCTTCTGTGTCGTCGGCGGCCTGTCCACCCTCTTCTACCTGCTTCTCTACAGCGGCTTCCGCCAGTTCAGCGGCTCGCAGGTCGCCAACGCGCTCGCCCTGCTGGTGTCCGCGGTCGCCAACACCGCCGCCAACCGACGTCTGACCTTCGGGGTGCGGGGCGGCGGCGGGGCCGTCAAGCACCAGGCGCAGGGCCTGGTCGTCTTCGGCATCGGCCTCGCGCTGACCAGCGGCTCGCTCGCCGCACTGAACGCGGCGACGTCCCACCCCGCGCACTCCACCGAACTGGCGGTCCTCATCGCCGCCAACCTCGCGGCGACGGTGCTGCGCTTCCTGCTCTTCCGCGTGTGGGTGTTCTCCGACCGACGCGACGGCGACGACCCGGCGGACCAGGTGAGCCCGTCTCCGACGCACCCGACTTCCTCGTCGTACCCGACGGCGTCCGAGCCCACGCCCGCGTCCGCGCAGGCCGGCGGCCCCTTCGTGCCGCTGCCGCAACGCCCGGTCAACCCGCAGCAGCAGCCCGCCACCACCCCGTACGACACGACTCAGCTCCGCGCCGGTGATGCCGCGGACGGCAGCCGGAGGGACGTCACCATGCGGCTGCAGCCGGTGCGCCCCCACGACACCGACCCGGGGGACGCCCGATGACCACCCACCTCGAACAGACGACCGCCTGGGATACGCCGTCGGCCACCGTGCCGGTCACCCCGCGGCAGCCGGCCGTCCCGGCCCCCGAGTCGGGTGAGCCGAAGCAGCCCCTGCACCGCAGACTGTGGCGCGGCCGCCCCGAGGACCCCCGCTGGGCCCGCCCGGCCTTCCTCGGCCTGCTGGCCGCCACCCTCCTCCTCTATCTCTACAACCTGAGCGCCTCCGGCTACGCCAACTCGTTCTACTCGGCGGCCGTCCAGGCCGGCAGCCAGAGCTGGAAGGCCTTCTTCTTCGGCTCGCTGGACGCGGGCAACGCCATCACCGTCGACAAGCCCCCGGCCTCGCTGTGGCCGATGGCCCTGTCGGTGAGGATCTTCGGCCTGAACTCGTGGGCGATCCTCGCTCCCGAGGCGCTGATGGGCGTCGGCACGGTCGCCGTCGTCCACGCCTCCGTGCGCCGCCGGTTCAGCCCCGCGGCCGGTCTGATCGCCGGCACGGTTCTCGCGCTGACCCCGGTCGCCGCGCTGATGTTCCGGTTCAACAACCCGGACGCGATGCTGGCCCTGCTGATGGCCGTGGCCTGCTACTTCGTGGCCCGCGCGCTGGAGGACGGCCGGACGAAGTGGCTGGTGTGGGCCGGTGCCGCGATCGGTTTCGCCTTCCTCGCCAAGACGCTCCAGGCCTTCCTCGTCCTCCCGCCGCTCGCGATCGTCTACGCGGTCTGCGCGCCGGCGTCGGTGAAGAAGCGGTTCGGACAGCTGGCCGCGGCCACCACCGCGCTGGTCGTCTCCGGCGGCTGGTGGGTCGCGATCGTCGAGCTGTGGCCCGCCTCCTCCCGCCCGTACATCGGCGGCTCGCAGAACAACTCCTTCCTGGAGCTGACCTTCGGCTACAACGGTCTCGGCCGCCTCAACGGCGAGGAGACCGGCAGCGTCGGCGGCGGCGGTGGCAACACCGGCCAGTGGGGCGAGACCGGCTGGGACCGGATGTTCAACTCCGAGATCGGCGGCCAGATCTCCTGGCTGCTGCCGGCCGCGCTGGTCCTCCTGGTCGGCGGTCTGGTGGCCACCCGGACGTTCCGGCGCACCTCGGTCACCCGCGGGCTGTTCCTGGTCTGGGGCGGCTCGCTGCTGATCACCATGGTCGTCTTCAGCTATATGGCGGGCATCTTCCACCAGTACTACACGGTGGCGCTCGCCCCCTACCTGGCGGCCGTGATCGGCATGGGCGCGGGTCTGCTCTGGGAGAAGCGGTCCGAGATCTGGGCCTCGATCACCCTCGCGGCCTCGGTCGTCGCGGCGGCTTCCTGGTCGTACGTCCTGCTCAACCGCACCCCCGACTACGTGCCCTGGCTGAAGTGGCTGGTCCTGGTCGGTGGCCTGGTGGCCGCGCTCGGCCTGACCTTCGCGAGCCGGATCAACCGTCAGCTCGCTCTCGCGGCGGCCTCCGTGGGCCTGGTGGCCGCGCTGGCCGGACCGACGGCGTACACCCTCAGCACGCTGCAGGACGGCCACACCGGCTCCATCGTGACGGCGGGTCCGGCCGGCGCGAGCATGATGGGCGGCGGCGGTCCAGGCGGCGGCCGGGGCGGCTTCGGCGGCGGCATGGGCGGCGGCCAGAACCAGCAGGGCCAGCAGAACCAGCAGGGCCAGCAGAACCAGCAGGGCCAGCAGGGCCAGCAGAACGGCAACGGCAGCACCCGGAACGGCAACGGCTTCCCCGGCGGCGGTCAGCTGCCCGGCGGCCAGACCGGTGACGGCGGCGGAGGCATGGGCGGCGGTGGCGGTGTCGGCGGTCTGCTCAACGGCGCGTCGGTCACCGACGAGGCCAAGAAGCTGCTGGAGACCGACTCCGGCAACTACACCTGGGCCGCGGCCGCGATCGGCGCCCAGAACGCCGCGAGCTACCAGCTCGCCACGGGCGACGCGGTGATGGCGATCGGCGGCTTCAACGGGACCGACCCGTCCCCGACGCTCGCGCAGTTCAAGCAGTACGTGTCCGACGGCAAGATCCACTACTTCATCGGCAGTGGCTCGGGCGGCGGCAGCATGGGCGGCAGCAGCAGCGGCACGTCCTCGCAGATCAGCTCCTGGGTCGAGGCCAACTTCAAGAAGGTGACGGTCGGTTCGGCCACCTTCTACGACCTGACGCAGAAGGCGAGCGGCTGACCCGCTCCGGGACCGGTCGAAGGAAGGGCGGTGGCTCGAGGCCACCGCCCTTCCTCAATGCCCCCGGATGCTTACGAACGTGTGAGAACGACGAGCCGCTGGGTCGCCCGGGTCATCGCGACATAGCGGTCCACCGCCCCCTCGATGCCCTCGCCGAACTCCTCCGGGTCGACGAGGACGACCAGGTCGAACTCGAGCCCCTTGGACAGTTCCGGGGTCAGCGACCGGACCCGGGACGACGTCGGCCGGAAGGACGGATCGCCGATGACGCAGGCGATCCCGTCGTCGTGCGCGGCGAGCCACGCGTCGAGGACCGAACCCAGCTCCGCGACGGATCCATGGACGACGGGAACGCCGCCGCTGCGCACGGACGTCGGCACGTTGGCGTCCGGGAGCGCGGCCCGGATCACCGGCTCGGCCTCCGCCATGATCTCCTCCGGCGTCCGGTAGTTGATGCTCAGGGAGGCCAGCTCGATCCGGTCGAAGCCGAGCCGCTCCAGCCGCTCCCGCCACGACTGGGTGAACCCGTGCCGGGCCTGGGCGCGGTCCCCGACGATGGTGAAGCTCCGCGACGGGCACCGCAGCAGCAGCATCTGCCACTCCGCGTCGGTGAGTTCCTGGGCCTCGTCGACGACGACGTGCGCGAACGGGCCGACGAGCAGATCCGGCTCGAGCGTGGGCAGTTCGGTCTCGTCGACCAGGCTGGCCTGGGCGTCCTCGCCGCGCAACATCGACACCAGACCTTCGCCGTCGTCACCGTCGGCACCGGAGTTGGCGGTGGCCTCGATCAGGTTGTCGACGACCTGCGTCATGCGCTCGCGCTGGGCGGCGAGGATCGCCGCGTGCCGGCGCTTCTGCCGCGCCGTCTCCGGGTCGCCGAGCCGCTGCCGTGCCGCGTCCAGCAGCGGCAGGTCGGACACCGTCCAGGCCTGGGCGTCCGCGCGCTGGAGCCGCTGGACGTCGTCCCGGTCGAGCCAGGGTGCGCACATCCGCAGGTAGGCGGGCACGGTCCACAGGTCGGAGACGAGGTCGGCCGCTTCGAGCAGCGGCCACGCGCGGTTGAAGGCGGTGAGCAGTTCCCGGTTCTGCAGCAGCGACTTGCGCAGCAGGGCGGGCGGGACGTCCTCGCCGTCGTGGCCGGCTTCGTGCTTGTCCATCAGGATCGTGAGCAGCTCCTCCAGGACCTGCTCACGTGCTTCGTTGTGCGGAGTGCCGGGTTCCGCCGCTTCGAAGGCCACGGCCCAGTCGCCGGCGGTGAGCTGGACGTCGGACCAGTGGGTCGTGACCGTCATCCCCTCGGCGGGCGGCTCCTCGTAGAACCTGACGGCCTTCTCGATCGCCTTCACCAGGTGCGCGGACGACTTCAGGCGGGCTGCCTCCGGGTCGGCCTCGACCGCTGCCGTGGCTCCCTCGGCGACGAGGTCCCGCAGGGTGCAGGTCTGCACGCCCTCCTCGCCGAGGCTGGGCAGGACGTCGGCGACGTACCCCAGGTAGGGCCGGCTCGGGCCGACGAACAGCACGCCGCCCCGGCGGTGTCCGAGGCGCGGGTCGGAGTACAGGAGGTAGGCGGAGCGGTGCAGGGCGACGACGGTCTTGCCGGTGCCCGGACCGCCGTCCACGACGAGCGCGCCTCGGGATCCCGCGCGGATGACGGCGTCCTGGTCGGCCTGGATGGTGCCGAGCACGTCGCGCATCCGCGCCGACCGGTTGGTGCCCAGGCTGGCGATGAAGGCGGACTGGTCGTCGAGCGCGGCGTGCCCGGCGAACCCGTCCGAGGTGAAGACCTCGTCCCAGTAGTCGCTGATCCGACCACGGGTCCAGCGGTACCGGCGGCGGCTCGCGAGCCCCATCGGGTTGGCGTGGGTGGCCCCGAAGAACGGCTCGGCCGCCGGCGAACGCCAGTCGACGAGCAGCCGGCGGCCCTCGCTGTCGGTGAGGCCGAGCCGTCCGACGTACAGGGGCTCGCCGCTGTCGGCGTCGACCATGTGTCCGAGGCACAGGTCCAGGCCGAAGCGGCGCAGGGCGCGCAGCCGGCCGGTCAGCCGGTGGATCTCGGTGTCCCGGTCCATCGCGTGCCGGCCCATGCCGCCGGGTGCCCGGCGCTCGGCGTCGAGGCGGTCGGACAGCTCGGCGATCGCCTCGTCGAGGCACTGCGCGATGGCCGCGAAGTGCCGCTCGTCGTCGGAGATCAGCGCCGGGTCGGCCTTGGCGGAAAGACGGTCGGGAAGGTCGAACGCGCTGGTGGTCAGGGGGTTCACTTGATCAGCTCCGATAAGAGGTCGCATACGACCATGGCACGCGGGAAGAGGGCGTCCGAACGGGCGTGACCGACGTCACGCGGTCGCGGGCGGCCGATCCGGGCCGTCCCGCCCGTCCCCGCTGTCCTGGCCGGCCGCGTCGAGCAGCAGCTTCGCGGCCACCGTCGCCCCGTCGGTGCGGATCGTGGCGGCCAGGGCGCTCGCGCGTACGCGGGTCTCGGGGTCCAGGGCCGTCTCGAGCACGGCCGACAGGGACTCGATGGTCGGCGTCGGGTCGAGGTGTGCCGCGCCGATGCCCAGCTCGGCCACCCGCTTCGCCCAGTACGGCTGGTCGGCGATCCGGGGGACCACCAGCTGGGGCGCGCCGGCCCGGGCGGCCGTCGTCGTGGTGCCCGCGCCGCCGTGGTGCACGACGGCGGCCACCCGCGGGAACAGCGCCTGCTGGTTGACCTCGCCGACGACGAAGCAGTCGTCGCCGTCGTCGATCGGGGCCAGGCCCGCCCAGCCGCGGGCGAGGAGTACGCGCCGGCCCCGCGCGCGGGTCGCTTCGATGGCCACCCGGGCGATATCCGTCGGGGCGTACGCGGCCATGCTGCCGAAGCCGACGTACACCGGTGGCGTGCCGGCCTCCAGGAACGCCTCCAGGTCCGCCGGAAGCGGACGGTCGTCGGGCAGGATCCACGCCCCGGTCTGCACCACGTCGAGGTCCGTCCTGCCCTGCGACGGCCACAGCGTCGCGTCCGCCGCCAGCCACGGCCGGCCGGTCAGGACATGGTCGCGGACGTTGTCCACCGGCGGCAGGCCGATCGCCGCCCGATGACTGTTGAGCGCCTCCCCGTACAACGCGTTCACCCGCTGGGCGTCCTGCTCCCACAGCACCCGGTTGTCGGTCTCGTCCTGCGGGGACGGCGTGCCCGGCCGTCGCCCCGGCGGGAAGTGCCGCGACGGCAGGCCCAAGGTGTGGAAGCACGCGAGGACGTAGGGGATGCCCAGTTTCTCGGCCACGTCCCGTGCGCCGGCCGGCATCAGGCCGGTCGCCAGCAGCACGTCGCATCCCTCGGCCGCCGCGGTGAGCGTGGCGAACCGCGCGGCGACCAGCTCGGGAGCGAGCCGGAACGCGGCCTCCGCCGTCGGCGGCTTCGGTCCGGCGACCACCGACTTCACCGTCGGGCCGAGCGGCAGCAGCGGCACGCCGACCCGCCCCAGCAGCGCGGCGAACTCCTCGTCCGGCGGCGCGCACACCCGCACCTGCGCGCCGAGCTCCCGCAACGCCACCGCCAGTCCCGCCAGCGGTTCGACGTCCCCGCGCGATCCCCAAGTAGTCAACAGCACGCGCATTTCGCGACCCCCGTATTCCGCGGATTCCGGTCCAGGCCGGAGATTCTGCGGCACGACGGGGGCCTTGCCGCAAGCCCCCCGGTGCGCTATAAGTTGAGAGTGGCAAGGAATGGGCAACCTCCTTGCCTCTGCTTTTTCCCGGAAGGGCCCTGCCATGGCCGAGACCGCCAAGGATGCCGCCCAGCACAGCGTGTGGCTGGAAGGCAAGGCGCGTCGGCGTGGGCGGGGCGGGGGGCAGCCGTCCGGGCTCGACCTGGACCGGATCATCCAGACGACCGTGCGGCTGCTGGACGCCGAGGGGCTGACCGGGTTCTCCATGCGGCGGCTGGCGGCCGACCTCAACGTGACCGCGATGTCCGTGTACTGGTACGTCGACACCAAGGACGACCTCCTCGAACTCGCCCTGGACAGCGTCTACGGCGAGCTGGAGGAACTGCCCGACCCGCAGGACGAGAGCGCGGACTGGCGCGAGCAACTGCGCACGCTGGCCACGGTGTACCGCGGGCTGCTGGTCCGCCACTCCTGGCTGTCCCCGCTCGCCGGCCGCTACCTCAACCTCGGCCCGAACTCCCTGCGCTTCTCCCGCACGGTCCAGCAGGTCGTGCTGCGCACCGGCCTGCCCGCGCACGGCATCACCGGCACGATCTCGGCCGTCTTCCAGTTCGTGTACGGCTACGGCACGATCGAGGGCCACTTCATCGCGCGCGCCGCGGACACCGGTCTGAGCCCGGACGAGTACTTCCGGCACGCCCTGAGCGCGAGCGCCGAGGCGCCGCAGACCGCGGAGATCGTCGAGCAGTCCAGGGGCCTGATGGCGGCCCGCGGCGGCGACACGGTCGAGGAGATGATGGACCGCGACTTCACCTTCGCCCTGGACCTGCTGGTCGCGGGCATCGAGGCGATGGTGAAACGCGGCTGACCAGGCCTGTGAAACACGGCTGACCAGGCCCTACGACCAGTCCTGTTCCGTACTCGCCCGCACTCGCCCGTACTCGCCCGCGTTCGTCCATACTCACCCGTACTGGTCCGGTCTAGTCCTCCTGAACCAGTCGGGCCGGGAAGCCGCCCGTCGCCACCGGTCCCCATCGCTCGGGCGTGACCCGGATGATCGACTTGCCCTGCTTCCGCATGGCCTCGCGGTACTCGTCCCAGTCGGGGTGCTCGCCGGCGATGTTGCGGTAGTACTCCACGAGCGGCTCCACGGAGTCCGGCGCGTCGACGACCTCGGCGGTGCCGTCGATCTGGACCCAGGGCCCGTTCCAGTCGTCGCTCAGCACGAGGACGCTGACCCGCTCGTCCCGCTTGGCGTTGCGGGTCTTGGCCCGCTCGGGGTAGGTGGAGACGACGATCCGCCCCGAGTCGTCGACCCCGCAGGTCAGCGGCGAGGCCTGGGCGCTGCCGTCGGCGCGCCGGGTGAGCAGGATCGCCCGGTGCCGGGGGCGGACGAAGTCCAGCAGCTCGTCCAGGGAGACCTTGGTGTTCGTCGCGATGTTCGGTGCCATGAGCCCACCCTAGGCCGCGCGGCCCCCCTTTCGGCTGACCCTGCTGTGCCTATGTCCGGGCCGGCGTCCACTGATCCCGTGGTCCTGCTACTGCTACTGCTGCGGCAGGGCGTCTCCCTGCACCGCCTGGACGTCGAGTTCGACCTTCAGGGTGGTGCCGATGGCCGCGATGCCCGCCTGGACGACCTGGTTGTAGTCCATGGCGAAGTCCTCGCGCCGCAGTTCGGTGGTCGCCCGGAAGGCCGCCCGGGTACCGCCCCACGGGTCCGAGCCCGTGCCGAGGTAGGCCAGGTCCAGGTCCACCGGACGGGACACCCCGCGCATGGTCAGCTCGCCGTGGACGGTCCAGCGGTCCGGGCCGGCCGTGGTCAGACCGGTCGAGCGGTAGGTGAGCTCGGGGTACGTCTCGACGTCCAGGAAGTCCGCCGAGCGCAGGTGCGTGTCGCGCATGGCGTTGCCGGTGTCGATGGACGCCGCCCGGATCACCGCCTCCACCCGGGACTTGGCGACGTCGTCCGGGGCGATCTCGACGGACGCCGTGAAGTCCGTGAACCGGCCGCGCACGCTGGAGATGCCCAGGTGCTGGGCGACCGCGGCGACGGTCGAGTGCGCCGGGTCGACGGTCCAGGGGCCGGGCGGGGGCAGTTCCGTGCCGCCCTGCCGGGCCAGCGTCACGGTGCCGACCTCCGCCCGCCGGCTCGCCGTCACGATCGCGCTGGACGCCCTGGGCGCGTACCCGACGGCCGTGACGATCACCGTGTACGCCCCCGGGGCGAGTTCGGTCGTGTCCCGTACGGCTCCTTCCGCGTCGGCCTCGGCGCGCAGCACCTGGCCGCCCGTCATGTCGGTCACCGTGACGACCGCGTGCGACACGGCCCACCCGTCCCGCGTGCGGATCTTCGCGGTCAGTCCCATCTCTCTTGCTCCTCAACTGCGACCGGCCCGGTGTGCGGGGTGAACCCCCGCACCGGGCCGGAGCCTGTAGCGAACCGAACTACTCGCCGGGGTGGGCGAGTTCGATGTCGTGGCCGTCGACGCCGGCGCCCGCGACGGTCAGCGCGGTGGCCACCGGCGGGTAGCCGGTCGCGATGAGCGTGTAGTCGCCGCCGTCGAGGTCGGCGAAGGCGTACGCGCCGTCCACGCCGGTGGTGGCGGTGCCGACCACGTTGCCCGCCGCGTCCACGAGCGTCACCCGCGCGTCGGCCAGCGGACCGTGCGGCGCCCGGACGACGCCCTGGAGCTGGGCGCCCGCGTCGAGGACGACCTCCGCGCGGGTCACGCCCGTCGCGCCGATCTCGACGGGCAGGGCGCGCGGCCGGAACCCGACGGCGTTCACCGCGACGGTCACGGCGCCCGGAACCAGCTCCGCGAAGGAGAACTCGCCCTGCTCGCCGGTGGCCGCGGTGGCCAGCAGATCGCCCCGCACATCGGTGACGATCACCATCGCGTCCTTGACGCCGTCGCCCGACTCGGCGGCGCGCACGACACCGCTGAGCCCGCTGGTCCCGCTGAGCAGGATGTCGTACGCGACCGGCTCGCCGTTCACGACGACCGTCGAGGCCTGCGGCTGGAAGCCGTCCGCGGAGGCGATCAGGACGTACGAACCCGTACCCGGCGCGTCCAGCGCGTAGGCGCCGTCGGCCTGCGCGACCGACCGGCCGAGCTGACGTCCGCCGAGCGAGATCAGCGTGACGGCGGCCTGCGGCACGGGCGTGCTCTCCGCGCCGCGCACGAAGCCGTGCACCGGGATGCCGCCCGAGGGAGACTGCGCGGCGGGGGCGTCGAGGGTGGCGACGGCGGCGTGCCGCTGCGTGCCCTCGGTGCCGGCGGCCTCGGTGTTGGAGGCGGCGACGGCCCAGCTCGGGACGTTCTCCTCGGCCGTCACGGGGGCCTCGACGGTGGCCGGGGCCTCCGTGGTGGCGACTGCGGCCTGCGCGGTGTCGGCCGGGGTCTGCGTGCTGTCGGCCGAGGCGTCCTCGGAAGCGGCCTGCGCCAGCGCGCCCTTGGTCCGCAGCGGGACCTCCTTGATGAACAGGGTGATCAGGAAGGCCAGCAGGGCCAGCGCGGAGGCGATCAGGAAGACGTCCGCGATGCCGTGGCCGTACGCGCTCTCCATGACCGTGCGCAGCGGCGCGGGCAGCTTGTCCATGTCCGGGATGGAGTCGCTGGAGCTCGAACCGGACGCGAGGGAGGCGTACTTGGGGCCGAGGTCGGCGATGCCGTCCTTGGCGTAGTCGGTGATGCGGTTGGCCATGACGGCGCCCAGCGCCGAGACGCCCATCGCACCGCCGAGGGACCGGAAGAAGGTCACGGTCGAGCTGGCCGAGCCGAGGTCGCTCGGATCCACCTGGTTCTGCGTGGACAGCACCAGGTTCTGCATCATCATGCCGACGCCGAGACCCAGCAGCGCCATGAAGATCGCGGTCTTCCAGTAGTCCGTGTCGTAGCGGATCGTGCCCAGCAGTCCGAGGCCGGCCGTGATGAGCACACCGCCGCTGACCAGCCAGGCCTTCCACTTGCCGGTGCGGGTGATGAACTGCCCGGAGACGGTGGAGGAGACGAACAGACCGCCGATCATCGGGATCGTCAAGACGCCCGACATGGTCGGGGACTTGTCCCGGGCCAGCTGGAAGTACTGCGCGAAGAAGACGGTCCCGGAGAACATCGCCACGCCCACGAACATCGACGCGATCGACGACAGCGTGATGGTGCGGTTGCGGAAGAGGCGCAGCGGGATGATCGGTTCCTTGGCCTTCGACTCGACGAACACGAAGACGAGCCCGAGCAGGACCGACCCCGCGACCATCGCGTACGTCTGCCAGGACAGCCAGTCGTACTTGTCACCGGCGAAGGTGACCCAGACCAGCAGCAGGGAGACCGCGGCGGAGATGAAGAACGCGCCGGCCCAGTCGACCTTGACGTCCCGCTTCACGACCGGCAGGTGCAGGGTCTTCTGCAGCACGATCAGCGCGATGACGGCGAAGGGCACGCCGACGTAGAAGCACCAGCGCCAGCCGAGCCAGCTCGTGTCGGTGATGACACCGCCGAGCAGCGGACCGCCGACGGTGGCGACGGCGAAGGTCGCGCCGAGGTAACCGGAGTAGCGCCCGCGCTCACGCGGGGAGATCATCGCGGCCATCACGATCTGCGCGAGGGCGGAGAGCCCGCCCACGCCGACGCCCTGGACGACACGGCAGGCGATCAGCATGCCGGAGTTCTGCGAGAGCCCGGCCGCGGCCGACCCCAGCACATAGATGACGAGCGCTATCTGGACGAGCGCCTTCTTGTCGTAGAGGTCGGCGAGCTTGCCCCACAGGGGGGTGGTCGCCGTCATCGCCAGCAGGGTGGCGGTCACGACCCAGGTGTAGGCGGACTGGCCGCCGCCGAGGTCGCCGATGATCTCCGGGAGGGCGTTCGAGACGATCGTGGAGGACAGGATCGCGACGAACATGCCGAGCAGCAGCCCGGAGAGCGCCTCCATGATCTGCCGGTGCGTCATCGGAGCGTCCGCGGCGGAGCCGTGGGACCCTCCGCCGTGCTTCGCGTGAGCCCGCACACCGGCTGGTGTGGTCGTTGCCATGGGCTTCCTTCTCTTACGTTGCTTGTGCGGGTGTACGGGTGGTCTGTGTCCGTTCGCCCCCGGAGACGGGGGAAACGGGGGAACCGGGGACGGAACCGGGGGCTGAAACGGATGAAACGGGAGGCGGAGGTGCGGGCGGAGGGGGTGCGGGCGGGGGCGGCGGCCGGTGCGGGACCGTCCGGCAGTCGCCGAAGCTGGCGCGCAGCCGGGTCAGCAGTCCGATGAGCTGGCCGACCTCGGCGTCGGTCCAGTCGCCCAGCCGCTGCGTCAGCAGCTCGGTGCTCCGACGGGACAGCTCGGCGAGCATCGCGTGCCCCTCGGGGGTGAGGCGCAGGATGCGGGAGCGTTTGTCCGCCGGGTCGGGGGAGCGCTCGATCCAACCGCGGTCGGCGAGATGCGCGGCGTGCCGGCTGGTCACGGACATGTCGACGGCGAGCAGCTCGGAGAGATTGCTCATGCGCATGTCGCCGTGGCGGCCCAGCAGCGCCAGTACGGCGGCCGAGCCGGCGGAGCAGTCGTGCGGCAGGATCCGCCCGAGGTCCCGCTTCACGGCCCCGACGGCGCTGAGCTGACGCGCCAACTCCTCGTACTGCGCCTGCCCGGCCATCTCACACCTCCCATTTTGTTGCTCGGGGCAACCATAGGAGCGGTTGGTTGCTGCAGGCAAATAAAATCGGCGCGAGGGTCGCAAAAAGTTGGCAAAGGCAAGTATTGCGAGGGTAAATGTGCAGGTGGGGGCATGGGTGGGGATGGCGCGGCAGTCGGCCGAGACGCCGGGTCGCAGGGGCCTGTTCACCGCCCGTGTGGCGACCCCCACTTGGGGCGCCCCGCCCGTTTTCGCTAGTGTCTCGGCCCATGGCTAACACCCAGGGCCCCCAGGGCAACCACGACCCCGCCGGCAGCACCCAGATGTTCCGCGCGTTCGTCGACGAGGGCGCCCCCCGGGCCGCCCAGCCGGCTCCCGCACCGACCGGCTCCCGCATCGGACTGATCGTCGGCGTCATCGCCGCCGTCGTGATCGTCGCCGCGGTCGCCTGGCTGGCGCTGAAGTAACGTCCGCACGGGGACGCCGGGTGGCGCCACGGCGTCACCGCGCCCCTCGGCCTCTTCTCACTCCCACCGCACCGACACGTCCCGCGTCTCGATGTGCATCCCCAGCGGGACCCTCCCCCACTCTCGACTGCGCTCGAGCGGGGGGACCCCCATCGCGTCGACGCACACCGTCCAGGTCCTCTCCGCACGCGCGCCGGCGGCGATCGGCGTCGGGAGCGGGGCCGTCGACTCGCGGGTCGCCCAGTCGATGCCGAGCGCGTCGACGACATGGGTCCCGAACGTGACCGTGCCGGAACGCACCGCTGTGCCACCGGAGTTGTGGAGCGTGAGGGTCACGTCCTCACACCACCGCTGATCCGTGCCCGCGCGGACGGTGTCGCTCACGACGAGCACCGCCGGCCCGGCGGACGCACCACCGGACGGGACCGGCGAGGGCGAAGGCGAGGCCGACCCCGGCGTCGTATGCCCACCCGAGCCGCCTCCGGCGGACGAGCCGCCTCCGGCGGACGAGCCGCCTCCGGCGGACGAGCCGCCTCCGGCGGACGAGCCGCCTCCGGCGGACGAGCCGCCTCCGGCGGACGAGGTGCCCCCCGTGGACGAAGCGCCCCCGATGGACGCGTCGCCCCCGATGGACGCGTCGCCCCCGGCGGGTGAGTCGGCACCGGCCGACGAGCCACCCTGCGGCGAGCCGGGCTCCGGGACTCCGGCCGTCAAAGGGGCCTTCGCCCTCGCCCCGGCCGTGTCCTGCTCTTCCCGCCACCTGGTTCGCCAGGCCGGGCCTTCGGACCTGTCCAGCGGGTCAAGCGGTGGACGCGGGGTGTGGCAGGCACTTCCCCGGCGGGGATCCTCAGCGGTGTTGTCGGCGGTTGCCGACTCCTCCGCTCTCGACTTCGCCGGAGCGGGGAGGGGCGCCGATCGTGTCGATGCCCTCCTCCGCCTCGCGGCTGCCCGCGCCCCGCCTCGGCTGGGCTCGAGCGGGGGGATCCGGGGATCCCCATCGCCCCGCGCACCGGTGCTGATGCGGTGCCGTCCGCTTTCCTGCGGCTTGATCCGCCGGACAGGCCCTAGTCGGAGATCAGGCCGTCGCGCAGCTGGGCCAGGGTGCGGGTGAGCAGGCGCGAGACGTGCATCTGGGAGATGCCGACCTCCTCGCCGATCTGGGACTGGGTCATGTTGGCGAAGAAGCGCAGCATGATGATGCGGCGCTCGCGCGGCGGCAGCTTGGCCAGCAGCGGCTTGAGGGACTCGCGGTACTCCACGCCCTCCAGCGCCGTGTCCTCGTAGCCGAGGCGGTCGGCCAGGGAGCCCTCGCCGCCGTCGTCCTCGGGCGCTGGGGAGTCCAGCGAGGAGGCCGTGTACGCGTTGCCGACGGCGAGGCCGTCGACGACGTCCTCCTCGGACACGCCCAGGACCGCGGCCAGTTCGGCGACCGTCGGGGAGCGGTCCAGCTTCTGGGAGAGCTCGTCGCTGGCCTTGGTGAGAGCCAGGCGCAGCTCCTGGAGGCGGCGCGGCACGCGCACCGACCACGACGTGTCGCGGAAGAAGCGCTTGATCTCGCCCACGACCGTCGGCATCGCGAACGTCGGGAACTCGACGCCCCGTTCGCAGTCGAAGCGGTCGATCGCCTTGATCAGGCCGATGGTGCCGACCTGGACGATGTCCTCCATCGGCTCGTTGCGCGAGCGGAAGCGGGCCGCCGCGTAGCGCACGAGGGGGAGGTTGAGCTCGATGAGGGTGTCCCGGACGTACACGCGCTCGGGACTGTCCTCGGCGAGTGTGGCCAGTCGCAGGAACAGGGAGCGGGACAGGGTGCGGGTGTCGATGGCCCCCGTGGCCGTGGTGAGGGCCGGGGCCTGGGCGGCCTCGGGGGCTGTGACGTCGTCGAGCACGTCGGGCTCGACAGGCACGACGGGCGCGGTCTCGCTCTTCGTGAGCGTGAGCACCTTCGAGCTGCCCTGATCTGCGGACATGCCACCCCCTTTGGGTCGCGGGACGGTCGCGGCGAACATTCCCGCTTGAGGAACGTCAGCCTTCACCTGAATACCGGCGCCGAAGCCCCGGCAAACGCGCTTCCGGCAGAATGTCACATGTCGGCAACACGCTGTAGTGACATGTCGACATGTGAGTAACGAATCGGCCCTGGAAACAGGGGGTGTGACGGTTTTTCAGCGCAGATCTGTCGGGAACAGTCCAGGTGGGCGATTCGCCCCCAACGGTGACGTCTCGATCGTGCTTGCGATCCCCGATCGAGGGACGACTGAAGCCGGGTCGCGGCTCACGCCTCGATGCGGTTCGCCGAGCGCAGCCGCTGGAAGCTACGCGCCAGTAGCCGGGAGACGTGCATCTGGGACACGCCGAGTTCCGCGCTGATCTGGGACTGCGTGAGGTTGCTGTAGTAGCGCAGCAGCAGGATGCGCTGTTCGCGCTCAGGGAGTTGGACCAGGAGGTGGCGGACGAGGTCGCGGTGCTCCACGCCGTCCAGCGCCGGGTCCTCGTAGCCGAGGCGGTCCAGCAGGCCCGGGAGGCCGTCGCCCTCCTGGGCCGCCTCCAGGGAGGTGGCGTGGTACGAGCGGCCCGCCTCGATGCAGGAGAGCACCTCGTCCTCGCCGATGCGCAGCCGTTCGGCGATCTCGGCCGTCGTCGGGGTGCGTCCGTAGGCGGTCGTCAGGTCCTCCGTCGCGCTGTTGACCTGCACCCACAACTCGTGCAGCCGGCGCGGCACGTGGACCGTGCGGACGTTGTCACGGAAGTACCGCTTGATCTCGCCCACGACCGTCGGCATCGCGAACGTCGGGAACTGCACCCCCCGGTCCGGGTCGAAGCGGTCGATGGCGTTGATGAGGCCGATGGTGCCGACCTGGACGACGTCCTCCATCGGCTCGTTGCGGGAGCGGAAGCGGCCGGCCGCGTAGCGCACGAGCGGCAGATTCGCCTCGATGAGCGCCCCGCGCACCCGATCGTGCTCCGGCGTGCCCGGCTGGAGCTCCTTGAGCTCGGCGAAGAGGACCTGGGTCAGTGCCCGGGTGTCGGCGCCACGGCGCCGCTCGGGCGTCGGGGCGGCCTCCGCGGCGGCCTCCGGGACGGCGACGACTTCCAGGGTGGGTGCCGGAGCGGGTGCCGGGGGTGCCTCATGCTGAGGCGGCGCAGTACTGGCCGACACGGTCAACGCCACCTCTTCGTCAGGTCAACATCGGTCAACTCATCCGTCAAAAGCGGTCATAGCATCACAAGACATGTGCACTGTGTGCAAGCACCTCATAACTCCGTGTTGAGCAAGAAGTTGGGGCTTTGGTGGTGATCCAGGACGCGCAAAAGCCCCCCGCCGTTCGGGCGGAGGGCTTCGTACTGCCGAGTACTGCCGACGGAGGCGGCTCAGAACTCGTAGTCGGCGACCACCCAGGTGGCGAACTCCCGCCACAGGGCGACGCCCGCCTGATGGTCCGGGTGCTCGATGTACCGCTTCAACGCGTCCGCGTCCTGGACCGCAGAGTTGATCGCGAAGTCGTAGGCGATGGGGCGCTCGCTGATGTTCCAGCCCAGCTCCCAGAAGCGCAGTTCCGCGATCTGCTCGCCCAGCGCCCGGAAGGCCGCCTCGCCGCGCACGACCCGGGGATCGTCGCGCCGGACGCCTTCGTTGAGCTTGAACAGGACCAGGTGGCGGATCATGGGCACTCCCAGTGCGTACGACGGCCCCGGCACCGCGCCCCGGCTACCGCGCCCCGTCGGCGAGCCAGGTGAAGAAGTCTCCGATGGCCTTGGCTGCGTCCGATATGCCCTCGAAGCCTATCTGGACGTAATCCGCCGCCTTCGCCGGGTCCGTGATGATCACGTAGAGCACGAAGACCACAAGCACGTAGACGGCGATCTTCTTGGCGTTCACCGCCACCTGGCCTCCCCTGTATGCGCCCACTTGGGCCCCTGTTGCCGGCGGCGAGTGTAACCGCCCGTCCGATTTTCACACTGCTTTTGAGCATTCGCGGCGCGTTCATGAACGGCGGCGCGTTCGTGAACCGTTCGGGGGGCCTCATCCGATGAAGGGTTGAAGGCCGCCGGACGGAGGCGGGCGAAGAGGGTGCGAAGGAGAGACGCATGACGCTGCAACTGCTGTCGGCCGTCCCGATGGTCATCGTGGCCGTGCTGTGTGTGGGGGCGTTGCTCGACTGCGTCCGCACCCCCGAGGAGCGCGTTCGCCACGTGCCCAAGCTGCTGTGGCTGCTGTTCATGTTCAGCGCCCCGATCGTCGGCGGCCTCGCCTGGACCTACCTGGGCAAGCGGCCCGAGCCGAGCGAGCGGCCCGAGCCGAGCGAGCAGAGCACGCACATAGGTGACACGACGAAGGGCCCGGTTCATCGAACCGGACCCTTCGTCCACAGCGGTAGCGGAGGGATTTGAACCCTCGGTGACTTGCGCCACACTCGCTTTCGAGGCGAGCTCCTTCGGCCGCTCGGACACGCTACCGAGAGAGACCCTACAACAAGGTGAGCCCCGGTTTGAAATCGGTATTCGGGAGGGGGATCAGCGATCGCGGAAGAAGTCCGTGAGGAGCCCCGCGCACTCCTGCGCGAGGACGCCTTCGACGACCTCCGGGCGGTGATTGAGGCGCCGGTCGCGGACGACGTCCCAGAGGGAGCCGACCGCGCCCGCCTTGTCGTCCCGGGCGCCGTAGACGACCCGGTCCACCCGGGACTGCACGACCGCGCCCGCGCACATGGTGCACGGTTCGAGCGTCACGACGAGCGTGCAGCCGGACAGCCGCCACTCGCCCGGCTGTCGCCCACCACCGTTGCCGGGGGCGGTGCGTGTCGCCGCATCCTTCAGGTTCGCGGCCGCCCGCCGGATGGCGAGCACCTCCGCGTGGGCCGTCGGATCGCCGCCCGCCTCGCGTTCGTTGTGGCCGGTGGCGAGGACCGTCGTGCCGTCCGCAGCCAGCACGACCGCGCCGACCGGGACGTCCCCGCCCCGGGCGGCCAGCCGGGCCTCGTCCAGGGCGAGCCGCATCGCGGCCCGCCAGGGATCGCGGACGGGGTCCGGCGGGGCCTGTGGTGCGGTCAGCGGACGGTCTCCAGGACCTCCGAGGCGCCGAGGGCGTCGGCGATCTCGGTGAGCGCGTCCTCGGACAGCGACTTCAGTTCCTTCTCGCCGACGCCGAGGTCGTCGAGGATGGCGGCGTCGCCGACCGGCCCGTGCGGCACGGCCTCGGCGGAGCCGCCCCCCTGGGGGTCGTCGGAGTCCTCGTCCTCGTCCTCGTCCTCACCGTCTTCGGTGCCGTCGAGGTCGAGGGCGTCCAGATCCGTATCGTTGTCATCCGGATCCCTTCCGAGCAGTTCGTCGGTGAGCAGGATCTCGCCGTACGAACTGCGGGCTGCGGCAGCGGCGTCGGAGACGAAGATGCGAGGGTCCTCCTCGCCGTCGATGCGGACGACCCCGAACCAGGAGTCCTCCTGCTCGATCAGCACGAGCACCGTGTCCTCGTCGGGAGAGGCTTCCCGGGCCAGGTCGGCCAGATCCGACAGGGTCTCCACATCGTCGAGCTCTGTGTCGCTCGCTTCCCACCCGTCTTCGGTGCGCGCGAGCAGTGCGGCGAAGTACACCGTGACTCTCCCACTGGTCATAGGCGTGCCGGTTGGGGGTCCCCCCGGCGGAGGTTACGGGCGGAGAGAGAGCTCAGGCTCCGAGCCCCACCCACTCGGAATCGTGGCAGAAACAAGGCGTTCAGGGGACGTCTTCGGCTCCCTGTGTCCGGTGGTTTTGATCGCACGTACGTGAGGTCGTCCGTGCGCGACTCACCAGCACACTCGTTGCCGCCACCAGCGGATCGTACGCGGCTTTCCCGCGGACCCACGCACGCCCACCCCATGGGACGCCCATGACGGTGGCGATCTTCCCCGTATGCCCCAAGTCCCGTACGGCAACGGCTGCCGCGCGGCTACCAGCGGAACGTGCGCATGCGCATCGCGTGGCGCAGGCGGGCGGTCTTCGCGCGGCGGGGCTGGACCCGGTCGCGCAGTTCGCGGGCTTCGGCCAGTTCGCGCAGGAACCGGGCGCGGCGCCGACGGCGCTCGGACTCGGACTCGGGCGGTTGCGTCTCCGGCGCGTCGCGGTCCGGCGAGTCGGGCAGGTCGGGCACGTCAGGCATCAGCACACCACCCCGGGTACCCCGGTCCGTCTCCATATCTTTCCCTCACTTTCCCTCCGACGGGCGGTTTGATGCCAGCGAACGGCCGAAGCCGGGGGGAGAGGCTCACTGTGTGTGGGGACGCCGGGCGGGTTCGGCCCGGTTACTGTTGTGGACATGCGTCTCCACGTCGTCGACCACCCTCTGGTCGCCCACAAGCTCACCACGCTGCGCGACCAGCGCACGGACTCCGCGACCTTCCGCCGGCTGGCCGACGAACTGGTCACCCTGCTCGCCTACGAGGCCACGCGCGACGTGCGCACCGAGCAGGTCGACATCAAGACGCCGGTCGCCCCGACCACCGGCGTCAAGCTCTCCTACCCGCGCCCGCTCGTGGTGCCGATCCTGCGCGCGGGCCTCGGCATGCTGGACGGCATGGTCCGGCTGCTGCCGACCGCCGAGGTGGGCTTCCTGGGCATGATCCGCAACGAGAAGACGCTGGAGGCGTCGACGTACGCCACGCGCATGCCGGAGGACCTCTCGGGCCGCCAGGTGTATGTCCTGGACCCGATGCTGGCCACCGGCGGCACGCTGGTCGCCGCGATCCGTGAGCTGATCCGGCGCGGCGCCGACGATGTGACGGCCGTGGTGCTGCTCGCCGCCCCGGAGGGCGTGGAGATCATGGAGCGCGAGCTCGCGGGCACCCCGGTCACCGTCGTCACGGCGGCCGTCGACGACCACCTCAACGAGCACGGCTACATCGTCCCGGGCCTCGGAGACGCGGGCGACCGGCTGTACGGCGCGGCGGAGTAACCCTGTCGCTGACCGCCGGCTGACCGGCGGGGTGGGTGGGCAGCGGCTGAGCAGGGGGCTGCTAGCAGGCCTTCTTCGTGCCGGTGCCCACTGTCGGCTGCGGTGCGGACAGGGCCGTGAGGGCCTTGGTCGCGTCCGCCTGGCTGGTGAGCGCCTTGAAGCCGTTGCCGATGATCAGGTCGAGGGTCGGGCCCGTGCGGGCGGCGTCGGTGCGGCGCTCGGCGGTGCTGAGCTGGGTGGCGAGGACCGGCAGCGAGGTGTTCAGGGAGGACGCGGGGCCGAGCAGTATCCCGGTGCCCGCGACCTTCTTGTCGTACTGCTTGCTGGCGTTGCCCACGTCGCCGATCTTGAAGCCGCGCTTCTTCAGCTCGTCCGCGGTGGTCTTGGCGAGGCCGCTGCGGGTGGTGGCGTTGAAGACGTTCACGGTGATCTGCGCGGGCTTGGGAACCGAGCCGACACCCGAACCCGAACCAGTGCCCGAAGCCGCACCCGTCCGGGCGCCCGCGCCGCCCGCTGCGGCGGATCCGGAGGCCGCGGGGCTTGCCTTGGTGGTGTCGGAGCAGCCTGCGCCGGCCGCCGTGGCCGTCCCTCCGCCGCCCGTGAAGACGTCGATGAGCTGCAGGGTGCCCCAGCCGGCGACGCCGAGCACGGCACCGCAGGCGACGACCACGACGACCAGCCTGCCGCGTCGCCGGTGGGGGCGCATGCGGGGGTACTTGTCCCCCGTGATCCGGTATTTACCGCCCATGCCGGGGGGAGTCAGCATGCTCATGGCCGCAGCGTAGTGCGCCCGGGCGGCCGTGACTAATAAACGATCATCCGACACCGTGCGGGGCACGGGAAAGCACCCGAACGGGTCAACCCGAGGGTGCGGCCGGGGGTTCAGCCAGCGGTTCAGCCGGGTGCGCGGCGCAGGTCAGTCCAGCTCGAGGACGCGGGCGTGCAGCACCTGTCGCTGCTGGAGCGCCGCCCGCACCGCGCGGTGCAGCCCGTCCTCCAGGTACAGGTCGCCCTGCCACTTCACGACATGCGCGAAGAGGTCGCCGTAGAACGTCGAGTCCTCCGCGAGCAGGGTTTCCAGGTCGAGCTGCTGCTTGGTGGTCACCAGCTGATCGAGGCGGACCGGGCGCGGCGCGACGTCCGCCCACTGCCGGGTGCTTTCCCGGCCGTGGTCGGGGTACGGCCGGCCGTTTCCGATGCGCTTGAAGATCACACGGAAAGCCTACCGGTCCAGACGTTCCGGGCGCAGCCATGGAGACGGAGTGCAACGCTGGAAAAGACGTGATGAACGGGGGTAAAACGGAACGAGGTCTGCCGGTGAGCGAGTGGACGAGCGTCGGTGACATCGCCGCCGGGTACGCCTTCGCCGGCCCCGCCCTCGACTGAGCGCGCTGCTGTGGGACGGCACGTGCCTGCCCGACGCCCCGGTTCGCATCCCGCTCCCCATGCCGAACCGGCACGGCCTGGTCGCGGGCGCCACCGGCACCGGGAAGACCACGACGCTCCAGCTGATCGCCGAGCAGCTCTCCGCGCAGGGTGTGCCGGTCTTCCTCGCGGACGTCAAGAGGGACCTGTCCGGGGTCTCGGCGCCGGGCGCTGTGAAACGACAGGGTGCGGGGGCGAGCTTCTTCGGTGAGCCGGCATTCGACACCGCAGAGTTCCTGCGTACGGCGTCCGACGGCCGCGGGATCGTGTCGGTCCTCGAACTGCCCGCCGTCCAGGACAAGCCGCAGCTCCCCGAGGTCGGCGACGCCGACAAACCGGAGCTCGTCTTCTTCTTCGACGAGGCACACCTGCTCTTCGACGACGCCTCGAAGGCGTTCCTCGACGCCATCACGCAGACCGTGCGCCTGATTCGCTCGAAAGCGGTAGGAGTGTTCTTCGTCACTGAAACACCCAGGGATGTTCCCGGCGAGGTCCTCGCCCAGCTCGGCGACCGTGTCCAACACGCCCTGCGGGCCTTCACCCCGGACGACCAGAAGGCCCTCAAGGCCACGGTGAAGACGTTCCCGAAGTCCGCCTACGACCTGGAGGAACTCCTCACCGGGCTCGGCACCGGCGAGGCCGTCGTCACGGTCCTCAGCGAGAAGGGCGCCCCGCCCCCCGGTCGCCGCGACCCGGCTGCGCATCCCGGAGTCACTGATGGGCCCGGGGGACGGCCCGGCCCTCGACAGCGCGGTGCGGGGATCGCCGTTCTACGAACGGTATGCACAGGCTGTGGACAGAGAATCGGCGTTCGAGAAGCTGGCGGCCACGCCCGCGGAGCGGCCACCACGGCCGAAGCATCCGAAGCATCCGAAGCATCCGAAGCACCCGAAGCAGCCGAAGCAGTCGCAGGAGGCGAGGGCCGAGGAGGGGCCGTCGGTCGGCGAACAGGTCGTCGGCAGCGGAATGTTCAAGTCCCTGGCGCGGTCCGTCGGCACCCAGATCGGCCGCGAGATCACCTGCTCCCTCTCCGGCACGGCCCGGCGGAGGCAGTAGGCCGGGCGGAGGCGGCAGGGCGGGCGGAGGCGGCAGGGCGGGCGGTTGCCCGCCGGGTGCCGCCTGCGCCGTCCGGTCAGTGGTCCCGTTTCTCCTGGGGCGGCTGCGGGATCGGTTCCTTCACCTGCGGTTTCGGCGTGTTGCGGACGGCCTCCGCGCGCAGCAGGGCGCGCAGGACCGCGTACGGGTCGGTGGGCATGGCTGTGCTCCTTGCGTCGTACACGTCTTGCTCGTACACGTCGTGCTGACTGGTCTCGGGGCAGGGGACCGGTCAGCAGCGCAGGACCACGGTGCGCAGCGTGTGCAGGGCGTACGACGGCCTCGGCGGCGCGGGGAGCGGCCGGTCGGCCGGGTCACCGGGTGCAGGGGCCGGGAGCGGGGCGGGGCGCAGGGGTGCGACGGGACGGTGGGCGCAGGGGGCGGGTCGCAGCACCGTGTCGAGGACGTCGTACTCGATGGTCCCGGCGGCCGCGGTCGCCGGCGCGGAGAGTTCCGCGGGCGCGCCCGGCATCAGCAGGGCGAGGAGCACGACGAGCACCCGTAGCCAGGCGTGGCTGCGGGAGTGGCTGCGTACGGTGCTCATGGCAGGTCATCTCCCCGCGACACGCCCGGCGTTCAGCACGCCGGGCGCGAGAATCACCCCTTCGGAGGAGGGGGCGCGGGAAGCAGGGGGGCGTGTTCAGAGGGCGCGCGGGACCTGGCGGGCCCGGCCGCGGATGCTGAGCGCGGTGACGATCTCGACGACGCCGACGACCGCCAGCCAGATGCCGCCGACGAGGGTGAGCACGGCGACCGACTCGAAGGGCGAGTCGATCAGGACGATCCCGCCGACGAAGGTGACGATCCCGAGGAAGACCTGCCAGCCACGGGCCGGCATGGACGTGTCGGAGACGGCGGCCAGGGTCTGCGTGATCCCGCGGATCAGCCAACCGATGCCGATCCACAGGGCGAGCAGCAGGATCGACTGCATCGGGCCGCGGAAGCAGAACAGGCCCAGCAGAAGGGACAGCGCGCCGCTGATGAAGCCGAGGACGCGCAGCGAGGTGGTCATGGGGGTCCCCCCGCGCGAGGTTGTTCGAGCGTGGGGGAGCGTGCCGAAGGCGGACACCAGCTGGAAGACGCCGCTGATCACGAGGTAGAGGCCGAAGAGGACGCCGGCCGCGAAGAGCGAGGCGCCCGGCCAGACCAGCACCAGGACGCCCAGGATCAGCGAGGCGATGCCGGTGAGCAGCACGATCTGCCAGGCGGCGCGGGACAGGGCGTGCAGCGGGCCTTCGAAGGGCGGTTCCGGCTCGTGGCCGTGCCGCTGGGTGTGGACCTTGCGGTCGTCGTACTCCCGGCTCCAGGAGGGGCCGGTCGGTGGCTCGGTCATGTCCCCAGCTCAGACCCGGCGGCGACGGCCCGCCACCCGGGCGGGCCACACGACTTACCCCTTGAGTGCCCGTCCCACGACCGGCCCGTCCCACGACCGGCCCGTCCCGCGGTCGGCCCGTCCCGCGGTCGGCCCGTCCCACGGCCGGCCCGTCCCACGGCCGGCCCGTCCCACGGCCGGCCCGTCCCACGGCCGGCCCGTCCCACGGCCGGCCCGTCCCGCGGTCGGCCCGTCCCACGGCCGGCCCGTCCCGCGGTCGGCCCGTCCTACGGCCGGCCTGCCCTACGGCCGGCCTGCCCCACGGCCTCCCTGCCCCACGGTCGCCTGCCCCTTGGCGGCCCTGCCGCTTGGCGGTCCAGCCCCTTGGGGGTCCAGCCCCTTGGGGGTCCAGCCCCTTGGGGGTCCAGCCCCTTGGGGGTCTAACCCTTCGCCGCCTTCGCCGCCGCCTTCATCTCCTGCTTGTGCGCCCGCACCTTCGCCAGTGACTCCGGGCCGGTGATGTCAGCGACGGACCGGAAGGACTTCTCCTCGCCGTACGCGCCGGCCGCCTCCCGCCAGCCCGTCGGCTGCACGCCGAGCTGCTTGCCGAGCAGGGCCAGGAAGATCTGCGCTTTCTGCCTGCCGAAGCCGGGCAGGTCCTGGAGGCGCTTGAGGAGTTCCCCGCCGGTGGCCACGCCGTCCCAGACGGCGCCGGCGTCACCGTCGTAGTGCTCGACGAGGTACTGGCAGAGCTGCTGGATGCGCTTGGCCATGGAGCCGGGATAGCGGTGCACGGCCGGCTTGTCGGAGAGCAGCGCGGCGAAGGCCTCCGGGTCCTGGGCGGCGATGTCGTGGGCGTCCAGGTCGTCGGCGCCGAGCCGGTCGGCGATCGTCCGGGGGCCCTTGAACGCCCACTCCATCGGAACCTGCTGGTCCAGCAGCATCCCGACCAGCGCGGCGAGCGGGGAGCGGCCGAGGAGCTCGTCGGCCTCGGGGTCCTGGGAGAGGTGCAGGGTGACGTCCATGCGTCGATGATCCCGCTTGTGCGCTCCGCTTGCGCGCCAGTGCTCCGGCGTGTGCAGCCGGGTCCTCACGCCTCGCGTACGATTCCGGCAGGGCTGATTAGGCAAGGCTAACCTAAAGCGAAGAGGGGTCCCAGGTGACCGCCGAGATCTACCGCGACGCCTGGGGCGTCCCGCATCTGCGCGCCGCCGACGCCCGCGCGCTCGCCCGTCTCCAGGGGCTGGTCACCGCCCGAGACCGCGCCTGGCAGCTGGAGGTCGAACGGCACCGCGCGCGGGGCACCTCGGCCTCCTTCCTCGGCCCCGAGGCCCTCCCCTGGGACCGATTCGCGCGCCGCGTGCGCCTCGACGACACGGCGAGACGCTGCTTCGACGAGCTGGAGAGACGTGACCCGGAGACGGCGGACTGGGTACGGGCGTACGCCGAAGGCGTCAACGAGGGGCTCGTCGACGAGGGGCTCGTCGGCGAGGAAGCCGACGGGGAGGGAGGCGTCGGCGAGTGGTCGGCGGCGACCGTGGCTCCCGAGTTCGAGCGGGTCGGTCTCGCCCCCGGCCGTTGGGAGCCTTGGACCCCGCTCGCCGTCTGGCTGTCCACCCACATCCTCTTCGCCGGCTTCCCCGCCAAGCTGTGGCGCGAGGAGGCCGCCCGCCGTCTCGGCCCCGACGCGGTCGGCCTGTTCGCCACCGACGGACCCGGCACCTCCGGCAGCAACGGCTGGCTGCTGAGCGGCTCCCGGACCGTCACCGGGCAGCCGGTCATCGCCGGCGACCCGCACCGCTTCATCGAGGACCCCGGCGTCTACCAGCAGATACGCCTCGCCTGCGACGAGTTCGACGTCGTCGGCCTCGCCGTCCCCGGCGTCCCCGGCATCGCGCACTTCGGCCACACCGGCACGGTCGCCTGGGCCATCACCAACGCCATGGCCGACTACCAGGACCTCTACCGCGAACGTCTGCGCCGCACGGGCGCGGGAGTGCAGGCGCTCGGCCCGGACGGCACCTGGCGGCGGGTCGCCCGGCACACCGAACTCGTGCGCGTCGCCGGGGAGGAGACCGTCGAGGTCGAGGTCCTGGAGACGGAACGCGGCCCGGTCGTCGCCGGCGGGCCCGAGGGCCTCGACGACGGCACCCCGCTCGCGTTGAGCCTGTGCCACCCGCCCCGCGTCACCTCCGACCTGGGGTTCAGCGCCCTACTGCCGCTGCTCCGGGCCCGCCGGGTCGCCGACGTGGACCGGGCCGTCGACCTCTGGGTGGAGCCCGTAAACGTCGTCCAGGCCGCCGACACCGAGGGCGGCCTGCTGCACCGGGTCGCGGGCCGGGTGCCGCGGCGCGCCGAGGCCAACGGCACCCGGCTGGTGCCCGCCTGGGAACCCGGCCACGAGTGGACCGGCTGGTACGAGATGCCCCGCGCGGGACTCATCGACGGCGTCGCCGTGATGGCCAACCAGCGGGGGCCGGCAGCCGAGTTGGGCGTCGAGTTCGCTGCCCCGCACCGCGCCGACCGCATCCGGGCGCTGCTGGACGAGAAGCGCGCCTGGTCCGCGTCCGACATGCCGGCCCTCCACACGGACACGCATCTGGCCTCCGCCGCACCCCTGTTGGACCGCCTGGCCGCCCTCGACGACCTGACCGCACCCGCCGCCGAACTCCGCGACCGCCTCCTGCGCTGGAACCGCCGCATGGACGCCGACAGCCGGGAAGCGGCCGGTTCGCGGCGTTGCGCAGCGCCCTCGTCCGCCGCCTCGCCGCGCACCCGGCCTTCGCTCCCCTGACGACCCCGCCCGCCTACCCGGAGGTCTTCCTCCCCTGGCTGGCCCTCCTCCCGCGCATCGGCTTCGCCCTGGAACACCTCCTGCGCGCCGAGAAGTTGTACGGCATCGACCGCCCGGCACTGGTCCGGCAGGCCCTGGAGGAGGTCGCCCGGCAGCGGCCGGAGCCGACCGCCCGCTGGGGCGACACCCACCGCCTCGCCCCCTGGCGGGCGCTCCCCGACCCCTCGGACCAGGCCCCCGCCCTCTCCGGCGACCACGACTGCGTGCTGTGCACCTCGGCCGTTCCCGGCTGGACCGACCTCGCCGCACGCGGCCCGGCCGCCCGTTACGTGTGGGACCTGGCGCGCCGCGAGGACAGCCTGTGGGTCGTGCCGTACGGCGCGTCCGGCCTGCCCGACCACCCCCACCACCACGACCAGCTCCCCCTGTGGCTCAGGGGCGAACTGGCCCCGGTCGTCACGGACTGGGCGCAGCTTACGAAGGAGAGCGACCATGCCTGACCCCCGCCTTCCCCACGCCCCGGTGCACGAGCAGGCGGCCGACGGCTTCGGCACCGTCCGCCTGCGGCCCCTCGACGCCGAGCGCGACGCGGACGTCGTCCACGGCTGGGTGAGCCAGGAGCGGGCCGTGTTCTGGGGCATGAACGGCCTGACACGGGATCAGGTCGCCGAGATCTACGCCCACATGGACACCCTGGACACCCACCACGCCTTCCTGACCGAGCTGGACGGCGTCCCGGTCGCCCTCCTCCAGACCTACGAGCCCACCGAGGACCGGGTCGGCGAGGTCTACGAGGTCGAGCCCGGCGACATCGGCGTGCACGTGCTCATCGCGCCGGCGCACGAGCGGGGCGCACGGCCCGGCTGGTCGGCGGCGCTGATGGGGACCTTCGCGTCGTACGTGCTGCTGGGCCTGGACCGGCGGCGGATCGTGGTGGACCCGGACGTGCGCAACGAGAAGGCGATCGCCCGCTTCCTGCGGCAGGGATTCGAGGCCGGACCGCGCGTCACACTCCCGGAGATCGACCTCCCGGACGTGTACCTGCCCGAGAAACAGGCCCAACTCGCCTTCCTGCGCCGGGAGACAGCGTTCCCGGAGTGACCTCAGCGATCACTCTGATCACCCCGATCGCCGCCCATCACCCCGATCGCCTCCCATCACCCCGATCACCCCTCCCGAGAGGCCGGACGGCCGGGCGTCGGCGCGCCCGACGTAGTGACCCGGGTGAACCGGATGCCGTGTGCATGCGTACGTATCACCGAGCACGCGAGTCTCGAGTCTCAAGCGGTACGGAGCGGTTGACGTGAGCGAAGGGCGCGATGGCGGACGACGGCACGGCGGTGGCGGCCGAGGCGGCGCCGGTCGGCACGGGGGTGAGTGGCACGGGCGCGGACGAAGGAGACTTCAGGGGCTGGTGCTGCTGGGCACCGTGCTGGTCCTGCTCCTCCTGGGCGGCGGACCGGCCTCGGCGCACGCGGCCCTCCGCAGCGCCGACCCCGCCGACGGCAGCGTCGTCAAGACGGCCCCCGGCTCCATCACCCTCACCTTCACCGAGTCGGTAGGCCTGCTCGACGACTCCTTCCGCGTCTTCGACCCCGACAACCAGCGGTTGAAGACCGGCAAGAGCGAGCACGCAGACGGCCGCGCGGACACCGCGCGGATCACCCTGCCCGGCAAGCTGGGCACCGGCACGTTCACCGTGGCGTGGCGGGTCGTGTCGGCCGACAGCCACCCGATCGCGGGCGCCTTCACCTTCTCCGTGGGCGAACCCTCCGCGATCCCGCCGGCCCTGCCCAGCACCTCCGTGGAGAACTCGGCCACCAGCGGCCTCTTCAACATCGGCCGCTATGTCGCCTACCTGGCCGCCGCCCTGCTCATCGGCACGGCCGCCTTCGTCGCCGTCTGCCGGCCGCCGGACATCCGGCCGCTGCGCGGGCTGCTGCTGGCCGGCTGGTGGGCGCTCACCGTGTCGACGGTGTTCCTGCTGCTGCTCCGCGGCCCCTACGAGACGGGGGCCGGCCCCGCGGAGGTGCTCGACCCGGCCGGCCTGACCCGCACGCTGGGCACCCGTCCGGGCCTGGCCCTGGTGGCGCGCCTCGCGCTGCTGGCGGCGGCCGCGGTCCTCCTGCTGCGGCAGCGGGGGCTCCTGAAGGAGCGGAAGGGGGAGCAGCCGTCGCGCCCGGTGCTCCTGACCGGCGCCGTGCTGGCGGTGGGCCTCGCCCTGACCTGGGCCGCCGCCGAACACGCCTCGGCCGGCATCCAGGTCCCGGCGGCGATGACGTCCTCGGTCCTGCACCTGCTGTCCATGGCGGTGTGGCTGGGCGGTCTGACGGCCCTGCTCACCCTGCTCTACCGCGCGTCCGTCCCGGGGCGCGTCGTCAACGGCTTCTCCCGGCTGGCGGGCTGGTCGGTGACGGTCCTGGTGGTGACCGGCGTCTACCAGTCCTGGCGCGGCGTCGGCTCCGTGTCCGCGCTGACGGACACGACGTACGGCCGGGTCCTGCTCGCCAAACTGGCGATGGTGACGCTGCTGTTGGCGGCGGGCGCGCGCTCACGCCAGACGGTGACCACGGCGACAAGAGGGGCGAGGGGAGCAACGGAGACAACGGAGGCCAGGGAGGCCAGGGAGGCGACGGAGGCGACGGAGGCGACGGAAAGGACGGCGGGGAACGTGGCGGTCGAGACGGCTGACGAGCAGAAGGAAGCACGGGTTCCGCAGCCGGTGGGGGGACGGGCGGCCGTATCGGCCGCGCAATCGTCCACCGGACGGGCGGAAGGTTTGGTGCTGCCCGAGAAGCCTTCCCCTGAGAAGCCTTCCGCCGAGAAGCCTTCCGTCGAGGTACCTGCCGTTGAGAAGCCCCCCGCCAAGCGGTCGGCCCTCACCCCCGCCGAGGACGCCCATCGCCGGGCGCTGCGTCGTTCCGTGCTGGCGGAGGTCGCGGTCTCCGTCGTCGTACTCGTCCTCACCACCGTGCTGACGGGCACTCTTCCGGGCCGGGCGGCGGCCGAGGCGGCTACGGCGGAGCAGTCGGCCGGGCTCCCCGTGGCCTCGGTGACCAACATCCCCTTCGAGATCGACACCCCCCGGGTCGGCACCGTCAGCGGCAAGGTGCAGGTCACCCTCGACCCGGGCCGGGTCGGCGACAACGGGCTGCAGGCCGTGGTCTACGGCCCCGACGGCGGCTTCGTGAGCGTCCCCGAGCTGCGTCTGTCCTTCAGCCTGCCCGATCAGGACATCGGCCCCATCGACGCCAAGGTCACCGACAAGGGCGGCTACTGGGGCGCCGCCGCCGTCAACCTCCCCATCCCCGGCACCTGGGAGATGAAGGCGACGGTGCGGGTGTCGGACATCGACCAGGTGAGCGAGACGAAGCCGGTACGGATCGAACGCTGAGGCTCCTGGATCATCTCCAGCAGCCGGGCGTTGTTCACGTGCTGCAGGGAGTCCAGGTCGCTCATGCGCACCTGGCGCCGTCGGGGCGGTCCCGCTCGGGGTAAGCGCGGTCTACGGGTACTTCACGTTGGGTGTGTCCGCCGCACTGGTCGTCGCGTCCCCGGCGTGGACGACTTCTCGCAACCGTATCCGGACGACCCCGGTCGGTGGGCGTCGGCGAAGCGGATCCGGCTGGAGCACGACTGGCGAGATGACCCGCGAACTTTTCCTGTCCGACAGGCCGTTCGGCGAGGCGGTGCGCGAGGCGGGGGAGCCGGCCGTGCCGTGGCCGCACGGCTTCGGCGGGGACGAACTGGGCGATCTGGTGGCCGCGTTGCAGGCGGACGGCCGGGGCTTCTCCCGGTCCACCCGGGACACCGTGCGGCTGACGGACGGCCGTACGGTCTCCCGCACCCGGCTGACCCCGGTCGGCGCAGCCGGGCCGGAGGGCGGGCCATGCCGAGCCGGTGCGGGGGAAGTTCCTGTCGGTGGGCGGCCCGCAGCAGGTCGCCGACACCGTGGAGCGGCTGCACCGGATGCGTCCGCGGACGGTGCGCCGCCGGATCGAGACGGCGTTCCTGAACTGAGCGCACCCGGTACGGCGGTCATCCGTCACATGCCGTGCATCTCCGTGTCGTCGCTGCACGTGAGGTGGATCGTCAGATCGGCCGGACCGGCGTCGCCCCCCTTCTTCTTGTCCCCGCCGGCCGGGCCGCGCTGCCCGTGCCGTGGCCGCTGCCACCAGGTGATCTTGTGCACGGTGACGATCCAGCCGGTGGCGTTGTCGTTCGGCCGGTTCTCCTGCACGTCGGCAGCGGCGTCCTCGGAGAGCTGGGTGCCATTGCGGGCGGAGAGGCTGAAGCCGCCGCCGTAGACGTGCTGGGTGTCGGGGCAGAACACCTCGTGGCGGGTGCCGTCGGCGCCGCCCGGGATGAGCTCGCCCACGATATGCCGGGGCGGCTGCGGCGAGTCGGCGAGTGCAGCCGCCGGTGCGACGGTGCAGCCGAGCAGGGCGAGAGCCCCCGCCGCGGCGAGGGGGACACGGGTGGTTGTGGTCATGCTGAGGCTCCTGGGAAGAGGGGGAGGGGACTGAGCCCGCCCATTGGAGCCCGCCGGTCCGGCCCTGCTGCATTGGACACGCAGCGTTACCGCCTATCGGGGTAGAACGGTCAATCTTCACGAGCAGACGCCCACCAATCGCTACGTAGCGTGATTGACTACTCGCGTTTCGTCACTCTACGTGGTCACTTTGTGCTGCCCCGCGCCGCGCACGGCGTCCCGTGTTCCCCCGAGGAGTCCCATGTCCCGCAGAGGGATCCCCCGCAGCCGGAGATGGACGTTCACGGCCGGCTGCGCCGCGCTCGTCCTGTCCGTCACCGCCCCCATCGCGCTCGGCTCCACCGCGCCGGCCCGGCACGTCGTCGAGCCCCTTGCGGGCGGCGTGCACATCACCCCTGAACAGATCGCGAAGGAGGTCCGCCCCGACGAGGTCAAGGCGCTCGGCCGGGCCCGTGCCGAGGAACTGGCCCGCGACCGCATCGGCCTGCGCGCTGTCGACGCCGGCTATCCGGATCCGATGCGCAAGCGCAGCCTGAAGGAGCACACCGACTCCCAGGCGGCGGCGAACGCGGCCTTCTCGGCCGCCCAGTTCGGCGAGTTCAAGCAGTACATCAAGAGCCCCGACTACGGCGACCACGTCGCTCTGCTCCCCACTGGCAAGGTGCTGCTGTTCTCCTTCGAGGCCGTCGAGGACAACCCGAACATGGAGACCGCGCCCACCCAGGTCATCGGCCGTCAGAACGCGGGCCGCGCCTACGTCTGGACGCCGCCCGCCGCCGACGACGACACCGGCGCGGGCACCTTCAAGGCCGTACCGCCGCCCGTGGTCGACATGGACGACGGCCTGAACGAGCCGCGGCCCGCCCCGATCTTCTGCGCGGGCCACTCCTATCTGCCCAACGGCATGGTCGGCATCTTCGGCGGCAACCTGGGCGGCAACCACGGCAGCGGCGCCCATCTCGCCCTCGTCTTCGACCCCTGGACCGAGACCTGGCACCGGCAGCAGGACATGGCCGAGGGCCGCTGGTACCCGTCGGTCGTCACCGGCGCCGACGGCCGGCAGTTCATCACCTCCGGCCATGGCGACATCGGCTGGGGCAAGCTCTCCAAGACGATCGAGCGCTTCCCGGCAAAGAACACCGCCGTGTCGTACGACCATTCGAGCGTCCCGGACAACGAGCAGCTCGACAAGTGGCCGGTGAACGCCGACTACTCCACCGACTATCCGCACCTGTTCTCCCTGCGGGACGGCAGGATCTACGGCTTCGGGCGCGCCTACGACCAGCAGTACGCCTTCGATCCGGTCGGCGAGACCAGCCAGAAGCTGCCCAACCGCCCCGACGGCGGCGAGCGCAAATACGGCTCCGCGGTGGCCCTGCCCAACCCCACCCCGGGAAACGGCCCCGACTCGGCGCTGATCCTCGGCGGCGACCGCAACAACCCGAAGACGTACAAGTTCTCCGGCGGCACCTGGAACGAGGACACCTCACGCGCCTTCGGCCGCACCCAGGACGACACGCTGATCTTCCCCGACGGCCGGCTCTTCACCGTCAACGGCGCCTTCGACATCCGCGACTACGGCAAGGGCGAGTACAACCCCAACGCCGAAGACTTCTGGCGGCAGACCGAGATCCGCGGCGCCGACGGCACCTGGAAGCTCGGCCCGCAGCAGCGACTGCCGCGCGGCTACCACTCCAACGCGGTGATCCTGCCCGACGGCCGCATCATGATCACCGGCGACGAACTCCAGGAGATCGCCAACAACCCGGACATCAAGTCCGGGATGAACGGCTCCATCGAGATCTTCAAGCCGCCGTATCTGAACCAGGGCGGCGAGCGGCCAGGACTGCGCACCGTGCCGGACGGGCCGATCGGGTACAACACCGACTTCCAGATCGACACCACCAATTCCAGGCTGGCCCGCAAGGTCGTGCTGATGGCACCCATCACCTCCACCCACTCGGTGGACACCAGCCAGCGCCGCATCGAGCTGCAGATCAACGCGCGGGCCGGCAACACGCTGGACCTGCAGAGCCCGCAGTCCGTCAAGGACGCCCCGCCCGGCTACTACCTGCTCTACGTCCTGGACGCCAATGGCGTGCCCAGCATCGGCCATTGGGTGCAGCTGCGCCCCGGCGCCTGACCGTCCCCCGCCGCCGGACTCCCGGGCGGCCCAGCCCACGGGCCCCCCGGGGCCGCCCGGTCACCAAGTCCGTCCCCGTCCCCACACCATCAAGGGAGATTTCCCCATGGCGCTGCGCGACAGCACCGAGATCCAGGGCGACATCCTCGCGGGATTCAAGAAAGACCACATGACCCTGCTCTTCCTCCGCTTCGGCGACGCGGCCGCCGCCCGGAGCTGGCTGAAGGACCTGGTCGACAACAATCGCCTGGCCACGACCCAGCAAGTCGCCGCCTTCAACGCCCAGTTCAGTGAGGGCCGAGACAACCTGAAGGGCGCCGACCCCGATCTGAAGGCCACCTGGGTGGGCCTCAGCCTCACCTACCCGGGTCTGACGGTCCTCACCGGCAAGCAGGACCTGCTGCCGGAGAACGACGGCATCGACGCGGTCGGCGCCTTCGTCCAGGGTGCCGCCCGCCGCGCCCGCCCCCTGGGCGATGTCGACAACAACGCGCCCGACAACTGGCTGTTCGGCGACGACCACAAACAGGTCACGCACGCCGTGCTCACCGTCGCCGCCGACCTCAAGGACGACCACGACAAGGAACTCACGCGCCAGAAGGATGCCGCCACCCGGGCCGGTCTCGTGCCCGTCCACGAGCAGTCCGGCGCCACCCTGCCCCAACCCCGGGGCGGCAAGGAGCACTTCGGCTTCAAGGACGGCGTCAGCGAACCGAACGTGGAGGGCATCGAGGCAAAGCCCGAGCCGGGCGCCCGGCTCCTCTCCGCCGACTTCTTCGTCCTCGGTGCCACGGGCAGCGCCCTGCCCGAGGGGGTGCCCGAGTGGATGCGCAACGGCTCCTTCCAGGTCGTACGGCGGCTCGGCCAGGATGTGCCCGGCTGGTGGGCGCAGGTCGGCACCGAGCTGAAGAAGCTCAAGGACGCCAAGGTCGTGGGGCCGAAAACGTCGATGGAATGGCTCGCCTCCCGCCTGGTGGGCCGCTGGCGGTGCGGCGCGTCGGTCCACAACCACCCCGACGCCACACGGGACCCGATCACCGACAACCCGAGCATCAAGCCGGACAACGTCATCAGCTACAAGAACGACCCCAATGGCGTGATCACCCCGCTCTTCTCCCATCTGCGCAAGACCAATCCGCGTGACGGTCTGATCGACGGCGAGCCGGTGGAGGAGGAGCTCCTCGACCGGCGCCGCATCATCCGCCGCGGCATCCCTTACGGTGCCCCGTTCGACCCCACCTCCCCGGGAGGCGGCCCCGACGAGGAGCGCGGCCTGGTCTTCATCTGCTACCAGGCCGACCTGGTCGACCAGTTCGAGTTCATGCAGCGGAACTGGGTCAACACCCCCAACTTCCCGCCCGGCCGCACACCCAAGCCCGGCCCGGACCCGATGATCAGCGGCGCCCTGAGCAAGATCGGGGACGGCGACGTCTCCTTCGAGACCGACACCGGCGGCAGCCAACCCACGATCACCACGCTGCACTTCCGGCCCTTCGTGCACACCGAGGGCTCCCTCTACGCCTTCACCCCCTCGCTCTCCACCCTGCGCAAGCTCGGCGAGGGCCGACTGGACGGCGCGGAGGTGACGGGCGGCCAGACCACCAACGGCGGACAGCGGCCGCAGCCGCAGGTCAAGCCCGGCCCGATCGACGAGATCCTGCCCTGGCTGGACGTCGAGGGCCGGTACTGGGTCTTCTCCGGCAACAAAGTCCAGGTCGTCGGCACCGGTGCCGAGGAAGTGGACCAGCTCACCACCGGCAAGGACGACGCCACCGGGATCGTCCTCGGTGAGCCCGCGGACCTGTCCGCCTGGAACGCGCTCCAGGGCGTGGAGCGGGTCGACGCGATCTGGCCGGTGCCGGACGAGCAGAGCCTGAACGGCGAGAGCAGCTACTGGCTCTTCCACACCGTGAACGGCACCCAGGTCTACCGGCGGATCTGGATCGCCCTCAACAGCCGCCACACCAGCCGTACCAGCGGCCGCGACATGCCGCTCACGAACTGGAGGACGGCCTTGGGCGGAGGCACCCGAGTCACCCACGTCGACGCGGTCCTCCCGGTGCCCGACATGCAGCACGTCAACGGCAGGTCGCAGTACTGGCTCTTCCACACCACCGCCGAGGGCCAGCGCTATCGGCTCGTTTCCGTCGCCGAGGAGCCGTCCCACACGGACAGGCTCGACCGGGACGACCGTGATCTGACCCAGTGGCAGTCCCTGAATGGCGTCACCCACGTGGACTCCATCGGGTTCGTCCTCGGCAAGTACCAGGTCGGCGGCAAGACCTGGTGCTGGGTCCAGCACGACGGCGGTCAGTACCGCACCATCTCGATCGCCGACGGCTTCGGCCACCAGGACACCCTGGTCGGCGACCGCGGCTCCCGCCCGAACACCCCCTGGTTCCGGCGCGGCTGAGCCACCCCGCAGGTCAGTGGCCGCCAGGCCGGCGCAGGGCGGCCACGAACTCGTACCGGGAACCCGGTACACCGAGCGCACCCACTCCGCCGGCTACGCCCGCCACACGAACTGCAACCAGAACTGCGACCAAGGACGTGGAGCAGCGGGAGTGTGTCCAGCTTCTGCTCGTGGTGCCTGGTCAGCGGGGATTCGCCTTGTTACTCCCCGTTCTGCGACCAGACCGCGGTGAGCGCGGTGACCGGGTCACTGTCGGCTGGTGCCGCGGGCCACCATTCGCCGTCGTCGTCCTGGAGGTAGGGGTACCAGCGGGCGTCGGGGCCCAGACGCAGCTGGATGCCGTGGTGGATGAGGGTGAGGCGGTTGCGCCAGGTTCGGAGGTGGGTGGGGGAGTCGGTCATCTCGGCGAGGGCCGCGTCCAGGGCGGTGCGGGCGGCCTTCATCACCGTCGGGTCGGGGGCGTAGGACTGTTCGGCGACGGTGATGCCCGTGGGGCCGCCATAGCGCCAGGCGCGGGTGAGGCGTGCGAAGGCAGTGGGTCTGGTGCCGGTGTTCTGGATCAGGTGGTGGAACCACTCGGGCCCGGGGTTGCTTGCGGCGATGCGGACGGCGTCCTGGTGCTGGGTCAGGTGCAGGTCGGCGGTGTCGCCCGCGAGGAGCCGGGCGGCGCGCGCAGTGGTGTCGGCCATGAGGCGTTCCAGGTCCGCGGCGGCCAGGCCGGTGCCGGGTGGTGGGGCGACGGGCAGTGCTGTGGTGTGGGCGGCGGGTTCCGGGAGTTCGGGCAGTTCGGGGGACTCTTCGGCCCACCGGGCGTACGCGGCGGCGGCCGGGATGCCGGCCGGTGCCGGTGGGGCGGCCGTCTTCTCTGCTGCCGTACGGAGTGCGCGCAGTTGGGCGAAGACCTCCTCGCGACCGCGGCCGCGCAGCGTGAAGAGAACGAACGGGTCGGTGTCGATGGTGGCGGCGATGGCGTAGCAGAGCGCGGCGGCGTGCTTGCAGGGGTGTCCCCAGTCGGGGCAGGAGCATTCGGGATCGAGTTCGGTGGGCTGCGGGAGCAGGGGAACGCCGGCTTGGTGGGCGTCGTCCACGAGTTCGGCGGGCATCTCGTCGTCGAGAAGCGCCGCGAGGTGTCCGGCGCGGGACGCGATCGCGTCGAGCAGGGTGTCCCACTGTGTGTCGGTGAGGACGGGCAGGTGGACGGCGGAGCGGTAGGGGCGGGGCCTGCTGCCCTGGACGGCGGCTTTGACCTGGCCGGGGGCGATGGTGACGGCGCCGACCATGCCCCGGCGGGCGTAGGTGCGTCCGCGGGACAGGCGCCCCGAGTCCAAGGTGGAGTCCTCCAGGGCCGTCACCCATGCCTGGCCCCACCAGGTCGCGGCGAAGGCACGCCTGCCGCGGGCGGGCGCGCGGCGCTGGCCGGGAAACGAAGGGCTCATGTCTGCCTCCCCAGGGCGACGAGTTCGGCGAGGTCGGCATCGGACAGTTCGGTCAGGGCGGCCTCACCGGAGCCGACGACGGCGTCGGCGAGCGCGCGCTTGGACTCGAGAAGCTTCGCCACCTTGTCCTCCACGGTGCCCTCCGCGAGGAGTTTGTGGACCTGTACAGGCTTGTCCTGGCCGATGCGGTAGGCGCGGTCGGTGGCCTGGTCCTCGACGGCCGGGTTCCACCAGCGGTCGTAGTGCACGACGTGGGTGGCGCGGGTGAGGTTGAGGCCGGTGCCCGCGGCCTTGAGGGAGAGCAGGAACACCGGCACCTCGCCGCGCTGGAAGCGGTCCACCATCTCCTCGCGCGCGGTGACGGGGATACCGCCGTGCAGGAAGAGGGTGGGGACCCCTCGCTCTGCGAGGTGCTTCTCCAGCAGGGTCGCCATCTGCTTGTACTGGGTGAAGACCAGCACCGACTCGCCCTCGGCGGTGATGGTGTCGATCAGTTCGTCGAGCAGGTCGAGCTTGCCGGACCGGCCGCGCAGCGGTGTCGACTGGCGCAGGTACTGGGCGGGGTGGTTGCAGATCTGCTTCAGCGCGGTGAGGAGCTTCAGAACCAGACCGCGGCGGGCGATGCCCTCGGCTTCGGCGATCTTCGTCATGGCTTCGCGGACCACTGCCTCGTACAGGCTTGCCTGCTCGGCGGTCAGTGGTACGACGCGGTCGGTTTCGGTCTTGGCGGGCAGTTCGGGTGCGATGCCCGGGTCGGACTTCCTGCGGCGCAGCAGGAACGGGCGGACAAGACGGGACAGCCGGTCGGCAGCCTGTGGGTCCTGGCCCGACTCGATCGCTCGGGCGTGGCGGTCGCGGAAGGCCGTGAGTGGGCCGAGGAGTCCGGGGGTGGTCCAGTCGAGGAGCGCCCACAGTTCGGAGAGGTTGTTCTCCACGGGGGTGCCGGTGAGGGCGACGCGGGCGCGGGCGGGCAGGGCGCGCAGCTCACGGGCGGTGACGGCGTAGGGGTTCTTGACGTGCTGGGCCTCGTCGGCGGCGATCAGCGACCATGCGTGCTCGGTGAGGGTCTCCCGGTCGCGGCGCAGGACGCCGTAGGTGACCAGGACGATCTCGTCATCGGCGAGGTCCTTCAGGTGGCGGTCGCCGCCGTGGTAGCGGCGCACGGGGACGGAAGGCGCGAACCTGGCGGCCTCGCGCTGCCAGTTGCCGAGCAGAGAGGTGGGGCAGACGACGAGCGTGGGGCCGGCGGTGGTGGGGTCGGTCTGGCGGTGCAGGTGCAGAGCGAGCAGGGTGATGGTCTTGCCCAGGCCCATGTCGTCGGCGAGGCAGCCGCCGAGGCCGAGTGCGCACATCTCGGCCAGCCAGGCCAGGCCCCGCTTCTGGTACTCGCGCAACGTGGCCCTGAGGGCGGCGGGCTGGGGCACGGGGATGCGGGACTCGGGATCGCGGATACGAGCGACCAGGTCGCCGAGCGCACCGACCGCCGCACAGGGGACCCGGTCACCGTCCCTCCCCCAGCCTCCGGCCGGGGGGACCCCCATCTCGCTTCGCTCGGCCTCGCCGGTCAGCGCGGCGCTCAACGCCTCCATGGGGGTGAGCGGTTCCATCCGGCGGCGCTTGGCGCGGGCCACCAGCTTCGGGTCGGCGACCACCCACTGGTCGCGAAGCCGGACGAGGGGACGGCGTGACTCTGCGAGGGCATCCATCTCGGCCTCGGTGAGCGGCTCGCCGCCGAGGGAGATCTGCCAGCGGAAGTCGAGGAGGGCCTCGGTGTCCAGCAGGCCGCCCGCGGTGGAACCGGGGGCGGTGCGCTGCCCGATCTCCGCGGTCGCGGTGAGCGCCTTGACCAGTTCGCGCGGCCAGTGCACGTCGACACCGGCCGCGCGCAGCGCGTCTGTGGCGTCCCCGAGGAGATCGAAGGCTTCGTCGTCGGTCAACCGGAGCTGATCGGGAGCGGCATCGTCGAGCAGCCTCCGCAGCGGGGGCCAGGCGCGGGCGCCGCGGCGTAGGGCGAGCAGGGTCTCGGTCTCGGCGCGGGGGCCGAGCAGCCGCTCCACTTCGGTCGGCTCGCTCCAGAGTCGTGCGGCCTCGGTGACGAGCGCCGGGTCCGCCGCGGTGTGCAGTTGCAGGACGGCCCGGAACTGCCGTCGGCGTGCATCGGGTACGTCGACGCGCAGGGAGACGCTGACCTCGGCGGTGAGCGCCGCCTGGGTTTCCTCGGCCCATTCACGCAAGGCGGGCACGGCGCGGGCCTCGCGCCAGGCGTACGGCAGCGCTCCCATGGCGAGCGGCGCGGCCGGCGTACGGACCAGATCATCGGCGACCGCGTCGCAGAACTGTCGTACCAGCGCAGCTGGTTCGGCGATCCGTATCGGAGCAGGGCCAGGCTCGGGCAGGCAGTGGGCGTGTGGCGGGAAGGCGGCGGCCAGGGCGTCCAGCGTCTGGCGCTGGGCGGCGGTGAAGGGACCCGCCTGCCAGGTGTCGTAACCGGCGGGGGTGAGGGCCGGGTGGAGGCGGCCGTCGGCGAGCAGCCGCAGCGCGAAGCGAGTGGCGGCCTGCCAGGCGGCGCCGGAGGGATGCGTCGGCTGCGCAGTGACCAGGGCGGAGACGGCGACGACGACAGGCAGCGCGTAACCCTCGACCCTGCGCCGCCTGACCGAGCGGCCGTGCGGCAGGACCAGCTCCACCGCCTCGGTCTCAAGGCCGGCGGGCGCCATACTGTCGCCGGCTGCTGCCCCGGTCGGCTTCCACAGCAGCAGCCGCCCAAGGCGGGCGGGCTCACCGGGCAGGAACACCGCCGCCCAGCCGGCGCCGAGCAGCTCCCTCACGAAGGCGGATGTTTCCTGCCGGGCCAGCGGCGGTACGCTCCTCGCGCCCGTACTCGGCTCTCGTACGACGACTCGTGCCACTCTCTTCCGCCCTGTCGCTTGCCGACCCTCCCCTGGGGGCGCTCACTACCGAACCCCACCAGGCAACGGCACATGTTGGCAACCGCGAGCCTTGGCTTGACTGCCGGCGACGGCGCCACGACGGATATGCCGCTGCTGAACACACGGGCCCCTCAACCGTGCGGTGCAGCGCTACGGTGAGGTCATGAGCACCTGGGCCCCGGCCGCGCTGGAGGCGTTGATCGAAGAGGCCACCGCCGACGCCTACGGCGAGGATGAGCAGCTCACCGGTTTCTTCACGATGATCGAGGAGAGCCTTGCCGTGCCGTTCACCACGACTGTTCTCGGCGTCGAGGTGAGCGTGGTCGGTGTCGATCTGGCCGAGGACGGACGCGTGGTCGCACGCTGCGCCCGGGGTTCGGTCCGACAGGACATCGGAATTCTGGACCTGCCGCTGCCGGAACCCGCCCCCGAGGGCTGGCAATGGATCGAGGCATACCGCTACTGGGCCTGCTGAACTGGCGCGTCGCACAACTGCCCAGCTGAGCTCCTGCTCGACCGGACAGTTGCCCCGGCTGCCGCTGACGGGGCCGACTGCGGGGAATGGACAGCACGTAGCGCGCATACCGCAGTATGCTTGCGGCTATGGCTGACACCACACGCATCACGGTGACACTCCCCACCGAGCAGGTGGCGGAGCTGAAGAAGATCACGGACAACATCTCCGGCTACGTGGCCGAAGCGGTCGCCAGGCAGATCCGGCACCAGCTCCTGGGGGCCGATCTGCGCAGCCACACAGACGAGCACGGGGCCTTCAGCGAGGAAGAGCTGGCCGAGGCGCGGGCGCGGATCTTCGGTACGACGTCGGCCGCCGGCGGCGCGAGCGCCGAGTGAGCGGGCACATTGAGACCGTCGTCCTGGACAGCGAGGGGCTGTCGGCCTGGGTGGCACAGGACCGGAAGGTTCTGGCGATATTTCAGGTGTTCCACGACATGGGAGCGGACCTTGTCGTCAGCGCCAACACCATCGTGGAGGCGAGCCACGCCAGGGCGAACCTGCCCCGACTGCAATGGGCGCTCTCCCGGGTCAAGGTGGAGCCGATCACGGAGGCAGCGGCCAAGGCGGCGGCCCAACTGCTCAAGGGAACCGGTCTGCACGGACATAAATACGCGATCGACGCCACAGTCGCGGAAGCGGCCTTGCGTCAGCCTGGCCCGGTCGCCATCCTCACGTCGGATGTCGATGACATGACCCGGCTGTGCGGCAGCAAGGTCCGGATGATCGGGCTATGACCGCGACATCGTCCTGGGGCCATGGACAGATCCGCGTGGATCCGCCGAGACCAGGGTCGCCGCAGGCCAACCCGTGATGGGCCGTGTAGTCGACGCCCAGGACCGGAACGCCGGGGACGGAAGGTCGGTCCGTACGTCCTTGTCCGAGCGCGGCGGGGCCGGTGGAGCAGTCGGTAGCACCCGGGGCCGTGAACGGCTGCGTGGCCGGAGCCCTCGTCTTTCATGGTGCCGTGAGGTGCGGCCAGCTCTACTCGGTTTCGAGAAGCCCTCTCAGTGCCGACGGTAAGGATGTTCCAGTCGAGGGAGGGTTCGCCGGACACCGGTTGGCGAGGACCTTCGTGCCGACGCTCAACGTGGCGATGTGGTGCGCCTGAGCTGCCGGTACTCCGCGTCCTGTCCGGTCAGCTGCGCGGCGAAATCATCACGTCTCGTTCGGAGCGCCCGTTTGCCGCTCCGCGTGCCTGCCAGCCCAGTCCTTTAACCCATCTGACCTGCGCGTCAGCCCAACTCTGCTGAGTCTGACGAACCCATCCAAGCACGCCTGGCGGCCATCGCCCTCGCTTGGACGGACGGTACCTACCGCGCATCAATGACCACAATGGATGAAAATGGTCGAAACATACGCCAAAACCGCGGAGGCGTGGCGATGCGCGGCAACGCCGAGAACGACGAGGGCTCCGTCGAGGACTACGACGACGAACACGGTGACGAACTCGACGCCGAGGACAGTGACGAGTACGCCAATCCCGAGGCTTACGACGAGGAGTCGGCATCGTTCGAAGAGGAGCCGGCGTTCTACGACGAGGAGGACGCAGCCGGTGCGAGCCCTGACGTCTTCCTCGACGTTCCGATCCTGAAGGTCGACGAGATCGACCTGGACGTCGAGGATCTGCGGGCGCATGTCTCGCTGCAGGCCGAGGTGCTGGATCTGCTCAAACTGAATGTGGGCGCCGACGTCTCGCTCGGCCGGGTGCACCTGGGCATCTCGGGTGTCGAGGCACAGGCCCAGCTCAAGGTGCGTCTCCACCACGTCGCGAAGATCATCGACCGAGTGCTCACCACTCTCGACCGCAACCCGGAGATCCTGCACGAGCTGGCGCGTGGAATCGGGTCCGCCGTACAAGATGTCGGCGGCGGAGCCCGTCAGGCCGTGGGGGAGCTGGGTACGGGTGCCGGAAGGGCCGTCCAGGAGGTCGGCCGGGGGGCCGGAGCCGCCGTACAGGATGTCGGTCAGGGAGCCGGGAAGGCCGTTCAGGACGTGGGGCAGGGCGCCAGGGCTGCTGTCCAGGACGTGGGCCGGGGCGTCGGCTCCGTGGCGCAGGATGTCGGTCAGGGAGCCGGGAGGGCCGTTCAGGAAGTGGGGGTTGGTGCCGGGCGCGCGGTGGAGGATGTCGGCCATGAGACGAGCCGGACGGTCGGAAGCGCCGGCGAGGCGGTGGACAGCACCGCCGGGAGCGTGGCCGGACAGGCCGCGGGTGTGACGGAAGCGGCAGCCGACACGGTACAGGGCGGCGGCCACGCCGTTGCGGACGCCGCTGAGACGGCGAACGCCACCGCTGAACGGACCGAGCCGGCCGAGCCGCGTGCGGCGCGCAAGGGCGCGGAGGGAGAGCGGGGCCGGGCCGGCCGGAGTCAAGGCGGCACCCGCACGCGCCGGGTGCGCGGAGAGGACGGGAAGCTGCCGCCAAGATCCAGTCGCCTACGTACCGCCAGGGAGCCGGCGGAGCCGCCCTGAACGCGAGGGGCGGGAGCCGGGAGCCCAGTGGGGGACATCTTGTTCCGGTCGACGGTCCACGCCGAACGGCTCCGCTTCACGCAGGAACCCCAGACAGTCGTTCGCTTCCCCGGCACCGGGAAGCGAGAGTCGACGAGCCACAGCGACCGGACCCACCTACCGGACCTGGTCATCCCCGGTCAGGAATACCAGGACGTCACCGTCGCCTACTACCTTGCGACCCGGCTCACCAGGGAACCTGAGGCCGGGCGGAGCGGTGACGACGACACGGACAGGTGATTCGCAGTGCCAAAGGTCGCGGAGTCGGCAACATGGTGATTTCCGCTTCGGGCGGGACCGGCCGGTGGTGGGACCAGAGTCGGAGGAGGTCCGGGAGCGGGCCTCCGCGGCGTCGGTCATGACTGGCCAGGGCGCGGGTCTGGTAGAGCCGACGCCATAACTCGTAGATCAGGACGGTTCTCCACAGGGCGGCGGGCATCGAGGCGAGTGGCGGCCAGGCAGTGCCGGATGGTGTGGACCGAGAGCCGCGAGAGCTGGCCGGGTATCAGCCGGCGGCCTCGCTCTCGTCGGTGCGAGAAGTCCGCGCTGATCTATCAGCACTCCGACGACGAACGGCAACGGGAGGTCGCCGCCGGTCTCGACGACCTGCGCGCGCAGCGTGCGAAGCACCACAACGACGACCCTCCACGCCGACCCGCGCACCACAACGATGAGGCTGACGAGAGCTAATGGTGCGGTTGTGCGCGCCCTTCGCACCGGTCTAGACAACAAAGAACCCCCGGGTGCTCGACCTGGGGGTTACTCTCTGGAGCGGGTGACGAGAATCGAACTCGCGCTCTCAGCTTGGGAAGCTCGGGTCGTCCACAGGCGATTCCTGCGCTGACCAGTGGCGGAATCGCTCGCGGGGCCGGGCCGGTCGGGAGCGCGCTCCCCACCATTCCCCGTGGTTTGCGGATCGCGGCCGGTGCCGACTGGGAGGGCAAGGGGTACGTCTTCGCCTCGCCGATCGGCGGAGCGTTGAGCCCGAACACCGACTTCCACACCTGGAAGCGGTTGCTCCGGGACGCCGGTGTCCGGAACGGCCGTCTCCATGACGCTCGACACACCGCCGCCACCGTCCCGCTGATCCTCGAAGTCCCGGACGTCGTGATCGACTCGATCATGGGTTGGGAGCCCGGCGGAGCGGCTCGGATGCGCGCCCGGTACATGCACGTGACCGGGACCATGCTTTGCAAGGTCGCGCAGCAAGTCGGCGACGCGCTCTGGGAGATCCCGAAAACGAACTGAGACGGAAAGTGAGACGGACAACGACGAAGGGCCCCGCTGCAAGCAGCGGGGCCCTTCGACATCGTGCCCGGTGAGGCACTGGCGGAGGATACGAGATTCGAACTCGTGAGGGGTTGCCCCCAACACGCTTTCCAAGCGTGCGCCCTAGGCCTCTAGGCGAATCCTCCGCCGCAAACAATACAAGACGTTGAGGAGTGCTCGCGAACTCGTTCCCCCCGCTCAGATCCTGTAGCCTGTGCGAAGCCCCTCACGCGGCGCTATCTGACTGAACTCCCCCAGGGCCGGAAGGCAGCAAGGGTAGGTTGGCTCTGGCGGGTGCGTGGGGGGCGCTTGCGTTTCTCCGGCTCGGCGATGCCCAGGGCGCCCGGGATCGTGCGTGGGGCCCGATGTCAGTGGTCGCCTATAACCTCGTATGCGTGTCGTCTCTCGCGCTGTACCGCCGCTATCGCCCGGAGTCGTTCGCCGAGGTCATCGGGCAGGAGCATGTCACCGACCCGCTGCAGCAGGCGCTGCGGAACAACCGGGTCAATCACGCGTACCTGTTCAGCGGGCCGCGTGGGTGCGGGAAGACCACCAGCGCGCGCATCCTGGCCAGGTGTCTGAACTGCGAGCAGGGACCCACGCCGACTCCGTGCGGGGAGTGTCAGTCCTGCCGTGACCTCGCGCGCAACGGGCCCGGCTCCATCGACGTCATCGAGATCGACGCCGCCTCCCACGGTGGTGTGGACGACGCCCGTGACCTGCGGGAGAAGGCCTTCTTCGGGCCCGCCGGAAGCCGCTACAAGATCTACATCATCGACGAGGCCCACATGGTCACGTCGGCCGGTTTCAACGCGCTCCTCAAGGTCGTCGAGGAGCCGCCGGAGCATCTGAAGTTCATCTTCGCCACCACGGAGCCCGAGAAGGTCATCGGCACCATCCGGTCACGGACCCACCACTACCCGTTCCGGCTCGTGCCGCCGGGGACGCTGCGGGAGTACCTCGGCGAGGTGTGCCAGAAGGAAGGCATTCCCATCGAGGACGGCGTGCTGCCGCTCGTCGTGCGTTCCGGCGCGGGATCCGTGCGTGACTCCATGTCCGTGATGGACCAGCTCCTCGCCGGTGCGGGTGACGCGGGTGTGACATACGCCATGGCCACCTCCCTGCTCGGCTACACGGAGGGCTCCCTGCTCGACTCCGTCGTGGAGGCCTTCGCCACCGGTGACGGCGCCGCCGCCTTCGAGGTCGTCGACCGGATCATCGAGGGGGGCAACGACCCGCGCCGGTTCGTCGCCGACCTGCTGGAGCGGCTGCGCGACCTCGTGATCCTCGCCGCCGTTCCGGATGCGGCGGAGAAGGGGCTGATCGACGCCCCGGCGGACGTCATCGAGCGCATGCAGGCCCAGGCCGGCGTCTTCGGCGCCGCCGAGCTCAGCCGTGCCGCCGACCTGGTCAACGAGGGCCTCACCGAGATGCGCGGCGCCACGTCGCCCCGCCTCCAGCTCGAACTGATCTGCGCGCGCGTGATGCTGCCCGCCGCCTATGGAGACGAGCGGTCCGTCATGGCCCGCCTCGACCGCATCGAGCGCGGCGTGAACTTCTCGCCGGGCGGCGGTGGCGGTATGGGTATGCAGGGCGCCCCCACGATGGCCCCCGCCATGCCCGCCATGGGATACGTGCCCGGCCCCGAGGCACACGGCGGCTCCGCCATGGGCGAGGGCGCGTCCATCCCGCCCGGCGGCGGGGCCGCGGCGGCCCGCGCGGCGGTACGAGGGCAGGGGCCCGGGCAGGGACAGGGACAGGCTCCGGGGCAGGCGGCTGCGCCTGCCGCCGGGCCCTCGCCGGTCCAGCCCCAGGCCGCCGCGCCTGCGGCCCCGCCGACGCCCGCTCCGGCTCCCAGTCCCATGCCCGCTCCCGCTCCTGCCGCCCCTCCCGTTGACGAGCCTCCCGCCCAGCCCGCCCCCGGCACCTGGCCCACCCCCACAGCGGCGGGCAGTGGCCGTCGTCCCGGCGGCTGGCCGACGGCCGCCCCCGCGGGTGGTGGTGGACGCCCGCAGACACCCGCCCCCGCCGGGCCCCCGGCCGCCGCCCCGACGGCACCCCCCGCGCCCGCGTCCGCCCCCGCGCCCGCTGCCGCGACTGCGCCTCCGTCCGGCGGCCTCGACCCCCGCATGCTCTGGCCGAACATCCTGGAGGCGGTCAAGAACCGTCGACGCTTCACCTGGATCCTGCTCAGCCAGAACGCCCACGTCGCCGGTTTCGACGGCACGACCCTTCAGCTCGGCTTCGCCAGCGCCGGTGCCCGCGACAACTTCGCGAGCAGCGGCAGCGAGGACGTGCTGCGCCAGGCGCTGACCGAGCAGTTCAGCGTCCAGTGGAAGATCGATGCGATCGTTGACCCGTCGGGCGGCTCGGCGCCCCCGCCGACCGGCGGTTTCGGCGGCGGAGGCAGTGGCGCCGGTGGTGGTGTCGGCGGCGCTCCGAGCGGCTACGGCAGTCCCGGCAACGCCGGTGGCTACGGCAGTCCCGGCGGCTACGGCGGTGGCGGTACGTCCGCCCCATCGGCCCCGTCGGCCATGAACACGCCGGCACCCCAAGCCCAGGCACACGCGCAGGCACAGGCACCGACCGCTTCCGCCGGCACCGCCCAGCACGCACCCGCTTCGGCGCCCGCCCCCGCGGCCCCCGCCCCCGAACCGGTGGCTCCCGAGGACGACACCCCTGAGGACGACGACCCGGATCTCAACGAGTCGGCCCTCTCCGGCTACGAACTGATCGTCCGGGAGCTGGGAGCGACGGTGGTGGAGGAGTTCACCAACGAATAGCGCGAAGAGCGCGAAGAGATGCGCGGGCGAAGAGATGCGCGGGCGAAGAGGTGCGCGGGCAAAGAGGTGCGCGGGCGCGGAGAGACGCGCGAGGCGGGGAGCACGGCGGGTTGTTTGTAGGAACGCACAGTGCCGTCGCGCCCCGGCCTTCGGAAGCCCGCACAAACACCCCGGCCCCGGCCGGTTAGGCTGACCCCGTGAACGTCCTCGTCATCGGCAGCGGCGCCCGCGAACACGCCCTGTGCCGCTCACTGTCCCTCGACCCCGCCGTCACCGCGCTGCACTGCGCCCCCGGCAACGCCGGCATCGCCGAGGTCGCCGAGCTGCACCAGGTCGACGCCCTGGACGGCGAGGCCGTGTCCGCGCTGGCCGTCGAGCTCGGCGCCGAGCTGGTCGTCGTAGGCCCGGAGGCCCCCCTGGTGGCCGGGGTCGCCGACGCCGTGCGCGAGGCGGGCATCCCGGTGTTCGGCCCCTCGAAGGAGGCCGCCCAGCTGGAGGGCTCCAAGGCGTTCGCCAAGGACGTGATGGCCGGCGCCGGTGTGCCGACCGCCCGCTCCTACGTCTGTACGACCCCCGAGGAGGTCGCCGAGGCCCTCGACGCCTTCGGCGCGCCGTACGTCGTCAAGGACGACGGTCTGGCCGCCGGCAAGGGCGTCGTCGTCACCGACGACCTGGAGGCCGCCGCGGCGCACGCGGCCGCCTGCATGGGGGTACCTCCCGCGCCGTCCAGGCAGCGGGGGAGGGTCGTGATCGAGGAGTTCCTCGACGGCCCGGAGGTCTCCCTCTTCGCGATCACCGACGGCGAGAGCGTCGTCCCGCTGCAGCCCGCCCAGGACTTCAAGCGCGCGCTCGACGGCGACGAGGGCCCGAACACGGGCGGCATGGGCGCCTACTCGCCGCTGCCCTGGGCCGACCCGAAGCTGGTGGAGGAGGTCCTTCAGACCGTTCTCCAGCCGACCGTCGACGAGATGCGCCGCCGGGGCACTCCCTTCTCCGGTCTGCTCTACGCCGGCCTCGCGATCACCGGCCGCGGTGTCCGTGTCATCGAGTTCAACGCCCGCTTCGGCGACCCGGAGACACAGGTCGTCCTGGCCCGCCTGAAGACGCCGCTGGCCGGAGTCCTGAAGGCCGCCGCCACCGGCGACCTCGCCGACCTGCCGCCCCTGCGCTGGAGGGACGACGCGGCCGTCACTGTCGTCATCGCCTCGCACAACTACCCCGGCAGCCCGCGCACCGGCGACCCGATCACCGGCCTCGCCGAGGTGGCCGCCGAGGACGCCCCGCACGCGTACGTCCTGCACGCCGGGACGAAGGACGACAACGGGACGGTCGTCAGCGCCGGTGGCCGTGTGCTGTCCGTCACCGCGACCGGCGCCGACCTCACCGAGGCCCGCGAGCGCGCGTACAAGGCGGTCGCGCGCATCGGTCTCGACGGCTCCCAGCACCGTACGGACATCGCAGCGAAGGCGGCTGCGGACGCGTAACACGTGTTCCGAGCGCACGGACCGGCGGGCGTGTGACGCGCGTCTCAGCAGGTACGTCCCAGGCCCCGGGCCTCAGGGAACTCCCCACGGAGGACCCCTGAAACCCGGGGCCTGATCATTGCCCACCGTCATCCACCTTTCCCCAAAGCCATTCCATCGAGTGAGCGCTGAGCTATCCGGCTGACGTGGGCCGGAGTGCCAACTAGGGTGCGGCGCAAGCGTCCCGGCACAGGTTCCGGCACTTGGCCCACCGGCATTGCGATGTCAGTGGGCGGTGCCACAGTGGGGGAGTGAGCACTGCGAAGACAGCCGGGGGAAACAGGACTGCAGGGAGGGGGTGAGGTCCGGTCGTGACCGGTATGGGTGTGGAGGTGGGCGCGCAGGCCGCGCGTGCCCGGGCGCTCGCCGTGCTGCGTATCCGCAGCCGGGCACTCGCTGTCGCGCTGCTGCCCGCGGCAGCCGCCGTGATCCTGCTCGCGGGCGGTTCCACCGGGCACCTCGTGGGCCAGGGGTGGGACACCGCACGCTGGGCCGTGGTCGTCGTCGCGGTCGTCGTGCTGCTGGCCGCCGGTGTCATCGCCCTGGTCGTGGCCCGGGCCCGGCCCGCCGTCAGTCCCACGGTCGCGATCGCCGAGGAGTCGGCCCCCGACCTGTACCGGCTGGTGCGTGACCTCGCCGACCGCCTCGACGTCCCGGCGCCCTCCGCGATAGCGCTCACGCCGGACTGCGACAGCTGGCTGGAGGACCGCACCCACCCGGCCCACGGCCCGCCCCGGCGCCGCGACGGCGACGAGATAGCCGGCGCGGGAGGCCCCCACAGCCCCCTCCACCGTCGTACGACGGCGGCGCCCGTCCTCGTCATCGGCTCGCCGTTCCTGTGGTGGATGCGCGTCGGCGAGCTGCGCGCCGTCCTCGCCCCCGTCGTCGCCGGTACGGGACCGTCCGCGCACCCCGACATAGCCGCGGCCCGGCGCTTCGTGCGCGGGCTGGACGCCGCGGTGGCAGGCTGTGCATCCAGCGGCAACCGGTATCCCGTCCTGCGGCCGGCCTGCTCCGGCATCGGCTGGGTCGCGCGGCTGATGCTGCGCGGCTGCCAGGTCCACGCCGGTGAGATGGAGCGGGGCGTGGCCGCCGCGGCGGCCGAGCGTGCACAGGCTGTGGATTACGGGCTGCGGATCGTCGCCCAGGAGCAGGTGGGGCTGGCGTACGCGGGCTGGGACCGGCTCCTGACACGCGTGGCGCTGCCCGCCTGGCGGATGGGCCGCTGGCCCTCCCGGCTGGACGCCGGGGTCGTCGCCGCCCTCACCGAACTGTCCCGGCGCGACCGCCTGGCCGAGGGCTTCGCCTCCCGGCTCGGTGAGCGCCCCGCCTGCGACCTGCTCGAAGAGCCCGGCACCATCGACGAGGCGGCCTCGCTGCTCGCCGCCCGCCTCTTCCACGGCGGGTCCGCGGACTCCGGCCCGGAGTGGTCGCCGGTGGCCTGGGACGACTACCCGGACGAGGTCGTCGACCGCAAGTGGCGCACCGACGCGGCCCGCCTCCACCGCGTCCTGGACGCCCTCGGCGTCCGCCGCACCCCCGACCCCGCCACCCACCCCCACGGCCCCACCCTGTCCCGCATCCTGGACCACCTGACAACCACCTCCCAGCAACAACCCCACCCCCACCCGGAGACCAGCCCCCACCCGGAGACCAGCCCCCACCCGGAGACCAGCCCCCACCCGGAGACCAGCCCCCACCCGGAGACCAGCCCCCACCCGGAGACCAGCCCCCATCCCGAGGCCGGGCCCCCAATGGCGGACGGTGCCCGTGCGGCGGACGGTGCCCGCGCGGATGGGCCCCGTGCGGCGGATGGGTCGCGCATGGCGGATGGGCCCCACAAGGTGCACGGGCCCCACAAGGTGCACGGGCCCCACAAGGTGCACGGGCCCTATGCGGCAGACGGGCCCTGTGCGGCGGATGACCCCCGCGCGGCGGATGACCCCCGCGCGGCGGACGCGTCCTATATGCCCGACGGGGTCCAGGTGCCGGACGGGATCCACCTGCCGGAAAACTCCCAGTTCACCGGTACCTCTCGGATCGCCGACGACTCCCGCCCGTCGGACAACTCCCACGTCGCGGACACAGCCCATCCGCTGGGCGCGACCCCTCCCACGGACACCTGTTACCCGACGGACACTCCGCGTCCGAGGGACACGGTTGTCCCCCCGGACCCGGTCGCCCCGACGGACCCGCTCCGCCAGGCTGGCCGCCCTCGGCCGGCGAACCCGCCCCGGCCGGAGGACCGGCTCCAGTCGCCGAACCACTCTGAGCAGGTTGACCGCCCCGAGTCGGCCGACCGCCCAGACTCGGCGGGCAGCACCGCGTCGGTTGACCACCCCGGCTCGGTGGACCACCCCGGCTCGGTTGGCCGACCCGAGTCGGCGGGTGGTTCCGGCCGAGCGGACACGACGCCGCTGCCCGAGGTGCCGGGCAGGCCCCCGGCTCCGGAATCGGAATTCGGACGGATGTCCTCCCGGTCTGCCTCCGCCGAATCTCCCACCGCCCCTGCCCCTGCCCCCGCTCCTCACCCCATCCCCACCCCCGACAGTGAGGACCCCCCGCCCCCCAACCCCCGTAGCGCCGCTCTGGCCGCTCGGCTCGGGGTCGAGGTCGGGCGGGAGGAGGCGGTCGCCGCAGTGGCCGCTCCGGTCGGCTCCCCGTTGCCCGGGCAGGGCCCGGACATGGCCCTGTGGGAGGACGACGCGCTCCCCCTGTTCCCGCTCCAGCCCCCGCGCACCGACCGCGAGTTGCTCGCCGACCACGTCACGGCGATGGTCTGCTGCGCCGCGATGGACACCGTCGGCGCGACGCCGGGCCTCGACTGGCTCGACGGCCCGACCCTCCTGGTCGACGGCCAGCGCGTCGCCGACCTGACCCCCCGCGTCCTCAGCCTCGTCGAGGACGGCGACGCGGCCCCCCTGCGCACCTGGCTCGTGGAGCTGGGCATACGACCGGAGAAGCCGGTGCGGCTCGGCTGAGCGCATCCGGGCGCGGTCACCGGTGCGGGCGCGAGGGCCGGCCCCGGACTCCCGCCGCCGCCTGCCACCTACCCCCGCCACCCGCCAACCCCCACCCCTCGGCCCTCACCCGTCAGCCGCCGGATACCTATCGGAGCACCGGATTCCACTTTCGGCCAATTCGCGACGAATAGTGACTGTCTGCGCGCGTTATGTGATGTGCTGGGACCGATAGCGCCCATGGCAAGGGCTTGCGACATAGGACATCCGACATCCGACGAACGCGCACGGCCGCCGCATACGCACGAACCATCACGGGGGCACAAGGGAGGGGAGCACCATGGGACCCGGACCAGGACCGGAGCGCATCCGCCGATGGGAGTCGGGAGCGCTGGCCCACGCCGTGACGGACCCCTTCGGGCAGGGCCCCGTCCCGTGGCTGCGCGGCAGCGAGACGTACTTCGACGACACCGGAAACGTCGTCCCCTGGTACGTGGACCAGACCCCCGCCCCCGCCGCCCCCACCCGCAGCGGGGCACCCCGCGTCCCCGCCCCCCGCGGCGCGGACGCCGCCGGCGGCCCCCGCTCCGCCGACGACGTCCGACGGCAGATCAAGGGCTTCATCTCCACCGGCGCGGTCGCCCCCGGCGACGCCGTCGACTTCCACATCACGGTCGACCCGCCGCAGGAATTCAGCGTCGACATCTACCGCATAGGCCACTACGACGGCGACGGCGCAGCCAAGATCACCACCAGCCCGCGCCTGTCCGGCATAGTCCAGCCCCCGCCCCTGACCGCGGACCGCACGGTCTCCTGCCACCACTGGTGGCTCTCCTGGCGCCTGCAGGTGCCGTCGTACTGGAACGTCGGCGCGTACGTCGCCGTCCTCACCACCGTCGACGGCTACCGCTCCCACGTCCCCTTCACGGTCCGCGACAACCGCCCCGCCGACCTGCTCCTGGTCCTCCCCGACGTCACCTGGCAGGCCTACAACCTCTACCCGGAGGACGGTCGCACCGGCGCCAGCCTCTATCACGCCTGGGACGAGAAGGGCCGTCTCCTCGGTGAGGCCGACGCCGCGACCACGGTCTCCTTCGACCGGCCCTACGCGGGCGCCGGCCTTCCCCTCCACGTCGGCCACGCCTACGACTTCATCCGCTGGGCCGAGCGCTACGGCTACGACCTCGCCTACGCCGACGCCCGTGATCTGCACGCCGGTCATCTCGACCCCGGCCGTTACCGGGGCCTCGTCTTCCCCGGCCACGACGAGTACTGGTCGACGCCCATGCGCCGCACCGTGGAACTGGCCCGCGACAGCGGCACCTCACTGGTGTTCCTGTCCGCGAACTCCGTGTACTGGCAGGTGGAGTTGGGGGCGTCGCCGTCCGGCATGCCCGGCCGTCTGCTCACCTGCCGCAAGCGCAAGGGGCCCGGCAAGCCTGTCCTGTGGCGTGAGATCGACCGCGCCGAGCAGCAGCTGGTCGGCATCCAGTACGCGGGCCGGGTGCCCGATCCGCACCCGCTGATCGTGCGCAACGCGAACCACTGGCTGTGGGAGGCGACCGGCGCGGGCGAGGGCGACGGCATCGAGGACCTGGTGGCGGGCGAGGCCGACCGCTACTTCCCGCGCACGCCTCTCCCGCCCCACGAGGAACGCATCCTGCTCGCCCACTCCCCGTACACCGACGCCGAGGGCGCCCAGCGTCACCAGGAGACCTCCCTCTACCGCGCCCCCTCCGGCGCCCTGGTCTTCGCTTCCGGAACCTTCGCCTGGTCCCCGGCCCTGGACCGCCCCGGCCATGTGGACGCCCGTGTCCAGCGCGCCACCGCCAACCTCCTGGACCGCATCTGCAAACGTGACTGACGCCCGTACGCCGCTCGCCCCACCCGCTGTCCCTGATCGATCCCGATGTACGGGACAATCGACCCACTAGGCCCGCCCGTCTCCCACCACCACCCTGCTCGAGCCCTGCGGGCACCCCTTTGTTTCAACCACGGGGAGGAACCGTGTCCGGATTCGTAGAAAAGCCCGAGCCCCTTCAGGTGCCGGGCCTGGTGCATCTGCACACCGGCAAGGTGCGCGAGCTGTACCAGAACGAGGCGGGCGATCTAGTGATGGTGGCCAGCGACCGCACCTCCGCCTTCGACTGGGTGCTGCCGACCGAGATCCCCGACAAGGGCCGCGTCCTCACGCAGCTCTCCCTGTGGTGGTTCGACCAGTTCGCCGACCTGGTCCCGAACCACGTCCTGAGCACGGAGCTGCCGGCCGGCGCGCCCGCCGACTGGGCCGGCCGCACCCTGATCTGCAAGTCGCTGCGGATGGTCCCGGTCGAGTGCGTGGCCCGCGGCTATCTCACCGGCTCCGGTCTCGCCGAGTACAAGGAGTCCCGCACGGTCTGCGGCCTCGCCCTGCCCGAGGGCCTGGTCGACGGCAGCGAACTGCCCGCGCCGATCTTCACCCCCGCCACCAAGGCCGCCGTCGGCGAGCACGACGAGAACGTGTCCTACGAGGAGGTCGCCCGCCAGGTCGGCGCCGACACCGCCACCGAGCTCCGCCAGGCGACCCTCGCCGTCTACGGCCGCGCCCGCGACATCGCCCGCGACCGGGGCATCATCCTCGCCGACACCAAGTTCGAGTTCGGCTACGAGGGCGAGACCCTGGTCATCGCCGACGAGGTCCTCACCCCGGACTCCTCCCGCTTCTGGCCCGCCGACCGGTGGCAGCCCGGCCGCGCCCAGCCCTCGTACGACAAGCAGTTCGTGCGCGACTGGCTGACCTCGGCCGAGTCCGGCTGGGACCGCGCCGGCGAGCAGCCCCCGCCGCCGCTTCCCCAGCAGATCGTGGACGCGACCCGCGCGAAGTACATCGAGGCCTACGAGCGCCTGACGGGCACCCGCTGGAGCTGACCGCACGGCAAGGCCCCCGACAGACGGCCCATGACAAAGGCCCCGGTCGATGACCGGGGCCTTTGCGCTGGAGCGGACGACGAGGCTCGAACTCGCGACCTCAACCTTGGCAAGGTTGCGCTCTACCAACTGAGCTACGTCCGCACTGCGCCGTGGTGAAGGTGCCGTGGCGCGAGGCCAACTATACCCAACCCCGCTCCCGGGCGACCCGCACCGCTGCGTGCCGGTTCTCCGCCCCGAGCTTGGACACGGCCGACGACAGATAGTTGCGGACCGTCCCCTGCGACAGCGCGGCCCGCTCGGCGATCTCCGCGACGGGTGCCCCGTCGGCCGCGAGTTCGAGCACCTCCGTCTCGCGCGAGGTCAGCGGCGAGTCCCCGGCGGCGATCGCGTCGGCCGCCAACTCCGGGTCGACGTAACGGTTCCCGGCGTGCACGGTACGGATGATCTCCGCGAGCCGCTGCGCGCTCACCGTCTTCGGGACGAACCCGCGTACACCCGCCGCAAGCGCCCGCTTGAGGTGTCCCGGCCGGCCGTGGCTGGTGACGATCAGTGTCTGGCAGTCGGGCAGTTCGGTGCGCAGGGATGTGGCGACCTTCACACCGTCCGCGCCCGGCATCTGAAGATCCAGGACGGCCACGTCGGGCCGGTGCGCCCGCGCCATCGCCAGCGCCTCCGGTCCGGTGGCCGCCTCGGCGACGATCACCAGGTCGTCCTCCAGGGAGAGCAGCGCGGCCATGGCGCCCCGGATGAGGTGCTCGTCGTCGGCGAGCAATACCCGCACCGTCATGAAGTGACCTCTCTCACAGCGGCCTTTCCGCTCAGCGGTATCTCGGCGACCACCCGGAACACGCCCGCCCCGACGAGCCCGGACTCCAGCGTCCCGTCGACCCCCTGCAACCGTTCCCGCAGTCCGGCGAGTCCCGACCCGCCGCCGCCTTCGGCGGGGGACCCGGCGCCGTCGTTCTCCACCGTCAGCACCACATGTCCCTCCGTCCTGCGCAACGCCACCGAGCAGCGCCCGGCGTCTCCGTGCCGCAGCACGTTGGTGGTGGTCTCCCGCACCACCCAGCCGAGCGCGGACTGAACCTCGGCGGGCAGCCCGTCGGCCTCCCCGCACACCTCGCACGCGATCCCGGCCGCCGTCAACACGCCCTGCGCTCCCGCGAGTTCGACGCCGAGGTCGGCCTCCCGGTAGCCCCGTACGACCGCGCGCACCTCCCGCTGCGACTCCTGCGCGATGCGCTGCACCTCGATCATCTGCTCCACGGCGTCCGGCCGTCCGCGCCGGGCCAGCTGCACGGCCAGCTCGCTCTTCAGCGCGATCACCGCCAGATTCCGGCCCAGCACGTCGTGCAGATCCCGCCCGAACCGCAGCCGTTCCTCGGCGACGGCGAGCCGGGCCTCGGTCTCCCGGGCCCGCTCCGCCTCCCAGAGCACGGACAGGGTCCAGGCGCCGCAGCGGCAGGCGAACAGTGAGAAGAGCGTTCCGAACGCGGTCAGCGCCCCGACCATCACGATCCCTGCGGGGTCGGGGTCGGTCCAGGCGAACGCGGCCATGAGCACCACGGCGAGGACGGCGGACCCGCGCAGGCACACCCGCACGGGGGTGACGAGCCCGTACAGCAGCCCGAACGGCACCAGCGCCGCGCCGATGAACAGCCTGATCGCCATCGGATCAGTGCCGCCCTGCCCGGCGAGCGCCAGGATCAGCGCCAGTTCCAGGGCGAGCAGGACGGCGGCGGGCCGCAGGGCGCGGGCCGGGAGTTCGGTGCGGCCCAGGTAGTGGTCGAGCACCGACCGGGTGAGCCGGTTCGCCTCCACGCACTGCAGGACGCCCACGAGCAGCAGCAACCCGCCGACGACCAGCGGCACGGGCCGGCGGTCGAGCCCGCCCACCAGCGGCAGCGCCAGCCAGGACGCGGAGAAGAGCCAGGTCGAGGCATACATGGTGATCACGGTCTGCAACTCGACCCGCTCCGCCTTGCTGCGTTCCCGCCAGTGGCGCCGCTGCCACCCCCGTATCCAGCCGAACACCGTTCCCCGCCCCCTCAGGCCTTGTCGGCCTAGCGCCTCGGCTCCCACCGGAACCACCGCTGTACAGCAAACACCGCCGGCACCGTCCAGGCCAGCGCGGTCGCCAGGGCGCCCAGGGCCTCGTACGCGGACAGGTTTCCGGTCCAGCCGCCGCGGACCAGGGTGATCACCGGGGACAGCGGCAGCAGTTCGCAGACGGAGGCGAGCCGGTCGGGCAGCAGTTCCAGCGGAACGGTCACCCCGGAGCCGGTCATCGACACGAGCACCATCGGCATCGTGGTGACCTGTGCGCTCTCCACGGTCCGGGTCACCGTCGCCGTGACAGCCGCGAGCGCCGCGCACATCACCAGGCCCAACAGCAGCCCCAGCACCGCGAGATGGGGAGCTTTCGGAGCCGGTACGTCGAGCAGGACCGTGGAGCCGGCCACCAGCACCAGGGACTGCACCAACCCGGTGGCGAGGACCGGCAGCGCCGCCCCGCCGAGGATCTCGGCGTCCCGCAGCTCACCGGTCCGCAGCCGCTTCAGCACCAGCTCCTCGCGCCGGGCGGTGTAGATGGCGGCCAGCGCCGAATACACCCCGAACAGCAGCGAGAACCCGATCGCGGCGGGCAGCAGCACCAGCCCGACGCTGAGCCCGGCATCCTCCACGCCCATGTCGTCGACGACCGACGCCAGGCTGACCGGCAGCACCAGCGGCACGAACACGGCCGCGATGATCGTGCTCTTGCTGCGCCCGAGCAGCGTCAGTTCGGCCCGCGCGAGGGCGGCCATCCGGCTCGCGGGAGTCGTGGCCTCACGCCCGTCCGTACCGGTGGCGGTCGCGCCCCTGCCCTCGGAGTCCTTCACCGTCGCCCCGCTCATGCAGCGACCTCCTTGGCCTCGCCGGTCGCACCGGTCTCGTCGCGGTGCGACGCCTCCCGGGCGATACCCAGGAACGCCTCCTCCAGCGAGGCCGACCGCACGTCCAGCCGCCGTAGTTCGACGCCGGCCCGTTCGGCCCAAACCAGCAGGCCGGTCGCCGCGCGCTGCAGTTCCCGCGTGCGCAGCCGTACGACGCGGCCCTCGCTCTCGTGACCGCACACGCCCAGCTCGCCCAGTGGCGGCAGGTCGCCCATGAAGTACCCGTCGGGCAGTTCGAAGGTGATCCGGGACGGCTGGGCGCCGGTCACCTCGGCGGGTGTCCCCGCGGCGGCGATGCGGCCCTGGTGCAGGATGGCCAGCCGGTCGGCGAGGTTCTCGGCCTCCTCCAGGTAGTGGGTGGTCAGCAGCACTGTCGTACCGGTGTCGCGCAGGGCGCGTACCAGGTCCCAGGTGTCGCGGCGGCCCTCGGCGTCCAGGCCGGTCGTCGGCTCGTCCAGGAACAGCACCTCGGGCTCGCCGAGGACGGCGAGCGCGAGGTCGAGGCGTCGGCGCTCGCCCCCGGACAGCTGCTTGACCCGGACGCCGGCCCGCCCGGCGAGCCCGACCAGTGCCAGCGCCTCCTCGACCGGGCGGGCGCCGCTCACGCAGCCGGCCCACATCCGCGCGGTCTCGGCGACGGTCAGCTCGGAGGGGAAACCACCCTCCTGGAGCATCACGCCGGTGCGGGGTCGTACGGCGGCCCGCCCGAGGTACGGGTCGTGGCCGAGCACGGAGATGCGCCCGCCGTCGGGCCGCGCGAGGCCCTCCAACAACTCCACGGTCGATGTCTTTCCGGCGCCGTTGGTGCCCAGCAGCGCAAAGATCTCACCGCGGTCGACATGGAAGGAGATCCCACGGACCGCTTCGAACCCGCCCCCGTAGACACGCCGGAGGCCCGTGACCTCAATCACGTGTTCATTCGTGTTCATGCCTCCAGCGTCCCCGCGGTCGGAGGCCGTCAGCAGTGCGAGGTGTCACCACTCCGTATGACAAATGTCAGTCGGTCGCTCGCGCCGCGGATCGCTCGCGCCGCACGCACGCACGAAAAAGCCCCCCGGTGGAAGCCGGGGGGCTTGATTCAGAGCGGACGACGAGGCTCGAACTCGCGACCTCAACCTTGGCAAGGTTGCGCTCTACCAACTGAGCTACGTCCGCATTGCCTCCGACCAGCTTTCACTGATCGGCGCGAGCACCAGCCTACCCGATCCACGACAGTGGTTCGGACGGCGATGCAGAGCGGGTGACAGGAATTGCACACTGCGCCTTCCCCCTGGAAGGGGGATGTTCTGCTACTGAACTACACCCGCATGTACTCCGTGAGCTGGGCCTTTTCGGCCTCGCCCCTCGGCGTGCTCCAGACTCTAGCCGACCGGGAGGGGTGCAGCGCAAGTCGGTTCGTTCGAGGGGCGGGTGACCGGCCGTCGGCCCACGGCTGTGCGGGTGCCGTTCAGCGATGCGACTCGCCTGGCGTCACTGCGCGTCGGCGAACGCCTCGTAGACCTTCTTGGGGATACGGCCGCGGGCCGGCACCTCCATCTTGTTGGCCTGGGCCCAGGCACGGACCGCCGCGGGGTCGGGGGCGACCTCCGTCTGCTTGTACGCCCTGCCCGACCTCGACCGCTTGCGGCCGGCCTCCACGTAGGGCGCAAGCGCCTTACGCAGTTTCTTGGCATTGGCTTCATTCAGGTCGATCTCGTACGACTTGCCGTCGAGTCCGAAGGCGATCGTTTCCGCCGCTTCCGAGCCGTCGATGTCGTCAAAGAGAGTGACCACGACCTTCTGCGCCACGAATATCGGTCCCTTCGTCCGGCACCGCATACAGCTCAGCTGCGGCGAAGTGCCGAGTCTCGGCTATTTCCAATTCATTTGTACAGTGCGCGGAATGCATTGTGAAGCCCGACTAAATCTGTCCGCGTGTCCGAGCGCAATAGGTATCCGGGACTGTTCGGGGATCTTTCCAGTAACTTTTCGTGAACGTCCCCCTCCGATGCGGGATCGTGATGGCCGTCACGTAGCTTCCTACAACTCTACTCGCGTAGAAATTTTGTGCGGGTAGTCTGAAGACACCTGTTGGAGACACCCGCAGGAACCTGCTCAGCACCACACCACCGGGAGTGCCAGTGGCACGCGTCGTAGTCGACGTCATGCTCAAGCCGGAGATCCTCGACCCCCAGGGCCAGGCGGTGCAGCGCGCACTGCCGCGGCTGGGTTTCGAAGGCATCTCCGACGTACGTCAGGGAAAGCGATTCGAACTGGAAGTTGACGGACCCGTCGACGAGGCCGCCCTCGCCCGCATCCACGATCTTGCGGAATCCTTCCTCGCCAACACCGTGATCGAGGACTTCACGGTCAAGGTCGAGTCGGAAGAAGCAGTCGCGGGAGCCGCGAAGTGACCGCTCGTATTGGCGTCGTCACTTTCCCGGGAAGCCTCGACGACCGGGACACCCAGCGGGCGATCCGCCTCGCGGGCGCCGAACCCGTCGCGCTCTGGCACAAGGACAAGAACCTCCACCAGGTCGATGCCGTGGTGCTGCCCGGCGGTTTCTCCTACGGCGACTATCTGCGCGCCGGAGCCATCTCCCGCTTCTCGCCGGTGATGGAGACCGTCATCGAGCAGGCGAAGGCCGGCCTCCCGGTCCTGGGCATCTGCAACGGCTTCCAGATCCTCACCGAGGCCCACCTGCTTCCCGGCGGGATGCTCGGCAACGACCACCTCCACTTCATCTGCCGTGACCAGAAGCTGCGGGTGGAGAACGCGGACACCGCCTGGACCGTCGACTACGAGGCGGGCCAGGAGATCCACATCCCGCTGAAGAACATGGACGGCCGGTACGTCGCCGACGAGTACACCCTCGACAAGCTCGAGGCCGAGGGCCGCGTCGCCTTCCGGTACCTGGCCCGCGACGGAGTCGCCAATGAGCGGGGTAACCCCAACGGCAGCCTCCGCGACATCGCCGGCATCACCAACGAGGCCGGCAACGTCGTAGGCCTCATGCCGCACCCGGAGCACGCCGTGGAGCCGCTCGTCGGGTCGGGCCGCACCGACGGTCTCCCCTTCTTCACCTCGATCCTCAAGAAGCTGGTCAACGCATGAGCCGGACGCCTCTGGACACGGTCGAGCACGCGGCCGAGACCCCCGACGTCGAGCTGCCCTGGGCCGAACTCGGCCTGAAGAAGGACGAGTACGAGCGGGTCGTGGAGATCCTCGGCCGCCGGCCCACCGGCGCCGAGCTCGCCATGTACTCCGTCATGTGGTCCGAGCACTGCAGCTACAAGTCCTCCAAGGTCCACCTCCGCCAGTTCGGCGAGAAGGCCCCCCAGTCCGACGCACTGCTCGTGGGCATCGGCGAGAACGCGGGCGTCGTCGACGTCGGCCAGGGCTATGCGGTCACCTTCAAGGTCGAGTCGCACAACCACCCGTCGTACGTGGAGCCCTACCAGGGCGCGGCCACCGGCGTCGGCGGCATCGTCCGCGACATCATCGCGATGGGCGCGCGGCCGGTCGCCGTCGTCGACCCGCTGCGCTTCGGCGCGGCCGACCACCCCGACACCAAGCGCGTCCTCCCGGGCGTCGTCGCCGGCATCGGCGGCTACGGCAACTGCCTGGGCCTGCCGAACATCGGCGGCGAGGTCGTCTTCGACGCCTGCTACCAGGGAAACCCGCTGGTCAACGCGGGTGCCATCGGTGTGATGCGGCACGAGGACATCCACCTGGCGAAGGCCTCTGGCGCGGGCAACAAGGTCATCCTGTACGGCGCCCGGACCGGCGGCGACGGCATCGGCGGCGCGTCGATCCTGGCGAGTGAGACCTTCGACGACGCCAAGCCCTCGAAGCGTCCGGCCGTGCAGGTCGGCGACCCCTTCCAGGAGAAGCTCCTCATCGAGTGCACCCTGGAGGCCTTCGCCGAGAAGCTGGTCGTCGGCATCCAGGACCTCGGCGCGGCCGGTCTGTCCTGCGCCACGTCCGAGCTCGCCTCGAACGGCTCCGGCGGCATGCGCGTCACCCTGGACGACGTACCGCTGCGCGACTCGACGCTCTCGCCCGAGGAAATCCTCATGAGCGAGTCGCAGGAACGCATGTGCGCGGTCGTCGAGCCGGAGAAGGTCGACCGCTTCCTCGAGATCTGCGACAAGTGGGACGTCATCGCGACCGTCATCGGTGAGGTGACCGACGGCGACCGCCTGGAGATCTTCTGGCACGGCGGCAAGATCGTCGACGTGGACCCGCGCACCGTCGCCCACGACGGCCCGGTCTACGAGCGGCCGTACGCCCGCCCGGACTGGCAGGACGCCCTGCAGGCCGACGACGCGAACAAGCTGCCCCGGCCGCAGACGGGCGAGGAGCTGAAGGACCAGGTCCTCAAGCTCGTGAGCTCGCCCAACCAGGCCTCCAAGAAGTGGATCACGTCCCAGTACGACCACTTCGTGCAGGGCAACACCGTCCTCGCCCAGCCCGAGGACTCCGGCATGATCCGGATCGACGAGAAGACCGGCCTCGGCGTCGCCATCGCGACCGACGGCAACGGCCGGTACGCCAAGCTCGACCCGTACGCGGGCGCGCAGCTGGCCCTCTCCGAGGCGTATCGGAACGTGGCGACGACCGGCGCCAAGCCCCTCGCCGTCTCCGACTGCCTGAACTTCGGCTCGCCGGAGGACCCGGCGGTGATGTGGCAGTTCGCGGAGGCCATCCGTGGACTCGCCGACGCCTGCCAGCAGCTCGGCACCCCGGTGACCGGCGGCAACGTCTCGCTCTACAACCAGACCGGCGAGGTCGCCATCCACCCGACCCCCGTGGTCGCGGTGCTGGGAGTCATCGACGACGTCGCGCGCCGCACGCCCGTCGCCTTCCAGGAGGAGGGTCAGCTGCTCTACCTCCTCGGTGACACGCGTGAGGAGTTCGGCGGCTCGGCCTGGTCGCAGGTCGTCCACGACCACCTCGGCGGTCTGCCTCCCAAGGTCGACCTGGAGCGGGAGCGGCTGCTCGGCGAGATCCTGATCTCCGCCTCCCGCGACGGCATGATCGACTCCGCGCACGACCTGTCCGACGGCGGTCTGATCCAGGCGGTCGTGGAGTCGGCGCTGCTCGGCGGCAGGGGCGCCCGCCTGGTCGTGCCGGACGGGCTCGACGCCTTCACCCTCCTGTTCTCCGAGTCGGCCGGCCGCGCCGTCGTCGCCGTGCCGCGCTCCGAGGAGCTCCGCTTCAACGACATGTGCGAGGCGCGCGGCCTGCCCGTGACCCGCATCGGCGTCGTGGACGGTGACACGGTCGAGCTCCAGGGCGAGTTCGAGCTGTCGCTCGAGGAACTGCGCACGGCCCACGAGGAGACCATCCCGGCGCTGCTCAAGTAGTCGGTCGTACGACGCCGAAGGCCCCGCCGGTTCCCGACCGGCGGGGCCTTCGGCATGTCCTCATACGGCGACCGGTTCCTTCGTCGGCTCCCAAGTGGCCGACGGGGGCGTGGACTTGGGCAGCCGCAACGCCATGAGTGCGGCCAGTGTCATCAGGCAGGCGCCGCTCCAGAACACCACGCTCGTCGCGTCGGTGAAGGCGTGCACGCCGTCCGTGTGGGCCGTCCCTGTCAGGCGGGCCAGCGCGCTGACGTCGCCGCCGGGGCCGTGGGACGCATACATCCGGGCCAGGACCGTGCCGAAGAGGGCGGTGCCCAGGGCGTTGCCGAGGGTCTGGAAGTAGCGGACGGACGTGGTCGCGACGCCGAGCCGGTGGCGCGGGGCCGCGTCCTGGACCAGCAGGATCAGCTGGCCGAGCAGCTGCCCGAACCCGGCGCCGGCCAGCAGGAGTTCGGCGCGGATCAGCCAGAGCGAGGTGTCGGGGCCGATGGTCGTGGCGAGCAGCACGAAGGTCAGGGCGGTGGTGGCCGTACCGCTGATCGTGAAGGTCCGTGCTGTCCAGCCGCGGCCGGTGAGCGGGCCGGACAGCAGTCCGGTCGCCGACAGGCCTACGGCCATCGGGATCAGATAGAGGCCCGCGGAGGAGCTGGTGATGCCGCGGACGACCTGCAGGTAGATGAGCACGTAGAAGATGGCGCCCATCATCGCGGCGCCCATGATCGCCTGGATGGCGAAGCCGAGGCGAAGTTCGCGGATGCGGAACAGAGCGAGAGGGAGGACGGGGTCGGCCGCCCTCAGTTGCCGCCAGAGGAACAGGGCGAGCGCGGCGACGGCCACTGCGATCAGGCCGAGGACGGCCGGTGACGACCAGGCGTACTCCTTGCCGCCCCAGTCGGTGACCAGGAGCAGCGCGCTGGAGAACGCGGCGGCGAGCGCGGCGCCGACGTAGTCGAGCGGGCGGCGCACATGGTGTTCGGGCAGCTTCAGGGCGAAGGCGGAGGCGGTGAGGACCGCGAGGCCGACGGGCAGGTTGACGTAGAAGATCCAGCGCCAGCTCGCGTGGTCCGCCAGCAGACCGCCGATCCACGGGCCGACCGCCATCGCGGCGCCCGCGACCAGCCCACCCACGTTGGCGCCCTTTCCGGCGCCCTTCTCCTGCGGGCCCTTGAGGTGGGCGATCACCACCATCGTCACGCTCATCAGCCCGCCGCCGCCCAGGCCCTGCAGTCCGCGGGCCGCGATGAGCTGGTCCATCGACCGGGCGGCACCACACAGCGCGGAGCCGAGCAGGAAGGTGGCGATCGCGCCCGTGAAGACAGGCTTCGGGCCGAGGACGTCGCACAGCTTGCCGTACAGCGGCAGCAGCGCGGCCGAAGCCAGCGCGTAGGCGCTGACCAGCCAGGGGATCTTGTCGATGCCGTGGGCGGGATCGAGGTCCCGGACGATCGGGACGGTGGCCGCGGACACGATCTGCATGTCCAGGATGGCCAGGACGATCGTGACGAGGCAGACGAGGAAGCCGATTTTGCGCTGGGTCTCGGTCATGGGGACCACCATGGCCGTGTTCATGTACCGAGTCAATATTTCATCCAGGATTAAGTTTCAGCCGAACCAAAAATTGGGCTTGGTACAGTGCTTCCATGGCTGGTGAGACGATGGGGCTGCGCGAGCGGAAGAAGCTCGAGACGGGGAAACGGATCTACCGCACCGCGGTCGCCCTGTTCGCCGAGAAGGGCTTCGACAACGTCTCGGTGCAGGAGATCGCCGACGCGGCCGAGGTCTCCAAGATGACCGTCTTCAACTACTTCGGGACCAAGGACGACCTGGTCTTCCGGCCCGTCGAGGACCACTTCTGGGACGCGGCGCGGGCCGTACGCGAGCGGGGTCCCGGGGAGTCGGCGGTGGAAGCCGTGCGTCGGCACTTCCTCGAGATGGTCGAGGCCCGCGATCCGGCCGTCGGTCTGCACAGCGAGCCCTTCGCCCGCCAGGTGCGCCAACTAGTCATGGAAACCCCGGTGTTGATGGAGCGTGCCTTCCTCGCCGCCCAGAAGGGCACCCGTGCGCTGGCCGCCCTGCTAGCCGAGGAGACCGGCGATCCGATGCTCGCCACGGTCGCCGCGGCCATGCTGAGCGCCGCCCGCAACGCCCTGATCGAGGAGCATCACGCCCGCCACGACGCCGGCGAGAGCCTGGAGGCGATCGCCGCCGACGCCCCCGAACGGGCAGCCCGCGCCTTCGCGCTGGTGGAGCAGGGGCTGGGGGACTACGCCCGCAAGGCGTGACGGTCCGGTGCAGGCTGACGGCTGCGCCGGACAGGCCCTAGGCTCCCAGCCATGCCTCCGGCCAAGAAGCGTGCCCGCACGTACGACCCCGCCAAGATCCGCGCCGCGGTCCTCACCCAGTTCGGGAACGTACGGGAAGCCGTGAGCACGCTCACCCCCGAGCAACTCGCCCTGCCCACGCGGCTGGCGGGCTGGACCGTCCGGGACCTGGCCGCGCACGTCACCATGGCGGTGGAGACCGTCAGCCGCAACCTCGACCGGCCCGAACCCCCGAAGGCCGAGCTCGCCCTCCTGGACTGGCCGTTCGCCACCGCCGTCCGAGCCGCCGGGATCTCCGACGACACCCTGGACCTCGCGGCCGCCCACCCCGACCGGAACGCCCTGAAGGCCCTCTACGCCCGCACCGAGGAACGGCTCACCGAGGCCCTCGCCGCCGCCCCCGGCGACCGCCTCCTCGCCGCCCGCACCGGTGCCATCACCCTCGCCGACTACCTCGTCACCCGCACCGTCGAACTCGTCGTCCACACCGACGACCTGAACGACGCCGTCCCGGGCCTCGACATCCCGTACGACAAGCAGGCGCTGGCCACCTGCACCCGCCTCCTCGCCGACGCCCTCGCCGCCAAGGCGCCCGGAGGTTCGACCGAGGTCCGGATCCCGCCGTACGCCGTGGTGCAGTGCGTCGAGGGGCCGAGGCACACCCGTGGTACCCCGCCCAACGTCGTGGAGACCGACCCGCTGACCTGGATCCGGCTGGCCACAGGCCGGGTCCAGTGGGCCGACGCCCTCGACAAGGCCCAGGTCAGCGCGAGCGGCGAACGCGCCGACCTCGGAGGGCTCCTGCCCCTCATGGCCTGACGGCACCTCGGTCCGGGAACCCGCCTCCACGCACACAAACCGCGGCTCGAAAATTCGTACCCCAAAAACGCAGCCGGACAGGAACCGCCCACCCACCCCCTCCGTCACAGGATCATGAACAAGCAGCGACTGACCAGCGTGAGCCTCGCCGTCCTGACCCTGAGCCTCCTCCCCCTCGCCGCCGCCTGCGGCAGTGAGAAGAGTGGTGGCGGCAGCCAGACCGTTGGGGCCGGGACGGGGACGGGGGCGGGAACCTCCGCCGGCGCCGGGGTCACCGGTGTTCACTGGGTCGTCGACGACCTCACCGTCGACGGCAAGAAGAGCACCGCCCCCGCCGGCGCGTTCCTGAAGATCGACAAGAGTGGCAAAGTCAGCGGCAACTACGGCTGCAACGGCTTCGGGGCCACCGCCAAGATCGACGGCGATGCCATCGACCTCTCCGAGGTCCAGCCGACCGAGAAGGGGTGTGTCGGCGATCGGATGACCTTCGAGACCGCCCTCTCCAAGGCGCTCGCCTCCGGCACCCTCATCGCCAAGACCGACACCGGCGCCAAGGGTGGGAGCGCTCTCACAATCACCACCAAGTCCGGCGACACCATCCACCTCTCCTAGGAGAAGGCCGCCCCCCTCTTCAGCACCAGATGGACGTTTAACGCACTCGGCCTCACCGAGACCAGCACCAGTACCAGTACCAGCAGCGACGGCGACACCGAAACCGACTCCGGGAGCGCCGCAGCCTCCCCCGCTGCCCGACGGTTCCTTGCTTCTCGTCTTCGACGAGAAGCAAGGAACCGTCCACGGCAAGGCCGGTTGCAACAACGTTTCTGCTGAGGGGACAGCCAGCGACGGCACTATCACTTTGGGCAGCGCGGCGACCACCCGGAGGATGTGCGACGGCTCACTCATGAAGGCGGAGGAGGAGTTCCTGAAGCTCTTCGCCGGCAAGGTCACGTAGGAGATCAATCAGCGCTCCCTGTCTCTGACCAGCGAAAACGGGACCACCTGGGACGCGACCGCGGCTGGCTGACCCCTTAGCGCAGTACACGGCCGCACTGTGCCCGCATGTCACAGTCGCATTCCCCAATTCGGACCAGTGGTCGACCTCGCCTACACTCGGAGGCGTGCCACGTGGTGACGGTCGACTCAGTCATGATCTGCTCCCCGGCGAGAAAGGCCCCCAGGACGCTTGTGGCGTCTTCGGAGTCTGGGCTCCCGGTGAAGAGGTCGCCAAGCTCACTTACTTCGGGCTCTACGCCCTCCAGCATCGAGGCCAGGAATCCGCGGGAATCGCGGTCAGCAACGGCTCCCAGATCCTCGTCTTCAAGGACATGGGGCTCGTTTCGCAGGTCTTCGACGAGACCTCGCTCGGTTCGCTCCAGGGCCATATCGCGGTCGGACACGCCCGCTACTCGACCACCGGAGCCTCCGTGTGGGAGAACGCGCAGCCGACGTTCCGCGCCACCGCGCACGGTTCGATCGCGCTCGGCCACAACGGCAACCTGGTCAACACGGCGCAGCTCGCCGAGATGGTCGCCGGCCTCCCGAAGAAGGAAGGCGGCCGTACGCCTCGCGTGGCGGCCACCAACGACACCGACCTGCTGACGGCCCTGCTGGCCGCCCAGGAGGACGCGGACGGCAAGCCGCTGACCATCGAGGAAGCCGCCCACCAGATCCTCCCGCAGGTCAAGGGCGCCTTCTCCCTCGTCTTCATGGACGAGCACACCCTCTACGCCGCCCGTGACCCGCAGGGCATCCGTCCGCTGGTCCTCGGCCGCCTGGAGCGCGGCTGGGTCGTCGCCTCCGAGTCCGCCGCCCTCGACATCTGCGGCGCCGCCTACGTCCGTGAGATCGAGCCCGGCGAGTTCATCGCCATCGACGAGAACGGCCTGCGCACCTCCCGCTTCGCGGACGCGAAGCCCAAGGGCTGTGTCTTCGAGTATGTGTACCTGGCCCGCCCGGACACCGACATCGCCGGCCGGAACGTGTACCTCTCCCGCGTGGAGATGGGCCGCAAGCTCGCCAAGGAAGCGCCCGTCGAGGCCGACCTGGTCATAGCGACCCCGGAGTCCGGCACCCCGGCCGCCATCGGCTACGCGGAGGCCTCCGGCATCCCCTTCGGCGCCGGCCTGGTGAAGAACGCCTACGTCGGCCGGACGTTCATCCAGCCCTCGCAGACCATCCGCCAGCTCGGCATCCGCCTCAAGCTGAACCCGCTGAAGGAAGTCATCAAGGGCAAGCGCCTGGTGGTCGTGGACGACTCGATCGTTCGCGGCAACACCCAGCGGGCCCTGGTGCGGATGCTTCGCGAGGCGGGCGCGGCCGAGGTCCACATCCGGATCTCCTCGCCGCCCGTGAAGTGGCCGTGCTTCTTCGGCATCGACTTCGCCACCCGCGCGGAGCTCATCGCCAACGGCATGACGATCGACGAGATCGGCACCTCGCTCGGCGCCGACTCCCTCGCCTACATCTCCATCGACGGCATGATCGAGGCGACCACCATCGCCAAGCCGAACCTGTGCCGCGCCTGCTTCGACGGCGAGTACCCGATGGAGCTCCCGGACCCGGAGCTGCTCGGCAAGCAGCTGCTGGAGACCGAGCTGGCGGCCGGTCCCGCAGCCACGGCCGCGGCCGACGCGATCCGTCGCCCGTAAGCCTCGTACGTATCACCAACCCGAAAGATCCCAGGCAATGTCTGCTGCTTCTGATCAGTCGGTTCCGCCGACGGGCACTCCTTCCGGTACTTCCTACGCGGCTGCCGGCGTCGACATCGAAGCGGGCGACCGCGCCGTGGAGCTGATGAAGGAGTGGGTGAAGAAGACGCAGCGCCCCGAGGTCCTCGGCGGCCTCGGCGGCTTCGCCGGCCTCTTCGACGCCTCCGCCCTCAAGCGCTTCGAACGCCCGCTCCTCGCCTCCGCCACCGACGGCGTCGGCACCAAGGTCGACATCGCGCGCCGGCTCGGCGTGTACGACACGATCGGCCACGACCTGGTCGCCATGGTCATGGACGACATCGTGGTGTGCGGCGCGGAGCCGCTGTTCATGACCGACTACATCTGCGTCGGCAAGGTCCACCCCGAGCGGGTCGCCGCCATCGTCAAGGGCATCGCCGAGGGCTGTGTGCTGGCCGGCTGCGCCCTGGTCGGCGGCGAGACGGCCGAGCACCCCGGCCTCCTGGGTGAGGACGACTTCGACGTCGCCGGCGCCGGTACGGGCGTCGTGGAGGCCGACCGGCTGCTCGGCCCGGATCGCATCCGCACGGGTGACGCGGTGATCGCCATGGCGTCCTCCGGTCTCCACTCGAACGGGTACTCCCTGGTCCGGCACGTCCTGCTGAACCAGGCGGGCCTCTCCCTCGACGCGCGGATCGACGAGCTGGGCCGCACCCTCGGCGAGGAGCTCCTGGAGCCCACCAAGATCTACTCCCTGGACTGTCTGGCCCTCACCCGCACGACGGACGTGCACGCCTTCTCGCACATCACCGGCGGCGGCCTCGCGGCCAACCTGGCCCGTGTGATCCCGGACGCGCTGCACGCGACCGTGGACCGCTCCACCTGGACCCCGGACCCGATCTTCGACCTCGTCGGCAGGACCGGCTCCGTGGAACGCCTGGAGCTGGAGAAGACCCTGAACATGGGCGTCGGCATGATGGCGATCGTGCCCGAGGAGTCGGCGGACGTGGCCCTGGCGACACTGGCCGACCGCGGGGTCGACGCCTGGATCGCCGGCGAGATCACCGAGCGCGGGGCGCACACCACGGGAGCCGAACTGGTCGGCGACTACGCGAGCTGAGCCGACCGGCCGGGCCGGGTGGACCGAGTAGGCAGCACAAGGCCCGGTCGGTGACCGAAGTCACCGACCGGGTGGGTGCTCAGTACAAGGTCAAGCGCCGCGACGGTGTTGCGAGGAGTCCTCGCCGTCATCCTCGTCGTCGTCCGCCCCGTACAGCTCGGCGTACCGTGCGTACGGGTCGTCCTGCTCATCGTCATCGTCATCGTCCTCGAACGGTTGACCGTTCGGCGGAATATTCGATGGCGATGCGCCCAGCTCTTCGGCCAGGCGTGAGAGATCCGTCCCGCCGCTGTTGTACTTCAGCTGGCGGGCGACCTTCGCTTGCTTGGCCTTGGCCCGGCCGCGCCCCATGGCTCGACCCCCTCAACGACGGGGCTCGACGGCCCCAGGTTGACACGCGTTCATGATCCAGGACGGTCTCTCCATAGAGAGCCCGTCGTAGGGCTCCCACGGTACCTGAGCCCACGCCCGTACGGTACGTCGCCCGTAGCACGCGCGTCTGCACAGCACCTTTCAGGCGACCCGTCCTCGCTGGTCAGTGGCGATTTTAACCACTTATCGGCGGCCGACCCGCCGGGAAGAGTGAGAGTTCTCTCTAACTTTCCACCAGCCGGTACCGCCGAAACCCTCGGACGGGTCCTCCTGGAGCCCTTACCGGAACGTCACCAGCCGCGCGCCTGGGCCGCCTCGTGCATCCGCTGCTCGGCGATCCGGTCGGCCGCCGCGGCCGGCGGAATCCCGTCCTCCTTCGCACGTGCGAAGATGTCCAGCGTCGTATCGAAGATCTTCGCGGCCTTCGCCCTGCACCGCTCGAAGTCGAACCCGTGCAGCTCGTCGGCGACCTGGATGACCCCGCCGGCGTTCACCACGTAGTCCGGCGCGTAGAGGATCCCGCGGTCGGCGAGGTCCTTCTCCACGCCCGGGTGGGCGAGCTGGTTGTTGGCCGCACCGCAGACGATCCGGGCGGTCAGCACCGGCACCGAGACGTCGTCGAGTGCCCCGCCGAGCGCGCAGGGCGCGTAGATGTCGAGCCCGTCGACGCGGATCAGTGCCGCGGTGTCGGCCACCGCCGTCACCCCCTGCGGGTGCCGGTCGAGGATCCGGCGCACGGCGTCCTCGCGGACGTCCGTGATCACGACCTCCGCGCCCTCGCCGCGCAGGTGCTCCACGAGGTGGTGGCCGACCTTGCCGACGCCCGCGATGCCGACCCTGCGGTCCCGCAGCGACGGGTCGCCCCACAGGTGCTGAGCGGAGGCCCGCATGCCCTGGTAGACGCCGAAGGCCGTCAGCACGGACGAGTCGCCGGCGCCGCCGTTCTCCGGCGAGCGGCCGGTCGTCCAGCGGCACTCGCGCGCCACGACGTCCATGTCGGCCACGTATGTGCCGACGTCGCAGGCGGTCACGTACCGCCCGCCGAGCGAGGCCACGAAACGGCCGTACGCGAGCAGCAGCGCTTCGGTCTTGATCGTGCCGGGATCGCCGATGATCACGGCCTTGCCGCCGCCGTGGTCCAGACCGGCCATGGCGTTCTTGTACGACATCCCGCGCGCGAGGTTCAGGGCGTCGGCGACGGCCTCCGCCTCGGTCGCGTACGGATAGAAACGGGTGCCGCCGAGGGCAGCGCCCAGAGCGGTGGAGTGGAGCGCGATGACGGCCTTGAGGCCACTGGCGCGGTCCTGGCAGAGCACGACCTGCTCATGGCCCCCCTGATCCGAGTGGAACAGGGTGTGCAGTACGTCAGCAGGTGCGCCGGATACGTCGGTCACGGTAGTGACTCCCGGGTAACTAGCGGCGGTCGGGGCGAAGGCACCGTAAGGGTGGCGGGGCCTGTGGTCCGAGCGTAGAGCCTGCGTGGCCCGCCGATCTCGCAGTGTCGGGGATCACCTTCTCGCGAAGTACCGCCGTGCGACGATTTGAAGGGTTTTCTTGTCGGCCGAAGGGGGAGGGAGCAGGCGTGCCCAAGGTGTCCTCGGTGATCGTTCCGTACGCGGTCTATCTGCGCGTGTACGAGCCGCTGGCCGCCTTCCCCGAGCCCGAACGCACCCACTGGGCGAACTACGCCCGCCGCCCCGAGCTCCCCTCCTACCAGGACGAGCTGCGTCGCGCGCTGGCCGACCTGCTGCCCACCCCGCCGGTCGCGGTGCCGGTGCAGGAGAGCGGCGACGCGTTCGTGACCGAGGTGGACGGCGTGCTCTGCGTCTGCCCCTGGCGCACCCGGCTGCGCGGCTGGCTGGCGCTGGGCGAGCTGGCCGAGGAGCTGCCCCGGCCGGTCCTGGAGGCCGCGCTCCCCGAGGTCGTCCGTCTGCAGGCGGCCAAGGACCGCGAGCGGTGGCTGGCACGCAACCCCGACGCCCGCCCGTGGATCCGTACGGCCGCCTGGCAGGTGCCCCTCAACTGGTTCGTCCTCGTCTCCGACGAGGAGCGGGAGTACGGCAAGGGGACGGCGGAGGTGGCCCCTGTGCTGCGCTACCGCACGCCGATGGTGCAGGCGCGCCGCAGGGTGGCCCGGTCGCTGCGCACGCTGAAGGACGCCATGGACGAGGGGCCGCTGATCGACGGCCTGCTGGACGTCGGGCGCTGGCTGGAGGAGTTCCACCCGCGTTCGCTGGTGGAACTGGATTACGGCGGCCTGGTGCACGTGCTGCCGGCCGGCGAGCTGGAGGACGACCACTCGGCGAAGGACGTGGCCGAGGGCATCGAGGCACTGCGGCTCGGGGACGGTGCGGCGGCCGGCGAGGCGTACGCGCGGCTCGTGGAGCGGTGGCGGTCCGTACGGGACCGACGCTCCGCGAACTGAGTCGACCCCGCCAGCCGGCCCCGCGAACCGGGCTGGGCCTCCGCTTTGACCTTCGGCCGCTGTGAACTGACGATGTGACAGGTGCGACAGCGCTTTCATAAGTGACGTACGTCACGGCCATGGAGCGGTCGGACAGCGTACCGTCAACCGCACTTCACGGAACTGACGGGACGTAGGTCCCGATCCGGGCTTTTGTCGCAAGGGTGACGGACCGCACGTACACGGCCCTTGCGCCGCTTGCCCCTCCTCGTGCCAAAATAGGACAAGGAGTCCGGGGAGGGCTCCTCCGCCTACTTATGCTCCACTGTGGGGGGAAATCTCGGTATTGCACGCTTTGGGGGGTCTCGTGTCTCCTGATCGCCACTGTGACTGATCGTCACAGTGGCGTGACTGTCCGCTATGGCATGGTCCATCGGCTTCCGTCGCCGATGAACACCTGGGGGGCAATTCCATCGGTTTGGCCGACGCGGCTGGACAGATGGTGTAGTTGTAGTGCCGAGGACAAGCCGTTCGTCCTATAACCGACTCGACTCGCGTCCGCCATTTCGGGCAACGCGGGTCAAGGTGCAGAATTTAGAGGAAAGAACCGAGAAGGTTCGGTTCTCCCGAGGAGGCCGCTCATGACCGCTCGCACCCCTGATGCTGAGCCGCTGCTGACCCCGGCTGAGGTCGCCACCATGTTCCGCGTGGACCCGAAGACGGTCACGCGGTGGGCGAAGGCCGGCAAGCTCACGTCGATTCGTACGCTCGGCGGACACCGCCGTTATCGCGAGGCCGAGGTCCGCGCACTGCTTGCGGGCATCCCGCAGCAGCGCAGCGAGGCCTGAACAACTGAATAACCGGGCAACACGTCAGGTCCCCCAACCTGTTCGGACGCCCGAAACGCAGCTCCAAGCGACGTGGGTCCTGCCCCAACAGGCCCCTCGCCCACTGGGAACGTCGTCGATCGCGCTGGACTCCGCCGGGTCCAGCGCGATCTTTTTTGTGCGCTTGAGGCGACTCGAGCCCCCTCGTCGGGTCGTATCAGGTGGCTCTGTGATCGACCTTGTCGGACTCTGGGGAGGCTCTGGGAGGGTTCCTGGGGGCATCCATCGGACTTCCTCCGGACATCCTCCCGAGTGGTGCAATTGCACATATAAAATTGACCAGTTGTAGGAGAGGGGTAAGAACCCATGTTTTCAAAACTCATGCGGTGACACCCGTCACATGTCAGGGGCCTTGTTGCCTCTGACTCATGTGCGCTAAAGGAGGTTGGGCGGGGCCGAGGCCGGGACCGGAGCGGCGGGTCACGCGGTGCCGGTCACGCCGTGGACGGACTCTCCCCCTCGACGGCTCCCTCGGGGGCCTGGGCGCCCCGTGTGGCGCCGTCCATCGCCAGCCGCTGTAAGCGGTGGCAGATCGGGCAGTGGCGGGTCAGATGCCCGTAGGACGACGCGGCCGACAGATGCGCGCGGAGCAGCGCCCGCGTCTCGTGCCTGACCGATGCCGCCATACCCCACCTCCATGGGGGCCACGCGGGAACGGGCCCTGAGATCTGGGTACCGGCCCAATGTGACGCCGTCAAGGGCGCGACCCAGGACACAGCAGAGCCCGAATCCGAAGATCCGGGCTCTGCTGCACGAAGAAGGCCCGCTTCCCGGTGTGGGATGCGGGCCCTCGTTCGTTCACTGCGGTCCTGACGGGATTTGCTGTGCCCGATTGCGGCTGCGCCGCGGGCGCGGCCTCCGCCTTGGCAGGGTGGTGAGCGGGTTGATGCGGGGTGTGGGTATGAAGAAGGCCCGCTTCCCGGTGCGGGATGCGGGCCTCGTTCGTTCACTGCGGTCCTGACGGGATTTGAACCCGCGGCCTCCACCTTGACAGGGTGGCGAGCACTCCAAACTGCTCCACAGGACCAGGTTTTGCGGCACTTGATGTTGCGTTGCGCTGCGAGAAGGACTGTACAGGAGGGTGAGCCCGCTGGTCGAACTCACGCTGAGTACAGCAGCCGTCACGGCGCCGCCGCGTCGATCGCCTTCACGATCCGCTTGTCGGAGACGGGGTACGCCGTGCCCAGGGCGTGGGCGAAGTAGCTGACCCGGAGCTCCTCGATCATCCAGCGGATGTCCAGCACCGAGGAGGGGACCGGCCGGCCCTGCGGGAGTTGTTCCAGCAGCCAGGCGTACTCGTCCTGCATCTCGTGGACCTTCTCCATGCGGCTGGTGTCCCGCTGCACGCCGGTCGGCATCTGCTGCAGCCGCCGGTCCACAGCCACCAGGTAGCGCATCAGGTCGGGGAGCCGGCGCAGGCCCGCCCAGGTCACGAAGCCCGGCTTCACGAGGCCGTCCAGCTGCCCCCGCACGTCCGTCAGGTTTGCCAGCAGCACGGGGCTGCGTACGCCCTTCAGGCGGCGCTCACAGGCCTGCCAGGCGGCCAGGACCTGCTGCACCTGTCCGACCGTCCGCACCGTCATGTCGACGATCTCCGCGCGCACCTTGTCGTACAGCTTTCGGTACGACTCCTCGTCCCACGCCGGCCCGCCGAAGTCGGCGATCAGCCGGTCCGCAGCCGCCATCGCGCAGTCGTCGAACAGCGCCTGGATGGAACCGTGCGGATTCGCGGACAGCGCGAGCTTCTGGGCGTTCGTCAACTTCTCGGATGCGAACTTTGCCGGGTTGACCGGGATGTTGCGCAGGATCAGCCGACGCGTGCCCTTCCACATCGCCTCCGCCTGCTCCGCCTCCGTGTCGAAAAGGCGTACGGAGACCGTGTCGCCGTCGTCGACCAGCGCCGGGTACGCCTTCACCGGCTGGCCGGCGCGACGGGTCTCGAAGACGCGGGTGAGTGCGCCGATCGTCCAGTCCGTCAGGCCCGAACGCTCCAGGGACTCACCGCCCTGCCGTTCGGCGGTGGCCGCGGCCGCCTGAGAGATCGCCTGCCTCGCCTTCGGCTTCAGCCGGAGCTTCAACGACTCCAGGTCCTTGTCCTCGGCCAGCTTGCGGCGCCGCTCGTCGACGATCCGGAAGGTGATCTTCAGATGGTCCGGGAGCCGCGACCAGTCGAAGTCCTCCGCCTCGAACGGGACGCCGACCATGCGCTTCAGGTCGCGGGCCATCGCCGTGGTGAGCGGCTCCTGGAGAGGCACCGCCTGGTCCAGGAAACGCTGCGCGAAGTTCGGCGCCGGCACGTAGTTGCGGCGGATCGGCTTCGGGAGGGAACGGATCAGCTCCGTGACGACCTCCGCGCGCAGGCCGGGGATCTGCCAGTCGAAACCGTCGCCCGTCACCTGGTTGAGGACCTGGAGCGGGATGTGGACCGTCACGCCGTCGGCGTCCGCGCCCGGTTCGAACTGGTACGTGACCCGGAACTTCAGCGGACCCTGCCGCCACGAGTCCGGATAGTCGGCCTTCGTGACCGCCTCCGCCGACTCCCGGATGAGCATCTCCCGCTCGAAGTCCAGGAAGTCGGGCTGCTCATGCCGCTTGTGCTTCCACCACGAGTCGAAGTGCGCGCCGGACACCACGTGTTCGGGCACCCGCTGTTCGTAGAAGTCGAACAGGGTGTCGTCGTCGACGACGATGTCCCGGCGCCGGGCCCGGTGCTCCAGCTCCTCGACCTCGCTGAGGAGGCGGCGGTTGTCGGCGAAGAACTTGTGGTGCGTGCGCCAGTCGCCCTCGACCAGCGCGTTGCGGATGAACAGCTCGCGCGAGGTCTCCGGGTCGATCCGGCCGTAGTTGACCTTCCGCTGGGCGATGATCGGCACGCCGTACAGCGTGACCTTCTCGTCCGCCATCACGGCCGCCTGGTCCTTCTCCCAGCGCGGCTCGCTGTACGTCCGCTTCAGGAGATGCCCGGCGAGCGGCTCGACCCACTCCGGCTCGATCTTCGCGTTGACGCGGGCCCACAGCCGGCTCGTCTCCACCAGCTCGGCGGACATCACGAAGCGCGGCTGCTTCTTGAACAGGGCCGAACCCGGGAAGATCGCGAACTTGGCGCTGCGCGCGCCCAGGTACTCGTTCTTGTTGCCGTCCTTCACGTCCTTCATGCCGATGTGCGAGAGCAGACCGGCGAGGAGGGAGACGTGGACGTTCTGCTCGGCCGCGCCCGGGGGCGGAGCCCCCTGATCGGACACAGCCTCGTTCAGATGGATCCCCATCTGCTTGGCGACCGTGCGCAGCTGCGTGTAGATGTCCTGCCACTCACGGATGCGCAGGAAGTTCAGGTACTCCTGCTTGCACATACGTCGGAAGGAGGAGGAGCCGCGCTCCTTCTGCTGCTCGTGGACGTACCGCCACAGGTTGAGGTAGGCGAGGAAGTCGCTGGTCTCGTCCTTGAAGCGGGCGTGCTGCTGGTCGGCCTGCGTCTGCTTGTCGGCAGGGCGCTCGCGCGGGTCCTGGATGGACAGCGCGGCGGCTATGACCATGACCTCGCGCACACAGCCGTTCTTGTCGGCTTCCAGGACCATCCGGGCCAGGCGGGGGTCGACGGGCAGCTGGGCCAGCTTGCGGCCGGTCTGCGTCAGTCGCTTGCGGGGATCCTTCTGGGCCGGGTCGAGCGCCCCCAGCTCCTGGAGCAGCTGAACGCCGTCGCGGATGTTGCGGTGGTCCGGCGGGTCGATGAACGGGAACTTCTCGATCTCGCCGAGGCCGGCCGCGGTCATCTGCAGGATGACGCTCGCCAGGTTCGTACGGAGGATCTCCGCGTCCGTGAACTCCGGACGGGCCAGGAAGTCGTCCTCGTCGTACAGGCGGATGCAGATGCCGTCGCTGGTACGGCCGCAGCGGCCCTTGCGCTGGTTGGCGCTGGCCTGCGAGATGGGCTCGATCGGCAGCCGCTGGACCTTGGTGCGATGGCTGTAGCGGCTGATGCGGGCGAAGCCGGGGTCGATGACGTACTTGATGCCCGGGACGGTCAGCGATGTCTCGGCCACGTTCGTGGCCAGAACGATCCTGCGACCTGTGTGCGGCTGGAACACCCGGTGCTGCTCGGCGTGCGACAGCCGGGCGTAGAGCGGCAGCACTTCGGTGAACCGGTACTTCTTCTTCTCGAGCGCGTCCGCGGTGTCGCGGATCTCCCGCTCACCGGAGAGGAAGACGAGGATGTCGCCCTTCCCCTCGGCCTGGAGCTCCTCGACCGCGTCGCAGATGGCGGTGATCTGGTCGCGGTCGGCGTCGTCGGAGTCCTCTTCGAGGAGCGGCCGGTAACGGACCTCCACCGGGTATGTCCGCCCGCTGACCTCGACGATCGGGGCGTCGCCGAAGTGCCGGGAGAAACGCTCCGGGTCGATGGTCGCGGAGGTGATGACGACCTTGAGATCCGGACGGCGGGGCAGCAGCTGGGCGAGGTAGCCCAGCAGGAAGTCGATGTTGAGGGACCGCTCGTGGGCCTCATCGATGATGATCGTGTCGTAGGCGCGCAGCTCACGGTCGGTCTGGATCTCCGCGAGGAGGATGCCGTCCGTCATCAGCTTCACGAAGGTGGCGTCCGGGTTCACCTGGTCGGTGAACCGCACCTTCCAGCCGACGGCCTCCCCGAGTGGCGTCCTGAGCTCCTCCGCGACCCGCTCGGCGACCGTACGGGCGGCGATACGACGGGGCTGGGTGTGCCCGATCATGCCGCGGACGCCGCGCCCCAGCTCGAGACAGATCTTCGGAATCTGGGTCGTCTTGCCGGACCCGGTCTCACCGGCGACGATCACGACCTGGTGATCACGGATGGCGGCCGCGATCTCGTCCTTCTTCTGGCTGACCGGAAGCTGCTCGGGATACGACACGGTCGGCACACGGCCGCGCCGCAGCGCCATCCGCTCCTCGACCTGCGCGACCTCCGCCTCGATCTCGGCGAGGACGGCGGCACGGGCCTCCGGCTTGCGGATCCGGCGCGCGCCTTCGAGCCTGCGCCCGAGCCGATGCGCGTCGCGCAGGGACAGCTCGGCCAGGCGGGGAGCGAGAGCGCCGAGGGCGGGAGTACCGAGGGCGGGAGTACCGAGGGCGGGAGTACCGAGGGCGGGAGTACCGAGGGCGGGAGTACCCGGAGCGGGGGCGCCGGGGGCGGGGTGCGTAGACATACGCGATCCAGGATCTCATCTTGGCGAAAGACTGGGCGAGCGCTTTTGGGGCCACCTCGCCTGACGCGGAGCGCCGAAAACCCCCTCCAGTTTCCCGGAGGGGGTTCTCGTTCTTGTGGCTGGGGCCGGGGTCGAACCGGCGACCTATCGCTTTTCAGGCGATCGCTCGTACCAACTGAGCTACCCAGCCACGAGGTTTCACGTGAAACCTCAGCGGTCCTGACGGGATTTGAACCCGCGGCCTCCACCTTGACAGGGTGGCGAGCACTCCAAACTGCTCCACAGGACCAAGCTGTTGCGTACGACAGTGTCGCACACGGTGTTGCGTGCCCCCAACGGGATTCGAACCCGTGCTACCGCCTTGAAAGGGCGGCGTCCTAGGCCGCTAGACGATGAGGGCTATCGGCCCGCCTGGGCGCTTCTCAGCGCGTCGGGGACGTCATGAGCATATGGGATGGCGGCGGGTATCGCCAAAACGGTTTACGGGGCCGTCCTGGCGGAGGTCCGGGAGGGTGTTGTGGGGGCGGATTCGGGGGCGGTTCCGGACGGGGTGAGGGGTGGGGCGGGCGAGGGAGTGGGTGAGGGGCTGGGGGACGGGGCGGCGCCGGGCTGGTTCTCCTTCGGGAGGTGGCGGCTGACCTCGGCCGTCGTCAGGCCCAGGCCGCCGAGCTTGATCTCGTCCCAGGCCTGGAGGCGGCGGGTGTCGCGGTCGAAGTAGAGGATCGACGCCTCGATGGGGTCGGGGTACTTGCCCTCGACGGCGCGGAGGCCGCTGCCGCCGGTCGAGCCCTCGACGCGCAGCCGGGTGCCCTTCTTCATGACCTCCGTCTGCTCGTGGTGGAGGTGGCCGGCCAGGACGAGTGGCACCTCGCCGTCCGTGCCGCGGGCGGCGGACGGCTCGTGGGCGATGGCCACGTCGGCCGGGGTGCCGACGGCCTTCTGGGCGCGCAGAGCCTGGGCGAGGCGCGCGCCCGCCGCCTCCTGCGTCTGGTCGGCGCCCGGCACGGTGGAGCGGTCGGGGGTGAACTGGGGGTCGCCGATGCCGGCGAAGCGCAGTCCGGCGAGGTTGACCGCGCGGCCGTCGTCGAGGACGTGCACGTTCTTCATGCGCTGCAGGTAGCGCTGGGTGAGGAGGGAGTCGTGGTTGCCCCTGACCCAGACGTAGGGCGCGCCCAGCGTGGCGATGGGGTCCAGGAAGCCGTTCTCGGCGGCCGTGCCGTGGTCCATGGTGTCGCCGGAGTCGACGATCACGTTGACCTTGTACTGCTCGACGAGCGAGGCGATGATCTTCCAGCTCGCGGGGTTGAGGTGGATGTCGGAGACGTGCAGGACGCGCACGGTCGTCGGGTCCGGCTGGTAGGCGGGGAGCGTGGAGGTGACGTCGTAGAGCTTGGTCACGTTGGTGACCAGGCGGGCGAGTTCCTGCTGGTAGACGTCGAACTCGGTGACGATGTTGCGCGCGTTGCCGACGAGGGAGGGCGCGGAGGACAGCAGGCCCGAGAACCGCGGCTCCAGCACCGAGTTGGGGTTCCAGGTGGCGTACGCGGTCGCGCCCGAGGCGGCCAGGAGGGTGAAGGCGAGGCCGCCGGCGGCGAGGGCGCGGCGGGGGCGGCGGTAGACGGCGAGGCCGAGGGCGGTGGCGCCGGAGACGACGGCGACGCAGGAGCGGACGGCGAGGTCGAGGGTGCCGTGCTCGACGTCGTGGGCGACCTCGTCCTGGAGGCCCGAGAGGCGCTCGGGGTGGTCGACGAGGGCCTGGGAGCGGACGGGGTCGAGTTGGTCGACGTTCACGTCGAGGCGCACGGGGGCGTGGTGGCTGTCCAGGGAGAGCGCGCCGAGCGGGGAGACGTTGATCTTCGTGCCGCCGGTGACGGACGGGCGCAGGGTCATGGTCGTGTCCATGGGGCCGACGGGGACGCGGACGTCGCCGACGATCAGCAGGCCGAGCCAGGCGCCGAGGAGGACGACGGCGGTCATGCCGAGGGCGCGGGCCCAGGGGTTGGGGCGGGCGGCGAGTTCGAGAGCGGGGATCCTGCGGTTCTTGCGGTTCCTGCGCTGGGTGGGCTTGAGGCGGTTCAGGGCTGCGGCGGGGACGCGGACGCGGGCCATTGGTGCCGTATGCCCCGGTCCGGGCGCTGGTATGCGGACGGTTCATGCCCTCCGTACGTCGGGGTCGTACCGGACAATGGGGTCTGTGCTGGAGATGACGCGCGAGGAGTTCGAGGAACTGGTCGCCGAGGCGCTGGACCGGATTCCGCCGGAGTTGACGCGGCTGATGGACAACGTCGCGGTGTTCGTCGAGGACGAGCCGCCGGCGGAGGATCCGGAGCTGCTCGGGCTGTACGAGGGGACGCCGCTGACGGATCGCGGTGAGTGGTACGCCGGGGTGCTGCCGGACCGGATCACGATCTACCGGGGGCCGACGCTGCGGATGTGCGCGTCACGGGAGGAGGTCGTCGCGGAGACCGAGGTGACGGTGGTGCACGAGATCGCCCATCACTTCGGCATCGACGACGCGCGGCTGCACGCTCTCGGTTACGGCTGAGCCGTCCGGCAGGGGGTGCGTGTCCCGCGCGTGTCTTCTTGTGGGCGGCGGGAGTTGGGCACGTCGACTCTTACGCCTGCCGCGGAGGTGGCCCCGTGCGCCCCTTGTACGTACCCGTTCGTCTGGCCGTGACGGCTCTGGCCGTCGCCGCGGCCGCCGGCTGTATGAGCGTGGGGGACGAGGAGGGCGGCCGGGCCAAGCCGTCGCATTCGGCGGGGCAGCACGGCGGTGAGGCGCCGGACGGGGGCTCGGCGGGGGCGGGCCGCGGGTCCGGGCTGGGCGCTGCGGGCGGTGGCGACAGGCACGGGCACGGGAAGGGCGACAAGGGCACGGCGAGTGCGTCGGCGTCCGCTTCGGCCGCGCCGTCGGCGGGTGCGAGCGCGCCGGCCTCGGCGGGGGCGGCGCGGCCGGGGCCGAGTGAGAAGCCGGGGGCGTCGACGCCGACCAAGGCGCAGCCGACGGCGCCCACGCGTTCGCCGGACCCGGAGCCGCCCGTGCCCTCGCCGGAGCCTCCGCCTCCTCCGCCGCCGCCGTCGCCGTCGCCGACGGTGGCCGAGCCTTCGGCCTCGGCGCACGAGGGAGGCGGGGGGCCGGCGCCGCAGCTGGCGGAGCGGGAGCCCGCGCCGGAGGCGGCGCCGGAAGCGGCTCCCGAGGCGGGTTCGCCGACCTAGGAGGGCACCCTTGGCCGGTCCGGGACAGGACCTTAGGCCGACTCGGGGCGGGGCCTCGGAACGGCAGGGTGCAGGGCCTAGATGGCTGCTGAGCTGCGGTGATGGAGCTCAGTTTGCCTTCGGAGGCAAGGGTGCGTATGGTAGTAGATCGTTTGATCCCATTTGCCCGGCGCCACCGCAGAGCGCGCCGTGTGGCGCGTACTCTCCCCAGCCGTGGCGGACCGCATAGAGGCGGTCGTAATGCAATGCGAACACGGAGTTGACGGGCGCGTGCCGACGAGACTCCGGAAGGTTTCGCATTCGCATGTCCATTTCCAGTACTGATCACGCCGTCGTGCCCGAGAGCAACGACGAGGCGATCGAGCTCACCGAGACCGCGGTCGTCGAGACCGAAGCCGCAGAGGCCTCCGTCGACGACTCCGCCGCGTCCTTTGAGCCGACCTTCGCCGACCTCGGGCTCCCCGAGGGCGTCGTGCGCAAGCTCGCGCAGAACGGCGTGACCACCCCCTTCCCGATCCAGGCCGCGACCATCCCGGACGCCCTGGCCGGCAAGGACATCCTCGGCCGTGGCCGCACCGGCTCCGGCAAGACCCTCTCCTTCGGTCTGCCGACCCTGGCCACGCTGGCCGGCGGGCACACCGAGAAGCGCAAGCCGCGCGCCGTCATCCTCACGCCGACGCGTGAGCTGGCGATGCAGGTCGCGGACGCGCTGCAGCCCTACGGCGACGTCCTCGGCCTGAAGATGAAGGTCGTCTGCGGCGGTACGTCGATGAGCAACCAGATCTACGCCCTGGAGCGCGGCGTCGACATCCTCGTCGCCACCCCGGGCCGGCTGCGCGACATCATCAACCGCGGCGCCTGCTCCCTCGAGAACGTGCAGATCGCCGTCCTCGACGAGGCCGACCAGATGTCAGACCTGGGCTTCCTGCCCGAGGTCACCGAGCTGCTCGACCAGATTCCGGCCGGCGGCCAGCGCATGCTGTTCTCGGCCACGATGGAGAACGAGATCTCCACGCTGGTCAAGCGCTACCTGAGCAACCCGGTCACGCACGAGGTCGACAGCGCCCAGGGCAACGTCACGACCATGTCGCACCACATCCTCATCGTGAAGCCCAAGGACAAGGCGCCGGTCACCGCCGCGATCGCCTCCCGCAAGGGCCGCACGATCATCTTCGTCCGCACCCAGCTCGGCGCCGACCGGATCGCCGAGCAGCTGCGCGACTCCGGTGTGAAGGCGGACGCGCTGCACGGCGGCATGACCCAGGGCGCGCGCACCCGCACGCTGGCCGACTTCAAGGACGGCTACGTCAACGCGCTCGTCGCGACCGACGTCGCCGCCCGCGGCATCCACGTCGACGGCATCGACCTGGTCCTGAACGTGGACCCGGCCGGCGACCACAAGGACTACCTGCACCGCGCGGGCCGTACGGCGCGGGCCGGCCGCACCGGCACGGTCGTGTCGCTCTCGCTGCCGCACCAGCGCCGTCAGATCTTCCGGCTGATGGAGGACGCGGGCGTCGACGCCGGGCGTCACATCATCCAGGGCGGCGCCGCCTTCGACCCGGAGGTCGCCGAGATCACCGGCGCCCGGTCGATGACGGAGGTCCAGGCCGAGTCCGCGGGCAACGCGGCGCAGCAGGCCGAGCGTGAGGTCTCCCAGCTCACCAAGGAGCTGGAGCGCGCGCAGCGCCGGGCGACCGAGCTGCGCGAGGAGGCCGACCGTCTGGTGGCCCGCGTGGCGCGTGAGCGCGGCGAGGACCCCGAGGCGGCTGTCGTCGCGGCCGCCGAGGCGGTCGTGGAGCAGAACACCGTGGAGCAGAACACCGTGGCGGAGGCGCCGGTCGAGACCGTGGTCTCCGAGCAGCCCGTCGAGCGTCCCGCGTACGAGCAGCCGCGTCAGCGTCGTGACGAGCGGGGCAACTACGAGCGTCGTGACGACCGTCGCGACGACCGTGGTGGCCGTTCGTTCGAGCGCCGCGACAACGACCGCGGTGGTTTCAACCGTGACGACCGTGGCGGCTTCAACCGCGACCGCCGTGACGGCGACCGCGGCGGGTTCCGTCGTGACGACCGTCGCGACGACCGTGGTGGCCGTTCGTTCGAGCGCCGCGACAACGACCGTGGCGGTTTCAACCGTGACGACCGTGGCGGCTTCAACCGCGACCGCCGTGACGACCGTGGTGGCCGTTCCTTCGAGCGTCGTGACGAGCGCCCCGCGGGCGGCTTCAACCGCGACCGTCGCGACGACCGCCGTGACGACCGCCGTGACGAGCGTCCCTCCGGTGGCTTCCGCCGTGACGAGCGCCCCACGGGCGGTTTCAACCGCGACCGCCGTGACGAGCGTCCCTCCGGTGGCTTCCGCCGCGACGACCGTCCCTCGAGCGGTTTCAACCGCGACGACCGTCAGTCGGGCGGCTTCAACCGCGACCGTCAGGGCGACCGTCCGTCCACCCACCGGGGCAGCGACCGTCCGTTCAACCGTGACCGTCGCGACGACCGCCCGGGCTTCCGCTCCGGCGGCCACGACCGCCCGTTCGGCCGCCGTGACGACCACCGCGGCACCGGCTCCGGCACGACCGGCCGCCGCGACGACAAGCCGCGCTGGAAGCGCAACGGCTGACACCGACTGATCCAGCAGGACTGAGGTAGCAAGAAGGGCCCGTACGACTCGGTCGTACGGGCCCTTCGGCGTGTATTGAGGTGACGCGTTGTCAGTGACCGCTGTTACCTTCGGGACAGTGGACCAGCCCGGTGGGGAGCCGGGCCGAGGGGGAGGGGATCCGTTGACTCGTCATGTGTGGAGGTGCGCCGTGCTTGCGGCCGTGCTCGCGTCGTCGGCTGTGGCTGTCGTGCCGTGGACGGCTGCGGCGGCCGAGAACCGGTTACCGTCCCAGCCGCGGCTGTCCGAGCTGAAGACGGGGAACGACGCGTGCGCAGCAGGGGTGGACCGGCCGTATGTCGACACCCGGCCGAGGCTGTCCGCGGTGCTCCGCGACCCGGACGGTGGCCAGGTGAGCGCGGAGTTCGAGGCATCGTGGACGGACGCTTCTGGTGCTGCGCAGATACGGACAGGCACCACTGGCGCGAAGCTCAGTGGCTCTCCTTTCATGTGGACCGTCCCGGGCGACGTGCCGTCGGCCACCGCGGTGACTTGGCGCGTGCGCGCCTCGGACGGGACCGGATGGGGACCTTGGAGTTCCGACGGCACCGGCACGGCGTGTGAGTTCGTGTACGACGCCGTATCGCCCGAGAAGCCGTCGGTCGGTTCGGCGGACTATCCGGCCGACGACAATGCGCATGGCGGGGTGGGTGTGTACGGCGCGTTCACGTTCGACTCGCCGTCCGACGACGTGGTGTCGTACGTCTACGAGACCTCCTACGGCGTACAAGGAACCGTTCGGCCGGACGAGCCCGGCGGGCCCGCCACCCTGCGCTGGATGCCGACGAGGTCCGGGCCGGTGACGCTGACCGTACGGGCGGCCGACCGGGCGGGCCGATCGAGTGGCGAGGAGTCGTACACATTCCGCGTGGCGCGCGGCCGTACGCCTGCGGCCGCCTGGACGCTGGCCGATGTGGCAGGTGCAACGGAGGCCGCTCCCTCTGCAGGCGGCAGACCCGCGACCGCCGGCGCCGGTGTCGGATTCGGTGCGTCGGGACCTGAGCGGACGGCAGTGGCGGGCGCCGCCGAGCTGGACGGCTCGGCAGCGGCCTATCTGACGAGCGGCGCACCTGCTGTGGACATCGATGCGGCCTTTTCGGTGAGCGCGTGGGTGCGGCCCGAGGCGACGGATGGGCCGACTGTGGCCAGGACGGCGGTGAGCCAGGGCGCAGCCCGGCTCGGTACGGACTCAGAGGGCAACTGGTCGTTCGGGCTGGGTGCGGCGCGGGTGACGGGCGGGGCGGCTGACACAGGGGAGTGGACACATCTGGTCGGTGTGCACGACCCGGTCCGGAGAACCGCGAGCCTGTACGTGAACGGGCGGCTTGCCGCGACCGCCGAGGACGTGGCCACGCCTGTGGGCTCCGGCACCGGGGACCTGCAGATCGGCCGGGCGGCTGCAGCGACCGGCGACAACTGGCGGGGCGCTCTCGCCGAGGTGCGTCTGTGGGACCGGATCGTCGTCGCCGACGAAGCCCTGGAGGCTGCTGCCAGGCGGCTCGTGAAGAAGGGGTACTGGGCGCTCGACGAGGCGACCGGCGACAGCAGCCCTGAGGACGGCGGTGGGAGTCCGCTGATGCTCGGCGGTGACGCGACGATCTTCCACGCGGAGCCCGGCTGCGACGACCTGGACCCGAACTGCCTGCCGGCCGAGCCGCCGATGGCAGGCGCCGGCCACCTTCAGCTGGACGGCGACGGCGACTTCGCGGCTACTGGCGGTGCCGTGGCGGACACGACGGACAGCTTCACGGTCGGTGTGCGGGTACGGATCGACGAGGCGGCCCAAGGCCGGAACATGACCGCGTTGTCCTTGCCCGGCGAGCACAATTCGGTGGTGTCCCTGCGCTATTCGGGCGAGCTGCAGCGCTGGCAGGCGGTGCTCGCGCACGGGGACGCGGTGGGCGCGGAGACGACGACGCTGACGGCGGAGCGGCTGCCCGTCCTCCCTGGCAACGACCACTATCTGGCCCTGGCCTACGACAACGCGGCGAACGAGGTCAGGCTGTATGCGGACGGCGAGATGGCGGCCCGGGTGCCTTACACCTCCACCTGGTCGGCCACGGGTGGTCTGCAGGTGGGCCGCGAGCTGACGGCGGACGGCGGCTGGGGCGGACATCTGCGCGGCGCCGTCGATGACGTGCGGGTATACGAAGGTGCGGTCTCGGACGGGCATCTCCCGCCCATCAGGGGTCAGGCCGAATGAGGACGGGTCGCCCGGATCACGGTCGGGTTTCGGCCAAGTTGTGACGTGTGTCACGCCCCCGGTGAGGGAATTGCTGGGGGCATGACAGATGACGCCATGGTGAGTGGGCTGTCGGACGAAGAGCGGCTGGCCCAGCTCGGTTACACACAGGTTCTTGCCCGCCGCATGTCGGCGTTCTCCAACTACGCGGTCTCCTTCACGATCATCTCGGTCCTGTCGGGCTGCCTGACGCTGTATCTGTTCGGCATGAACACGGGCGGACCGGCGGTGATCACCTGGGGCTGGGTGGCCGTCGGCCTGATGACGCTGTTCGTGGGTCTGTCGATGGCCGAGATCTGCTCGGCGTATCCGACCTCGGCGGGCCTGTACTTCTGGGCGCACCGGCTGGCGCCTCCGCGATCGGCGGCGGCCTGGGCCTGGTTCACGGGCTGGTTCAACGTGCTGGGGCAGGTCGCGGTGACCGCCGGCATCGACTTCGGCGCGGCGTCCTTCCTCGGCGCGTACCTCAACCTCCAGTTCGACTTCGAGGTGACCCCGGGCCGGACTGTCCTGCTCTTCGCCGGGATCCTCGTCCTGCACGGCCTGCTCAACACCTTCGGGGTGCGGATCGTCGCGTTGCTGAACAGCGTGAGCGTGTGGTGGCACGTGCTGGGCGTGGGCGTCATCGTCGGGGCGCTGGCGTTCGTCCCCGACACCCACCAGTCGACGTCCTTCGTGTTCGGGGAGTTCGTCAACAACACCGGCTGGGGCAGCGGGGTCTACGTCGTGCTGCTGGGCCTGCTGATGGCCCAGTACACCTTCACCGGCTACGACGCGTCCGCCCATATGACGGAGGAGACCCACGACGCGTCGACGGCGGGCCCGAAGGGCATCGTGCGCTCCATCTGGACGTCGTGGATCGCCGGCTTCGTCCTGCTGCTCGGCTTCACGTACGCCATCCAGTCCTACGACGCCGCGCTCACCTCGCCGACCGGCGCGCCGCCCGCCCAGATCCTGCTCGACGCGCTCGGCGCGACCGCCGGCAAGCTGCTGTTGCTGGTCGTGATCGGCGCCCAGCTGTTCTGCGGGATGGCGTCGGTGACGGCCAACAGCCGCATGATCTACGCGTTCTCGCGGGACGGTGCGCTGCCGTACTCCCGTCTGTGGCACACGGTCAGCCCGCGCACCCGTACGCCCGTCGCGGCGGTCTGGCTCGCGGCCGGCGGCGCGCTGCTGCTGGGCCTGCCGTACCTGATCAACGTGACCGCGTACGCGGCCGTCACCTCCATCGCCGTCATCGGCCTCTACATCGCGTACGTCATCCCGACGCTGCTGCGCATCCGCAAGGGCGAGGCCTTCCAGCGCGGGCCGTGGCACCTGGGCCGTTGGTCGAAGGCCGTCGGAGTGGTGTCGGTGGCGTGGGTGGCCGTGATCACCGTCCTGTTCATGCTGCCGCAGGTCTCCCCGGTCACCTGGGAGACCTTCAACTACGCCCCGGTCGCCGTCCTCGTCGTCCTCGGCTTCGCGGGCGTGTGGTGGCAGGTCTCGGCCCGCCACTGGTTCCTCAACCCCGACCACGAACGGACCGCGGCCAGGGAGGCGGCGAGGGCGGGGAAGACCCCGTAGCCGGCAGGCCCGATGACCGATCTTCGCCCTTCCGTACGCCTCGACCCGGCCGTGTCACCGATACCCGATCGGAGACACGGCCGGGTCCGGCTATGCTCGGGGAGGCAACATCGCCTGGGCCCTTAGCTCAATTGGCAGAGCAGTGGACTTTTAATCCATTGGTTGTGGGTTCGAGTCCCACAGGGCCTACGGGTGGCGGGGGAGGGAAACGGCCTCTGACCTGCTACGCAGCGCCTGAGTCGACTTGGGTCGGGTCAGGCGCTGCTTCGTTTTCGAGCCAGTGCGTGAGCGGATGTGGCCGTGGCCTGCGGATCGGGTGCCGCGCACCGCAGCCCGTCGCGGTGGTGCACGGTGACGTCGTGAGTGCGCAGCAGCCGCCTCGGTACGACGGCGGGCCCCTCGGCGCGGTTACGGCGGCGGTCGGCCTCGGTGGATGCCTCGTCAGCGAGAATCCGCTTGGTCCTCGCCGAGGTGAGCCACGCGCACACGAGCCGCATGCGCAGCGACGGCCGGCTGCGCGGGGTCACGACCGCGGCGCTCTCTCCCGTCTGCATCTCAGGTCTCCTCGTCCGTCACGGGATACCGCGGCGCTCGTTCGTATTCTGCGTACGCGTCGGGCGTGCGTGCTCGGCGGGATGTTCCTGGCGAGGGTGGTACGCGGGTACGGGCGTATCCCACCCCGGCCACGGCGTCGGCTCTACGACTCCCCGAGCGCGGCCAGTTCACGCTCGACCAGGGCGCACGGTGCTCCGGAACGGTCCGGTTTCCGAGCTTGGGCGGTTCTAGTCGTCGTCTTCGGTGTCCTCGTCATCGCTGCTGTCGTCGTCGGAGAGCAGGGAGCCGAGCAGCATTCCGCCGGCCAGCCCCCCGGCCGCGCCCAGAGCCGCAGCCCGCAGGCCCGAACCGCCGGCGTGTTCGGCGGCCGTGTCCGGATGCGCCGGGGTGGACGGGGATGCGTCGGCCCCCTGGGGGGCCGCCTTCGTGAACGTGGCGTCGTGTGCCCAGGGCCACTGGCCGGCGGGCTCGTGGGCGTGCAGGGCGAAGCGGATCTCGTCCTCGTCCTGCCGGCTGAGTGAGGTGTGCAGAATCTCGCCGCCGTACCGGGCGATGCGCGGCAGGGCCTTGTCCGCGGTCGCTTCGCCGATCACCGCGATCACTGCGGCGTGCCCGGGTGCCAGGCGCTCGCCGAGGCTCTTGATGAACTGGGTCCGGTCGTCGTCCTCGACCGTCGCGCCGGCCACCCCGCCGGCGGCCGCGCCGATGGCCGCACCGAGCAGCGGCTGCAACAGCAGCAGTCCGATGACGCCGCCCCACAGTGCCCCGCCGAGGGCGCCGGAGGCGGCGGGGTGGGGCCTGCCGTGGATGGCCACCTCGCCGTTGAGGTCACGGGTGAGCAGCACTGCGTCGGCTACCTGCACAGTGTGCTCGGTGTGCAGGGTGCGCAGTTCGGTGAGCGCTTGCTGGGCGACGTCCTGGCTGGGGTAGGCGACGGCGATCATGTCGGTCATGGTGTCTCTCCTGGTGCGTTCCGTGACAAGAGGCGTGCAGGGGCAGGCGGAGCGGAGGGGTGCGAAGGCGCAGGTGTGAGCGCCAGACGATGGCGGTGCAGTGCCGCCTGGCCTTCGGTTGCGCCTTGCGGTGACAGCATCATGGAGTTGGTCGACCGTCTTAGTCAAACGAACAAGCCCGTGTTGTGGATCACCGTGGCCGACCTCTTGTGCCCAATGTGGTCATGTGATCTAGTCGGTCGATCGGCCAAGAAAACCAAGGGAGTTCACCGCATGGCTCATGTGCCGGCCGCAGTGCGCCGCACGCAGATCATCGAGGCCGCCGCCGCAGTCATCGCGCGCGACGGCGTTGCCGGCGCCACGACGCGACGCATCGCCGCAGAAGCCAGGCTGTCCCTGGCCACGCTGCACTATGTCTTCAAGACCAAGGACGACATCCTCGCGGCGGTCCTGGAGTCACTCATCGACCACGCGAGCCAGGACAACTCCACGATCGCCGCGCACCTGGTCACTCCACCCGGAGCCGGCCCGCCCGCCCTCTCGGAGGTGATCCACCGTCTGGTGCGCACCGCCTGGGGCCTCGTGTGCGGCGATCTGGTCACCCAGCGCGTGGACTACGAACTCACCCTCTATGCGCTGCGCACCCCCGAGGCGGCCCATCTGGGTCGCGCTCTGCGCGACCACCACCTCACCGCCATCGAGCAGATCATCCGCCGGACCCTGGAGCACACCGGGCAGATGAGCCACATTCCGCCTCGCGACCTGGCCCACCTCATCTACTGCGCCATCGATGGCGTACTGCTCGACCACCTGGTGGACCCCGACGCCGACCAGGCCGACCGCAGCCTCGCTCACCTCGCCGGCGCCGTACTCAACCTCGTCGGCACCCCGTCCACCACTGCGACCGCTTGACCATGCCCCTTGGCTGTGCCCCTTCCCGGACGGACCGGAAGGCGTGCGGGAAGCGAGGGTTCAGCCGGTGCCTGACCTCGCCGTCCGGGAGGCGTCCGTGTCCGACCGCACGATCCGGACCCATGAGGACGCCGTGCGACGCAGGCAAGGCTCCACTACGGCGCGGTAAAGCGAGCTGGGCACCCGGGTCTGCAGAGCTGGACGATCTCGCCGCTGGAATGGTCGCTTGGCCGCGGAAACTGATCTCTACCTTGCCGTCGGTGGACGAACTTTCAGCAGCGTCCGGACTCCATGTTGGCGATCACGTTGCGTGGGCCCTGGCCGCCGATCGAGCGGATGCCTGTCGGAGCCGAAGAACAGTCGGCGCCGTCACACGCGGAGCTCTGCGCCGCGCACCGCTGCCTCCTCTACAGCGGGTACCGAGCCTGTGGGGCCCGTCAGCGAGACATCGCCGCCGTATTGGGTCACCTGACGCCCGAATCACAGTTGGTCGATTGTCCAAGACGCCGGTTAGCATGGAGTGAGCTTTTCACTCTTGATGAAACGGTGGACCGCATGTCTCGCATGGCAGCGAAGGATCGACGGGAAGAACTCATCGCCGCGGCGTTCCGTGTCATGGTCCGCGACGGAGTCGTCAAGACCACGACACGTGCTGTCGTCAACGAGGCGAAGATGCCGCTGGGCGTTTTCCACTACTGCTTCAACTCACGTGAGGAACTCCTCCAGGAAGTCATCACCCGCATCACGGACAGCAGCGTGGCCAAGGCCCGGAACGTGTTCGAGGGAGAGGGCGACCTCGGCGCACGCATCGCCAGGAGCCTCTTCGCCTTCTGGGAGGGGGTCGAGCTCAGCCCGGGAGAGCATCAGGTGGGGTACGAGCTCGCCCACTACGCGTTGCGCCAGGAGGGCCTTGAGGATCTGGCCCGCCGGCAGTACGAGCATTACCTGGAAGTCCACGAGCAGCTCCTCGCGGAATCTGCCGAGAGTGCGGGCATCACGTGGACGGTGTCCCTTCCCGTTCTGGCCCGCTACCTGAACGCGGTGCTGGATGGTGTCACGCTGTGCTGGCTGGCCGACCGTAACAGCGAGAACACCCGCGAGGTGCTCCGTCTGACCGGCGAGCACCTCATGAGCCTCGCCGCCAAGGACGCGTGAGGTGAGGCGCCGGTGAGCGCACGCTCATAGACACTGGCCGCCCCCTCGTCGTATGGCGGCCACACCAGAAAGTCGGGGGGGGGGGGGGGGGGGGGGGGGGGGGGGGGGGGGGGCGCCGCCCCCGCGGCGGCGGCGGGGGGGGGGGGGGGGGGTGGGGAGGGGGGGGTGGGTGTGGGGGGGGGGGGTGGGGGGGGGTGGA
>NZ_JBITJV010000019.1:0-187866 GCF_044460385.1 Streptomyces sp. NPDC050121 | reverse complement strand
CCCCCCCCCCCCCCCCCCCCCCCCCCCCCCCCCCCCCCCCCCCCCCCCCCCCCCCCCCCCCCCCCCCCCCCCCCCCCCCCCCCCCCCCCCCCCCGGCGGGGGGCCTCGGGACCCCGGAGCCTCAGCTGTGCGCCGCCAGGACGCCCGACGCGAAGGCCGTGTCGCACACCGGGCGGGCGTACGACTGGGCGCGCGAGGGTCCGTACACACGGACCGCGGCACGCCCCAGGGCGCGGGCGATGGAGACGCAGTGGCTCGCCAGCGACGGCTTGCCGTTCACGGCCGCCTGGAGGTGGGTCAGGGCGACGCCCGGGTCCTTCTCCTGGAGCTCGGTCAGCAACTGGTCGCGCAAGATGTCCTGCGGGGCCCTGACGGTGCGCTGAGAGGCCTGCGAGGACTGGTGCGCGGCCGAGACGTCGGAGGCGGTCAGCACCGAATCCGAGGGGTCCCCCGACCAGTTGACCCGGGTGACCGCGAGGGTCCCGGAGAGCACCATGACGACGGGCAGGACGAGGGCGAGCGAGCGGCCGATCCGGCGGGCTGGGCCGCCCCGGCCGCCGCGCGTGCGCTGGGTGGTGGAGTGGTTCGCGGAGTGCTTCACGCGTGAGAGGGTAGCGTGCAGTAATGGCGTGGCGACATTGCGTCACCCGTACGGGGGATGAAGCCGTGCTCCTTTTTGGGTAAGGGGTTGACGGACGCCAGGCGAAATGTCCGCTGTGTCGGGGATTTCACGGACACGGAAAAGGGCCCCGCAGCAGGCCACGGGGCCCTTTTCGTCAACCTGGGTGAATCACCCGGGTTTAATCCTCACCCGTCGGTCTTCGCCGGCCGGTGGGTCGGAGCGGTCGGTCAGTCGGAGAGGCGCTCGCCCGTCGACGTCGAGAACACGTGGGTCTCGCCCGCGCGCGGGACGACGTGCAGCGTGCTGCCCTTCTCCGGGACGTCGCGGCCGCCGACGCGGACCACGAGGTCCTTCGTCTCACTGCCGACCTGTGCGGTGCCGTAGACGAAGGCGTCGGAGCCGAGCTCCTCGACCACGTTCACGACGACCGCGAGGCCCTTCTCCTCCTCGGTGGCCACGTCGAAGTGCTCGGGGCGGACGCCCACGGTGACCGTCTTGTCGGTGGCGGCGGAGAGCGCGTCACGCTGCACCGGCACCACCGAGTTGCCGAACTTCACGCCGCCGTCCGCGATCGGCACCTCGACGAGGTTCATCGCCGGGGAGCCGATGAAGCCGGCCACGAACAGGTTCGCGGGCTTGTCGTACATGTTGCGCGGGGTGTCGACCTGCTGGAGCAGACCGTCCTTGAGGACCGCCACACGGTCACCCATCGTCAGGGCCTCGACCTGGTCGTGCGTGACGTACACGGTGGTGATGCCGAGGCGGCGCTGCAGCGACGCGATCTGCGTACGCGTCGACACGCGGAGCTTGGCGTCCAGGTTGGACAGCGGCTCGTCCATGAGGAAGACCTGCGGCTCACGCACGATGGCGCGGCCCATCGCGACACGCTGACGCTGGCCACCGGACAGGGCCTTCGGCTTGCGGTCCAGGTACTCGGTGAGGTCGAGGATCTTCGCGGCCTCCTCGACCTTCTGCCGGATCTCCGCCTTGTTGACGCCGGCGATCTTGAGCGCGAAGCCCATGTTGTCGGCGACCGTCATGTGCGGGTAGAGCGCGTAGTTCTGGAACACCATGGCGATGTCCCGGTCCTTCGGCGGCAGGTGCGTGACATCGCGGTCACCGATGCGGATCGCTCCGCCGTTGACGTCCTCGAGCCCCGCGAGCATCCGGAGCGAGGTGGACTTGCCGCAGCCGGACGGACCGACCAGGACGAGGAACTCGCCGTCCGCGATCTCGATGTCGAGTCCGTCGACGGCGGGCTTGGTGGAGCCCGGGTACACCCGGGTCGCCTTGTCGAAAGTGACAGTGGCCATGGCTCGAAGGCCCCCTTCTACCGGCAGGAACGTGCCGGACGATCCGTTGTAGGAAGGTGGTGGTGTAGTCCACGCGAGTGAACTGGCTCAGGACGCTACCTCGCGTTCGCCGGATCTGTCAGCACCTGGAGGCATGTGAACTTCGCGGAAATTTTCGACAGGGGGCCCCTGCGGCCTGGGTACACTGCACGGGCACACGCGTGAGCCATGCGCGCGCACGCCTCCTTAGCTCAGATGGCCAGAGCAACGCACTTGTAATGCGTAGGTCGTCGGTTCGAATCCGACAGGGGGCTCCATGAGGAAGGGCCAGGCCATAGCTTCTGACCTGGCCCTTCATGCTTTCCTTGATCACCTTGTGGTCTAAACCGCTGCCTTAATCGATCTTGAAAGTGGCTCGATGGGGCCAACCTGGGGCCCGTACGGGGACGGGGCCGGCCCCAAGTCCCGTCAGGCGGCCTCTTGTGCCTGCCCCTTGGTCTTCTTCTTCGCCTTCTTCTTGGCCTTCTTCGCGGACTTCTTCTCCTTCTCCCGGTACGCGGTGAGAAGGTCCAGGGACGCTGAGGCTGTGGCGGCGTGCATCTCGGGCAACACCGTCTGGTAGGTGTCAGTCGTCATGCGCATCGATGCGTGCCCGAGCATCGCCTGCACCGCCTTCGGGGCGACGCCGGCGGCCAGCGCCAGACTCGCCGCCTCATGGCGGCCGTCGTGGAGCCGGATCGGCGGCAGCCCGGACAGCTCCACCAGCCGGTCCCAGCGGTCGGTGAAGAACTGAGGGTGGTACGCCGAGCCGTCTTCCTTGGTGAAGACCCGGTTGCCGGACTTGGGGGGCACGCCGGCCTTCGCCCACTTCTTGCGTTCAGCGGTCTGCTTCTTGCGCCACGCCTTCAGTAGCATCACCGAGTCCCGGTTGAGCTTGATGTCACGGACGCTGTCGGCTTTCGGGTCGTCCTCATGGACTTCGTACGAGATCGACACCAGCTGTTCGCTGACGTGGACGACCTCCTCGGCCAGGTCCACCTCGTCCCAGGCGAGCGCGGCCAGGTCGCCGCGGCGCAGGCCGTGGAAGAGGACCAGGTGCCAGGCGGGGAAGTGGCGGTCGGCGACGATGAAGTCCAGGAACTCGGCGGTCTGCTGCAGCGTCCACACCATGACCGGGGACGGCTTCTCCCCGGTGCGCTTCCAGCGGGCGACGCGCGGGGCGGTCCAGGCGAGCGCGCGAGGCCTGGTCACCTTGGGGAGGGTCAGGAACGCCGCGTAGTTCTTGGCGATCAGCTCTTCCTTCACCGCGTCGCTGAGAGCGGACGACAGGGTGGCCTTGATGCTGACCATGGTGGCCGGGCCGGTGGTCCGCTGCAGCTTCTTGCGCTGGGCCAGGTACTTGTCGCGGGCTGCCGTCCACACCGCCCGCAGGCGGGCCCGCTCCTTCTTGGGCGCGGCCTGCACCTCGACCGGGGCGACGACGACGTCGTACGCGTACGACAGCGCCGACCGGCTGGTGACCTCCGGCACCGTCTACGACGCTTTCGGCCGCACCACCGTCCAAGCCTCCGGCGCCACCATCGGCTACTACGTCAACGACCTCGTCCACCAGCAGACCTCCGGCGCCAGCCGGCAGACCTGGAGCCTGGACGCGGCTGGCCGCCTCGCCTCCTGGACCACCGAAACCCAGAGCAGCGGCACGTGGAGTCAGACCGGGTCCAAGACCAACCACTACGGTGCCGACGGTGACAGCCCCGACTGGATCCAGGAGGCCGTCGGCACCCTCACCCGAAGCGTCCAGAGCATCGGCGGGGATCTTGGCGCGGTCACCAGCGCCACCGGCGACACCGTCCTGCTGCTGACCAACATCCACGGAGACGTGACGGTCCAACTGCCGCTGGACACCACCCAGGCCCCGGTCGCGCTCGCCTACGACGAGTACGGCAACCCGGAAGGCGACGCCACCGCCGCCCGTTACGGCTGGCTCGGCGGCAAGCAGCGCTCCAGCGAGACGGCCACAGGCGCCACGCTCATGGGCGTCCGCCTCTACGACCCGACCACTGGACGTTTCCTGTCGATTGACCCAGTCTATCGGGGAGGAGACAACCATTACGGCTACCCTGGCGACCCCATCAGCCAGTTCGACCTTGACGGCAAGCGGTGGAGCTGGAAGTTCTGGCGGTACAAGAAGGTGAGAAGCTACGGAGCCCGGGCACTGGGATACGGCCTCGCAGGTGTGAGTCGCTTCATGGGCTACAAGTGCAGCTACCGCTACGGCATGAGAACATGCGTTGGGGGATGGGGTCTGCACGCGCGTGGTGGTACAACACTCGGAACCACCTACTTCACGTCGAATAATTCCCAATACCTCTCAAGGGACCGGATTGCTCACGAGAAGAGGCACAGGTCCCAATGGCTGCGCTACGGCCTTGGTTTCGGCATCCGCTACTTGCGAGCAGGCAGTAATCCCTGCCGCAACCGGTGGGAGCGGTTGGCCGACTGGGGGCAGGGAGGATACGCGCAGTGCTACCGGTGATCCGTTTCACGTGGCAGCGGGGTGCCTTGTCAGGCCTCCTGACCGTGATCACACTATTGGGAGCATCCGGCTGCGGAATGTTTCCATCGGATCCGGCCGACCCGCCAGTGTTTGGGGCCCGGGTCGACGGCGAAACTATCGTCGTCAAGATGCCCATGTGCCCCACGGGTGAAATCAGACACGTTGAAGTCTACGACTTTGACGATGTCAAGCACGAGAATCCCCGAATCGTTTGGTCCGCCTCAGGGCCGACCTCGGAATCGACCCGGAAGGGCCTGGTCACGCTGTGGTCGGGAGAGGGATTCGTAGAGCACTCAAGAAAACCCAGCAATTCCTCCATTCCCCCAAACATCGGAGTGAGCTACACGGATCCGACGGGCGACGGGCGCGACGACGTCTTCGCCCTGCGCACGATCGAGAGCGCGAAACTGGAACCAGGAAAGTATTGGACGCGCGACGGTCCCATGACCGCCAAGCAAATCGACGCGCAGCTCCACTGCGGTGACGGCAACTCATGAGCTGAGCAGCTGCTACCCGGAGTCTCAACACCCTTGAGCCGCTCCAACTGATGGGGTGCCGCACCTTTGTGCGGCACCCCAACTGGTTCTCATCCCGGTCCCCAGTGAGCCGGGAGAAATCGTCCGAGTGGCGGCTCCAGGCGCGGACCACACCTCCCAGGTCAATGTTCTGCCTAAAAGCTGTCCCGTAAGTGATGTCGGCCTCTCGGGCATACTGACGGGAGTTGCCGCGGTGGCGGCTCTGGATTGGGGGCCGAGTGCCAGAGTTGCGCTGCGAAGCGGTTCGCTGGGTGGACGATGAGCCCTTCCCCGGCATCGTGGAGGTCCGGTTCATCGATGCAACCGGACACTGCTGGTCCTTGATCGACAAGTGTGCGATCTTTGCCCAGCTTGGTGAGCTGATCCCTGACTCGACCTACCCGGTCGAGGTCACGGTGGCGTGTGTGGTCCAGAGCGATGCCGTGAGGGCAGCCGGCGACGAGATCGTGACGGTCTCCACCTCGCCGGACAGCGTCGCGACGCTGGACGGGCAGGACACTTTCACCGTGCGGCGAAGCCAGCTCCTCCAATGAGAGCGCGATTGTGCAACCTGGCTATGCCGAGCATCGCCGAGTAGACGCCATCGCCCTTCAGGCGGCAGTCGCGAAGGATCTTCCAGGTCTTCAACCGAGCGAGGACGTGCTCGACGCATGCTCTGACCCGCTTGTGAGAGTGGTTGTGCTCCTGCTTCCAGCCGCACAGTTCGCCGCCTGCGGGGCGGCGATGCGGGATGACCAGCCCGGTGCCCCGGTAGCCGCCGTCGGCGATGGGGTGGCGTCCCGCCAGGTGGTGTAGGGGAAGGCGGCGTACTTCGCGTACATCGACGACGGCGCCGGCCTGGTCGTGGACGGCGACTTCGGGCCCGCGACCATCCGTGCCACGCAGCACGCGATCGGCGTCACCCTGGACGGCCAGTGGGGGCCGGATTCCAAGCGGGCGCTCCAGCACCACCTGAACGTCTGGTCCAACGCCGGGCTCATCGAGGACGGCGTCACCGGACCCGCGACGTACAAGGCGCTCCAGACGTTTCTCAACGCGATGACCGATGCGGGCCTCACCGTGGACGGAATATGGGGTTCCGCCACCGTCAAGGCACTCCAGACCGCGCTGAACCAGGGGAGGTTCTAGGCTGGACAGAAGTCAGGAGTCCGCCGGATGTAAGTGCGCTCAATCGCATGCTCAACTCCATGACGGAGCGTGACGGTCCGGAGGTCATCGGGCGCCGGGATCAGCAACTGCTCAGTGAACGCGGGCTGACGCAGAGGCAGTCGGCGGAACCGGCGTAGACGCCGGCGTACATCTCGACGCTGGAGGCGGGCCGGGTGCGGGCCTCCGAGCCCGCGCTGCGGCACATGGGCGGGCCCCACCAACGACATCACGCTGCCGACGCCGCCGGTGCGGTGCGACAACGCCCTTCCCGGCACGTCGAAGATCGGCTGTGCCATGCCCTACATCCCGGAACTGGTCTACGCCAGAAGCGGCGAGTACCCCGAACTCGCCCAACACATCCAGGATGCGCAGACCACCGACAATCTGCCGGGCAAGCACGGCACCACGCGCTACCTCACCCGGCTGACCAACAAGACCAAGATCACCGAGAATCGGAACACCTCGTGCCCCTCGAGCCTGCCGCGGCCGGCCGGCAAGCAGTGCGACGAGTACCCGTTCGCTTCCACCTGGCAAGGTGCCAAGACCGGCGGCAGCTACAGCCGGCGCATGATCGACGCACGCCAGAACAGAAGCGGCGGCCAGGCTCTGGCACTGTTCTACCTGTACAACCGCATCATCGAGAAGGACCGGTTCCTGGTATGGATCAAGTAGCCCCGCGTCATTGCAGGTAAGGACTGCGAGATGAGCGAAAGCATGGAACGGGCCGGCGGACTCGTTCCGGTCCAGTACCACCAGTTCAACATCAGCGACGAGGACGGGCCGGTCGGGCCGGATCTGGCACCCGAGCACAACGGACTCGTTCAGGTCACCGACGGCGTCACCACCGTCCTGACCGGCATCCACACCGGCAACGTCGACGTCACCGTCACGCTTCACGAGAGCGAGCCCGCACCCGACGACGCCGGCTGGCAGGAGTGCGTGGAGATTTCCGCGCACTCGGTGTCCGGCGATCTCATGGTCCGAGGCCTGATGGACGACCTGGACGAAGAACTGCCCGTCCTGTCGTTCGATGGCCCCGGCGACTACCGCCTGCGTATCCATGCCCGGGGCAGAGACACCGCCGTCGATCTCGCGCCCGACGAGGTGACCGAGTGGTACCTGGTCCAGGTGTGGCCCGCACCCGCCGGTCCAGCGACGATCCTCAGCCGGAATGACGCCTACGGGGCATCGGTACGCGAAGGCCACTGACAGGCCGACCCGTCTGCCCGCTCACCACAGGGCGGGCAGACGAGCGCTGTCTGCTGATGGCGATTCTTGAAAACGGCTCTGTCCGCAGTTCCGTGAATCCCCAGGTCAGCGAAGGGAGCGAGGGATCGTTTCGGCAGAGTATGTCCCGGCATGGCGGGCAAGACGGTCGAGGCTGTGCTGTTTCCCGGTCGATGTGCGAGTGGAGCGCGTCAGCGACTCCTCCGACGTCCTGGTGGTGGAGGCTGTGTCCACCGCTCGCCCCGGCCGGTGCCCGGACTGCCGGAAACAGGCGAGGCGCGCGCACAGCACGCATCAACGCGACCTGAATGAAAGGCTGGGCTCTCACCGGGGCATAGTCCGGCTGCGGGTCCGCCGATACTTATGGGAAGAGCTGTTTCCGTATCGCGATCGAGCTCGGCGGACGTCCAGCCGCGGCTGTGCCGCCGCCTGCGGCTGGTCGCGGGCCGGACCCGGCTGCTCAGGCTGCTGAACTCGTCAAGGTGCCGACTGCGGTGCTCGAACAGCGATTGCTGTAGAGGTTCCCGATGGGTGCGGCTCCGGCTGCGACCTACTGCAGGTAGAGGGCAGCCAGACGCGGCAGCCGGCGAGCCATCTCGTCTGAGTCGTCGAAGTCGAAGGCCCAGGCAGGGTCCAGCTGCGGGTAGCGGATTGTCGGCGCGCCCGCGGGAAGCTGATCACCGGTCGCCGTGATGTGTGCGCTCCAGGCGATGCCCAGCATGTCCTCACCCTCCAGCTCGACGCCGTCGGCCGCGGAGGCTTGAACGATGGGCAGTTCTGCGAGCGCGTCCGGATCAGCGAGTGCGCGTTCGAAGACCTGACGACCTTGAGCTATCAGCCAGCCGCGGAAGTAGTCGAAGCCGTTGTCAGAGCACCCACCGTTGGCGATGTAAGACGTTCCTGATCAGTCGGGGCGGCGAGTACGACATCCTGTTGAGACGTGGGGGGGGGGGGGGGGGGGGGGGGGGGGGGGGGGGGGGGCGGGCGCCGCCCCCGCCCCCCCCCCCCCCCCCCCCCCCCCCCCCCCACGCACTATCAGTTTGCGGCGGGGACGAGGTCGTGGGTTGGTGCGGGTGTCTCCTTCGGATCGGGCTCGGCTGTCACCGCGGAGGGAGCGGGGGTGGGGGCGTAGGGGATCTCTCCGCGCAGGACGGCCTTGGCGCGGTCCTCGTCGAGCTCGCCTTCCCAGCGGGCGACGGCCAGGGTGGCGACGCCGTTGCCGACCAGGCTGGTCAGGGCGCGGGCTTCGGACATGAAGCGGTCGATGCCGAAGATCAGCGCGAGGGCGGCGACGGGGACGTGCGGGACGGCGCTGAGGGTGGCTGCCAGGGCGATGAAGCCGGAGCCGGTGACGCCTGCGGCGCCCTTGGAGGTGAGCAGCATGACGGCGAGCATGGTCAGCTGCTGGGTGAGGCTGAGGTCGATGCCGAGGGCCTGGGCGAGGAAGACCGAGCCCATGGTCAGGTAGATGGCGGTGCCGTCGAGGTTGAAGGAGTACCCGGCGGGCAGCGTGATCCCGACGACCGGTTTCGAGGCGCCCACGTGCTGGAGCTTGGCCATCATGCGCGGCAGGACGGGCTCGGTGGAGGAGGTGCCCAGGACGATCAGCAGTTCTTCCTTGATGTAGCGCAGGAAGGGCAGCAGCCGCAGTCCGTTCAGGCGCATCACGGTCCCGAGGACGACCAGGACGAAGAAGAGGGCGGTCAGCCAGAACGAGCCGACCAGCAGGGCCAGGTGGCGCAGGGTGCCCAGACCGTAGTTGCCGATGGTGAAGGCCATCGAGCCGAACGCGCCGATCGGCGCCAGCCGCATGATCCAGCGGATGAGCGTGAACAGGACCGTGGAGAACTTCTCGATGCCCCGGGCGATGCCCAGCCCGGCCTCCCCGCTGGCGTGCAGGCCGAAGCCGAACAGCACCGACACCAGCAGCACCGGCAGGATCTCGTTGCCGGTCAGGGCGCTGACCAGGGTGGCCGGGATGATGGCGAGGGCGAACTCGGCGAAGCTCTCGTGGGCCGTGGTCGCCGCCGGCGGCAGGCCCGTGGTGGACAGAGTCGAGAGGTCGACGTGCAGACCGCTGCCCGGCTTGACGACGTTGACGACGACCAGGCCGATCACCATGGCCAGGGTGGTCAGCACCTCGAAGTAGACCAGAGCCTTCAGGGTTACACGGCCGACCGCGCGGGCGTTGCCCATGGAGGCGATGCCGTGGACGACGGTGCAGAAGATGATCGGTGCGATGAGCATCTTCACCAGCGCGATGAAGCCGTCGCCGAGCGGCTTGAGGTCAGCGCCGACGGATGGCCACAGCCCGCCCACGGCGGCGCCGAGGAGGACGGCGATCAGGCACTGGATGTAGAGGTGGGACAGCATCCGACGGATGCGGCCCGGTGGTGTGGTGACGGTACCCGGGGCGGCGTCGTTGCGGCTCATACGGGGCGTCCTTCCAGGACGGGGACGAGGAGTTCGGCTCGGGCGATACGCCGGGCGGCGCGGTGCAGGAGCACCGTGGGGGACGCGCCGTCCGGTGCGGGGACGGCTTGGGTGGTGATCACGCCGGCGGGGGTGCCCAGGCGAAGCGTGCCGTCGGCGGTCTGCCGGGCGACGCGGTGGGCGAGGGTGCCGGGGGTGGCGGCGGCCGCGGCCAGGGCCACGGCGGAGGTCAGGCCGATCGCCGGGTGCGGGGCGTGCATGGAGACCATGCGCACGGCCAGGTCGTACTCGTCCTGGTTGACGAGTATGCCCTGTGTGGTGCGGTAGGGGGCGGGACGGGCGACGATGCCCACCTTCGGCACCGCGTGGCTGACCGGATCGCCCTCGCGGGCCAGGCCCATGGCCAGCGCTGCCTGGCCGCGCAGCAGTGTCAGCGTGGGTACTGCTGTGGCGAACGCGGTGAGGGATTCCGTACCGTCGAGGCCGAAAGCCTTGGCCTCGAACAGCGCGGCCGGAGCGCCGGCGTCCACCAGGGATGCCTCGACGGGGCCGTCCGGGCCGCACAGCTCGTCCAGCGTCCGGCCGGTCGGCAGAGCGCGGCCGGTCGTCGAGCCCGCCGGGTCCTGAAACCCGAGCAGAACCGGCACGCCCCGCGCCGAGGTACCCGGGACCACGGCCGTGCCCTCCTCCGGGGCCGCGCCCCCGGGGGTGGGGATCGTGCCGGTGAGGCGGGCCCCGGTGTTGACGTTGAGCATGCGGACCGTGGTGGTGTCCGAGACGATCGGCACGAGATCGTGGTGGACGGCGTACAGGGCCACGGCGGTGGCGCAGTTGCCGCAGTTGCTGGCCCACTCCACACGCTCGTCGCCGATCCCCACCTGTGCGAAGGCGTACTCGACATCCACACCGGCCTGGGCCGACGCCTGTACGACGGCGGCCTTGGAGGTGGTGGAAGAGGCGCCGCCCACACCGTCGATCTGACGGGGGTCGGCGGCGTTGAAGGCGGCGAGCAGCAGGGCATCGACATCCACGCCCGTGGCGACCACGTCGCGGTGGTCGAAGATCCAGCACTTGCTGGTTCCTCCGCGGATCATCTCGCTCTGCAGACGCAGCACAACCGACACCTCACAGACAGGGAAGGGGAAGCTCGCCGACGGTCTCGCCGTGCGTGGTGTCCTCCACGGTGGGTTACGGCAGCGTGAAGTACAATCTCGGAAATCTGCATGCCTATTAAGTTCAGATGAACGCAGGAGGTGGTGGCATGCTCGACGTCCGGCGCATCCTGCTGTTCACGGAGGTCGCCCGGCGCGGCTCGGTGACCGCGACGGCCCGCGCCCTCAACTACACACCGTCAGCGGTATCGCAGCAGATCAGCCGCCTGGAAGCGGAGGCAGGACAGCCCTTGCTGGAACGCCATGCCCGGGGTGTCACCCTCACCGACGCCGGACGGACGCTGGCCGAACGAGGGCACCGGATCGAACGCGAACTGCGGGCCGCGGAAAACGAACTCGCCGACCACGCCGGCCTGCGCGCGGGCACACTGCGCATCGGCACCTTCCCCACCGTCGGCGCCTCGCTCCTCCCCCAGGCCGTGATCGCCTTCAAGGACGCCCACCCCGACGTACGGCTGACCGTCCGCAGCGCCCGCATCGCCGGACTTTGGACGATGCTGGAGAACCGGGAGATCGAGATGTCGCTGATGTGGGACTACGACTGGAGCCGCATCGACCGGGAGGACATCGTCGTCACCCCACTCCTCGACGACCCGCCGGCCCTTCTCGTCAGCGACCACCATCCACTCGCCGGCCGTGACGCCGCCTCACTCGCCGACTTCGCGGACGACCCCTGGATCACCCGGGCCGAACATCACCCGGTGGCCGAAGCCCTCGTCCGCGGCTGCCGCGCCGTCGGCTTCGAGCCCCACATCGCCTACGAGGCCCACGACTACCAGGAAGCCCAGGCCATGGTCGCCGCCGGCATCGGCGTCGCCCTCGCCCCCACCCTGGCTCTGGAGGGCATCCGACCCGCCGTCAACGTCCTGCCCCTCCAGCCGCCGGCCCCCGTCCGCCGCATCCTCCTGGTGCGCATGGCCGACCACTCGCTCACCCCCGCCGCCCAGACCTTCGCCGGACTCCTCCGCGACACCGCCGCGGCCCGAACCCCCTGACACCAGCACCGGATCAGGCCCACCGGTCACGGCACGGTCGCGCTCACCCTCTAAGCAGCGGCCCACAGAGGGTTGGTGTAGGACTCAACCATCAGGTCCCACAGCACCTGTTCAGCGGCGACGATCTCCTCGACTGGCCGGTCGGCCAACAGCGAGGTCGCTTCGCGAGCGACCGCTTCGCTTTCGTATGGGGCGATCACGTGGTCGCGGGCCGCAGCGATGAGCTCCCAGAACCGCTGCTTGTTCATGGTGGAAGAGCATGCCGGCCGGCACTGACAGAGCAGTTCGCGACGGTTGGAGATCACGCTCGCGGCCTGATCAACACGACCATGTGTTGCGACGGCCCCTGGAGACCGTCCGAGGGGCAGGGCCTCTTTGCGTCGCAAGGTCTCTGCGCTGGACGCCACTTCGGCGCCCGGCGCTGAACTGGAGGTCAGCCTGACTGGGACCCGGCCAGCCCGCCGACGGCCCAGTCCTGGGGCCCGGATGGGGCCGGAAGAACGGTGAAACCCCGTGAACGATCATTGCATCCAGGTCGCCAACACGTCCGCTGACCTGCGCAGATGCCTAAGGTAGGGAGAGGCAGTGAACCCTGGTGCAACGCTCTGGCGAGCTTGTAATGCGTAGGTCGTCGGTTCGAATCCGACAGGGGGCTCTGGGAAGCGTCAGATCAGGGGTCCTCCCGCTCAAGGAGCGAGGGGGCCCCTGTGCTTTCGGCGCTCACGCGACGTTCGTTGCCCCCTGCCCGTCGCTCGGTCGTGTGATTTGTGGGGGCGTGTCCGATAGGACGTGCCCTGGGGGTCACTCGTACGGCGGGTTTGGCGGGAGGGGTGCTGGGCCGGGCGGGTGAATGTCGGTGGCGTACGGGAACCTGCCCTCTGGTGCCCATCAGTGCACCTGGGGGCCCTTGCTTGCCCTCCGCATATGCCTGAGGGGTGCCTGCGGTCATCGTTACGTGTGACTGACTTCAGGCGAATTAGGGTGTTGTGGCAATTGATCTGAGACAAACGGCCATCGATCCCGACAGCCCGGAGATCCCGCCGACCCGCAACACGCAGCAGGCCCTGAGGGAGGCGCTGGACGATCTCCAGGGCAACATCCTCAAGAGCCACGGGCGTGACCACAGCCGCCATCTGTTCATCACCTTCAAGACCGACACCGCCGACCAGCAGAAGAAGGCCCGGAAGTGGCTGGCCAGGATGGGGGCCAAGGACCGGGCCACCTCGGCGTTGCAGCAGTGGGAGGAGGCGAAGGCGTACCGGGAGTTCCGGGAGCAGGTCCTCGCCGACGGGATGTCCGCGAAGGAGGCGGACGCGCTGGTCAAGTCCGTCAGCAAGACCTTTGTCGGCGTGCTGCTCTCGGCCGACGGCTATCGCGCCCTGAAGCTGGACGCGCACCACATGCCCGACGATCCGTCCTTCACCGCCGGGGCCAAGAACCGCACCAAGATCCTCAACGACCCGGAGTCGAAGGACTGGGAGGTGCCTTTCCGGCAGCCGCTGCACGCCCTCGTGATCGTCGCCGACGACGCCACGGACCGGCTGGACCGGTTCGTGAAGACGCTGATGGGCGAGCTCGCCGAGCTCGGCGTCACCCCGCACATGGAGACCGGCACCGCCATGCGGCTGGACAAGGACGGCAAGGAGAGCCCGTTCGCCCCCGTGCGTGAGCACTTCGGCTTCGTCGACGGGATCAGTCAGCCGCTGTTCTACGCCCGCGACATCGACAACGCGCGCAACCGGCAGGGCGGCATCGACCGGTACGACCCGAGCGCCCCTCTCGACCAGGTGCTGGTGAAGGACCCGGGGGGCGACAAGAGCACGGGCTACGGCTCGTACTTCGTGTACCGCAAGCTGGAGCAGGACGTGCAGGGCTTCCGCGCGGACGAGAAGGCCCTCGCCAAGTCGATCGCCTCCTTCGCCCGCCCCAAGCGGCCCGACCCCATGCCCGAGGACGTCGCCCTGGCGGGGGCGTACATGGTGGGCCGGTTCAAGGACGGCACCCCGGTCGTGGACCGGAACGCGGCCGGGATGGGTGACCAGCCGAACAACTTCAGCTTCGACGGGGACGTCGACGGTGTCCGCTGTCCCTTCCAGGCGCATGTCCGCAAGACCAATCCGCGGGGCGACAAGCAGCGTCAGTTCGGGGTGCCGCCCACCCAGGAGCGGACGCAGCGGATCGTGCGCCGGGGCATCAGCTACGGCAAGGTGACCCTGGACCCGCAGCAGGCGGACGGCAAGGTGGGTCTGCTGTTCCTGTGCGCGCAGAGCAGCATCGCCGACCAGTTCGAGTTCATCCAGGCGGCCTGGGCGAACTACCAGGACTTCCTCACTCCGGGCAGCGGCCTGGACCCGGTGATCGGCACGCTGCCCGAGGGCAAGTCGCGGGACTCGGCGGTGGCGCAGCCCTGGCCGAAGCTGTACGGCTCGCACAACCAGCTGGACTTCTCCAAGTCGCCGCCGAAGCCGCCGACGCCGATGTCGCACACCTTCCCCCAGCGGGTGGGCCAGTGGACGACGATGCGGGGCGGGGAGTACTTCTTCGTCCCGAGTCTCAGCGCGCTCAAGGCGTTCGGCGCGGCGGGGGAGAACTGACCGTGGTCGACTTCCGTGCCGAGGTGGACGAACTGGTCCGGCGACTGAGCGGCTACGTCTGTGAGCCCGGGAGCCCCGGGTACGCCAGGGTCGTCGCCATCGACAACGGCCGGACCCGCACGCCGCCGGCGCTGGTCATCCGCGCCAACTCGACCTTCGACGTCGCGCTGGCCATTGGCTTCGCCCAGGAGGTGGACCTCCCGTTGACGGTGCGCGGCGGCGGGCACAGCGCCGCCGGGTACTGCCTCAACCGGGGCGGGATCGTCCTGGACCTCGGGCTGATGAAGGCCATGACGCTGGACAGGGACAGGAATCAGCTCACGGTCCAGATGGGGGCCACCTGGAACGATGTCTACGGCTATGTCGCCCGGAGTGCGGCCCCGTTGATTCCGGTCGGGGGCGGCTGTCTCACCGTGGGGCTGCCCGGGTTCCTGCAGGGCGGCGGCTACAGCTTCGTCTCACGCTCGTACGGTCTCGGCAGCGACAACGTGACCCGGATCGAGCTCGTCGACGCGTCGGGCGCGCTGCGCACCCTGACCGCGGACGCTCCCGCGCAGGACGACCGTGACCTGTTCTGGGCGTGCCGGGGTGGCGGCGGGGGCAACTTCGGGGTCGCCGTCGAGATGACGCTGCAACTGCACCAGCCGCCGGCGAAGACCGTCCTCGGGGGTGGGCTCTCCTTCCCGCTGGAGCGGGCCGAGGAGGTGATCGCCGCCTACGATGCGTGGGCGCGGAACGTCCCCGGGGCGATGGCCGCCTACGGGTACGTCGGTCACGACCCCGACCCGGCCGAGCCGACCCGGAAGGTCCCCAGTTTCCGGATCACGCCGGTCTTCAACGGCGCGTACGGCGACGGCATCGAGCAGCTTCGGCCGATGCTCAAGCTGAACCCCTTCGACGTCCGGCTGTATTCGGTGCCGTTGCCGACGCTGGAGATGGCCATCGGCCGGTCCACGCTGGTCGGCGACCGGCAGGCCTACATCCGTTCGGGGATGATCGGCGACGGGGGCTGGACCACGGACATGATCAGGGCCGTCCGGAAGGCGATGGCGACCGCGCCCTCGCCGAACAGCTTCGTCGTCTGGACCCATGGCCGTGGCAAGGTCAACGATCCGGCTCTGGTCGGGCAGGGGCCCTACCCGCACCGCGACAAGCGGTATGTGTTCGAGCTCAAGGCCATCTGGAACGATCCCGCCGAGACGCGGGCCAACGTCGAGTGGGCCTACGACTTCGGCGAGGCGCTGAGCGCGGACTTCCACGGCGCGTACGTCAACTACATCGATCCGCTCCAGGAGAGCTGGGCCACGGCCTACTACGGCTCGAACCTGGACCGGCTCCAGCGGATCAAGAAGGCAGTCGACCCGGACGGGTTCTTCCGTTTCCAGCAGTCGGTCGACTCGACCTTCGAGCCGGACGTCACCCGTCCGCTGGATCTCAGTCCCCTCAACCGCACGTTCGTCCCCTCCTGACCGGGAGCACCCGCATGGGCAACGGCACCCCACCACCCCCCAACCCCAAGCAGATCTTCGTCGACATCTCCGTCGCGCTCACCGGGTTCGACCCGGCGGAGCTGGCCGGCACGGGCATGGTCGACACCTACTACGACACGCTGCTGCGGATCATCGGCGAGCGTGATGCCGGGCAGCTGTTCCGGTACGCCTCCGAGGCGTTGGAGAAGGACCGGAAGGCGAAGAACGGCACGGCCTTCAAGAAGGACGTGATCGGCAGCCCGCGCTTCGGGCCGATCGCCGTGAGCCTGATCAAGCTCTGGTATCTCGGCCGCTGGTATCCGCTCTCCGGCGACTACCGCAACCTCTACGGGGCGACCGCGGACGACGTCGAGCACGTCGTCACCGCGCAGGGCTATCGCGAGGGCCTGGTGTGGGTCGCCGCCGGCACCCACCCGATGGGCGCGAAGCCGCCGGGCTACGGCTCCTGGGCCGAACCGCCGTCCGTGCTCATCCCCTGACCCCGAGGAAGCGCCATGAGCAACTCCACTCCCCCCGACTACGACGTGGTCATCGTCGGCGGCGGCATCTCCGGGGCCGTCGTAGCCAAGACGATCATCGAGCAGGTAGCCAAGCTGAAGGAGAAAGAGAAGAAACAAGAGAAGAAACAAGAGAAAAAAGGGAAGTCGGGGTTTCCCCGGATTCTGATTCTGGAGGCGGGCCGGGCCACGGCCCTCAGCGCCGACAAGTACGACAGCTATGTGGAGGCATACCACAATGCGCTGATCAAGGTGCCCAACGCGCCGTACCCAGCGAGCGTCAACGCGCCGCAGCCCGATGTGCTGGACATCAGGCCGCTCAAGGACGCGCAGGGGAACGCCCTGGTCGGCGACCAGGGGTACTTCGTGCAGATGGGACCGATGCCGTTCGGCAGCGACTACGCCCGCTCGCTGGGCGGTACCACCCTGCACTGGCTCGGCACCTGTCTGCGGATGCTGCCCAACGACTTCAAGATGCGTTCGACGTACGGGCGGGGCGTCGACTGGCCGTTGACGTACGAGGAGTTGAAGCCGTATTACGAGCGGGCCGAGTGGGACATCATCGGCGTCGCGGGAAACACGGAGCACCAGTACTACCCGGGCATCGGGGGAGATCCGAAGAAGTACTTCAAGACCACGGACCCGAAGAAGGAGCGGAACGGGGTTTATCTCTTCCCGATGGAGGAGATTCCGTCCAGCTATCTCGACCAGTACATCGACAAGGTCAGCGCCGGGCTGGTGGTCAAGCTGCCCGGCGAGAACAACCGCATCCACGAGTTCCCGATCAGGATCAGCAACACGCCGGTCGCCCGTAACTCGGTCCCGACGACCGACACGTACAAGATCGTCGGGGCGGCCGGGAACTCCGAGCGGGGGCAGCGCTGCGAGGGGAACTCCAGCTGTATCCCCATCTGTCCCGTGCAGGCCAAGTACAACGCGCTGAAGACCCTGTACGAGCTGATCGTCAAGTATCCCGACAAGTTGAGGGACAAGGAGCTGCCCGGGAGCAGGGCCCGGGTCGACATCCGCAGCCAGTCCGTCGTCATGGAGGTGGTGCACAGCAAGGGGGAGGGCGCGGCGAAGGGGAAGGTCACCAAGCTCAGGTACAAGACGTACTACGACGACGGCGGCAAGACGACGGATCACGAGGTGACCGCGCGCACCTACGTCCTGGCAGCCAACGCCATCGAGAACGCGACCCTGCTGCTCGCCTCCCACAATGCCGCCAACCGCAGCACGCAGGTCGGCAAGAACCTGATGGACCATCCGCTGCTGCTCACCTGGGGCCTGTTGCCGGAGAACGTCGGCGCGTACCGGGGTCCGGGGTCCACCTCCGGCATTCCCGCGTTCCGTGACGGCGACTTCCGCAAGGACCGCACCGGGTTCCGGGTGGAGATCGGCAACTGGGGCTGGAACTTCCCGGAGAACGCTCCGTACGACACCGTCCTCGATCTGGTCGGCGGCGGCCAGGACGGCATCGCGAAGCTGTACGGCAAGGAGTTGCGCAAGCAGATCGGCAAGATCGTGCCCCGGCAGTTCCGGATCGCGTGGGAGCTGGAGCAGGACCCCCAGTCGAGCAACCGCGTCACCATCGACAACCGGTACAGGGATCCGCTGGGCAAGCATCGTCCCGTCATCCACTACGACCTGTCGGACTATGTGAAGGCGGCGCTGCCCTGGGCGGCGGAGGCGAGCAGGCAGCTGTTCGAGAAGCTCGGCATGAAGAAGACGAAGGACACGGTGCGCCCCAATTACGTGACCGGCGACTACTCCCACTACGACGAGCGCCACTCCTCTGCTGTCACGTACGGCGAGCAGACGTACTGGGTGGCCGGCGCGGGCCATGTGGTGGGCACGCACCGGATGGGCGACGACCCGGACACCTCCGTCGTCGACAAGTACCAGCGCAGCCACGATCTGCCCAACCTCTTCGTGGTGGGCTGCGGCAGCATGCCGACGCTGGGCACCTCCAACCCGACGCTCACCATGACCGCTCTGGCCCTGCGCACAGGCGACGAGATCGCCAAGGAGCTGACCGCATGACCACCCCGCCAAGCCCGACGATCGGAACCCTCAAGGACCTCAAGGCCGCTCTGCAGCTGGCCGTCGGCCTGGAGCTCAGCACCATCCCCGTCTATCTGACCGCCCTGTACTCCATCAAGGAGGGCAGCAACGAGGACGCGGCGCAGACGATCCGCAGCGTGGTCATGGAGGAGATGCTCCACATGACGCTCGCGGCCAACGTCCTCAACGCCCTCGGCGAGCATCCGAGCGTCAAGCCCGTCGACTTCCTGAGCCACAAGGGCCTGAAGCCGGTCCCCGAGTACCGGTACACCAGCCCGGTGATCTCCGGTATCGGGGAGCTCGATCTGCTGCCGCTCTCGCCGAAGGCGGTGAACAGTTTCGTCACGATCGAGCACCCGCTGCACGGCGCGGCCAAGCTGAGCGACATCGACTGCACGAAGGACACCTTCCCCACCATCGGCGCGTTCTACGAGGCGATCAGGGGCGCGCTGAACAGCACGAAGATCTGCCCGAAGGCCGCCTTCAAGGCCGACTCGCCGCAGGTCAAGGACGGCGAGTACTACGGCGGCGCCGGCAGGGTCATCGTGGTGAAGGACCGTGGGAGCGCGCTGGCCGCCATCGACAAGATCGTGGAGGAGGGCGAGGGCCTGCCGACGAAGAAACTGAACGAGCAGGCCAAGCAGCTGCCTGTCGAGTCGGGGGACGAGCTCAACTCCGGCTGGAAGATGTACTCCCACTACGCACGCTTCCGTGAACTCCAGACCCGTCGGCGCTTCCGCACCGGCCAGCTGGCCAAGGAGACCCCCGCGGGCTCGCTGCTGCTGGTCGACTACGACGCGGTCCACCCGGCGGTGCACGTCCAGCGCAACGGCTCCACCACGGGCGGCTACGAGGGGGCCGCGCTGAACGAGTTCGACCTGGCGTACTCGCAGCTCGTCGACGACCTCTATCTCGCCTTCTCGGGCGGGAAGAAGAAGGTCACGTACACGATGGCCGGCAAGGTCGTCACCGATCTCAAGGATCCGTTTCCGCTTGCCGTGCACGGCATGTACGCGCTGAAGAACAAGGCCGTCGCCCTGATGCGCATGCCGAAACCGGGGGATCCCGGGCACACGCTGTGTCCGCGCTTCTTCTACGCGGACGCCGAGCAGCGCAGGAAGCTGAAGGACGAGATCGAGCGGATGAAGGGAGCGGTCCAGTGATCTCCATCGTCACGAAGTGGTGGCACGTCGAGGGCAAGCGCGACGAGGCCGTCGCCGCGCTGAAGGACCTGGTGGAGCAGGTGGAGCAGGGTGAGCCCGACACCTACATGTACTGCCTGCACACGGCCGTCGTGGACGGCTCGCTGCCGCCGCCGAACAAGAACGAGGTGATCTTCCTCGGCGCCTGGAAGGACCGCAAGGCGTTCGAGGACCATCGCGACGGCAAGCTCTTCCAGGACTGGCTGGCCAAGAACCTCCATCTCTTCGTGACGAACGGCGGAAAGCTGTACGTCAGCGCGGAGTTCGCCGACCGGTTCACGGGGTTCGTCCGGAAGCAGGCCGTCGGCAAGAAGTGAGGCAGCGAGTCAGGGAGTCAGGGAGTCAGGGAGTCAGGGAGTCAGCACATTCGCAGGAGGCGGGCGATCTCCAGTCGCTCCGCCTCCGGCGTCCGTCCGTCCTCGATCTCCCACAGGCAGTCCTGGAGGACACGCCCGAGGGTCCAGGCCCGTGCCCGCTCCCGGTCGAGTCCGAGGACGTCGGTCATCGCGTCGAAGCGCCATCGCACGTCGGCCGGGTCGTAGCGGTCGCCGAGGGCGGGCAGCAGTTCGAAGCCGGGGTCGCCGGCCAGTGGCTTGGGGTCGATGGCGAGCCAGGGGGCGCGGTCGGGGGCGGTGCGGTCCGGGGCCGTGCGGTCCGGGACGCCGGGGTCGGCGGCGAGGACGTTCTCGTAGTGCAGGTCCCAGTGCAGGAGCTGGTCGCCGGGCTCGGCGACGACCTCGCGTACCGCGGCCGCGCAGTCGGCGATCAGACGGGCGCCGTCCGGGTCGGGGATCCGCTCGAGGGCCCAGGGGGTCTGTTCCAGCATGGCCCCGGCGATGTCGCCCAGCCCGCGCAGGCCGGCCGGCGCCGGGAAGGCCGTCAGATGGGCCAGCAGATCGGCTATGACGAGCACCGCCTCGTGGACGTCGTCGACGTGGGACAGCATGCGGGCCGGGTCGAGGCGTTCGAGGAGCATCGTGCCCGTCGGCTCGTCGTGTCGTAGCAGCCGGACGGCCCGGTCGCCGTTCCAGATGCGCAGGGCGACCGGTTCGCCGGCGCTTTCCTCGTCGAGGATCTGGAGTTTGAGTGCGGCCCGCGTGCCGTCGGCGGCGGAGACGACCGGCAGGACGAGCGCGCTCACGCCGTGCATGGACGGACCGTCGACGCGCAGCTCCCAGCGGTCGAGGAACTCGCGCGCCAGGTCCGGCAGAGCGGCGATGAACTCCCGCCCCGCCGCGCCGTTGATCTTTACCTGTTCTGTCGCCAGTGCGTCCGGAATGTCGATCATCTCCCGGACAATACTGGGCTGCGTGAAACGGCTCAGCGGAGTTTCCGGCGTCCGTCGGACGGGGTGGGCGTATGTCCGCAGCGCGCCCGGCACGTATGTGTGGCTGACGATCCTGTTCTTCACCACGGTCGCCCTGCACCACATGTCACCGGAGTTCGAACAGGACTTCCTGCGGCAGCGGTCCACGAACATCCATGAGCTGTCCCGGCATCCGGTGCGGGTGCTGGTCGCCAGCGCGATGTGGATCGACGGCGGCCACTGGCTGCCGTACGTGGTGCTGTACTCCGTCTTCCACGCCCAGGTGGAGCGGTGGCTGGGGACCGCGCGCTGGCTGGCGGTGTGCGCGGCCGCGCATGTGCTGGCGACGCTGATCAGCGAGGGCGCGCTGGCCAGGGCGATCCGCGAAGGGCTCGCCCCGCGGTCCTCGGTCGACACCCTGGACGTCGGCGTGAGTTATGCGCTGGCGGGGGTGGCGGCGGTGCTCTTCCACCGGCTCCCCGCGCCGTGGCGGTACGGGTATCTCGCGGTCGTCCTGTTCGTCTACACCGTCCCGATGACCGCCGGGCCGACCTTCACCGACCTCGGGCACTTCGTCTCCGTGCTCATCGGACTCGCGTGTTATCCGCTGGCCAGAGGGCGCGGAAAGCTACGGAATCCGAAGGAGACGGCGGCCGTGCCGCCGGGTTAGCGTCCGGACATGAGCAGTGGTGCGGTGCGTGGCGTGGTCAATGGCGGCATCTCCTTCTGGTTCGCGGACAACGGCCTTCCGGCGGTGCGGGAGCCGCTCGCCGGTGACAGGTCCGCCGACGTCGTGATCGTCGGCGGCGGGTACACCGGGCTGTGGACGGCGTACTACCTGAAGAAGGCGGCGCCGCTCCTCGACGTCACCGTCCTGGAGCAGCGGTTCTGCGGCTACGGCGCCTCGGGGCGCAACGGCGGCTGGCTGTACAACGGCATCGCGGGCCGCGACCGGTACGCCGCCCTGCACGGACACGAGGCGGCCGTACGGCTGCAGCGGGCGATGAACGAGACGGTGGACGAGGTCGTCCGGGCGGTGGCGGAGGAGGGCATCGACGCGGACGTCCACCAGGGCGGGGTGCTGGAGGTGGCCCGGACGCCCGCGCAGCTGGCCCGCCTGAAGGACTTCCACGCGCACGAGCTGTCGTACGGGGAGCGGGACCGCGAGCTGTACGGCGCCCGGGAGACCGCCGAGCGGGTGCGGGTGGCGGGGGCCGTGGGGTCGAGCTGGACCCCGCACGGCGCGCGCGTGCACCCGGTGAAGCTGGTGAAGGGGCTGGCGGCGGCCGTCGAGGCGCTCGGGGTGACGATCCACGAGTCGACGCCGGTGACGGAGATCGCCGCCGGGCGGGCCGTGACGCCGTACGGCACCGTGCGGGCGCGGTATGTGCTGCGCTGCACGGAGGGCTTCACGGCCGCGTTGAAGGGCGAGAAGCGGACCTGGCTGCCCATGAACTCCTCGATGATCGCCACCGAGCCGCTCACGCCGGAGCAGTGGGCGACCGTCGGCTGGCAGGGGCGCGAGGCGCTGGGCGACATGGCGCACGCCTACCTGTACGCCCAGCGCACGGCCGACGGCCGCATCGCGCTCGGCGGGCGCGGGGTGCCGTACCGCTTCGGCTCGCGCACCGACAACGACGGGCGGACCCAGCCCGAGACGGTCCGGGCGCTGCGCGAGATCCTCGTCGCCTGCTTCCCGGCGCTGGCCGGGGTGCGCATCGACCATGCCTGGTCGGGGGTGCTGGGCGTGCCGCGCGACTGGTGCGCGACGGTGAGCTTGGACCGGGCGTCCGGCCTAGGCTGGGCGGGCGGTTACGTCGGCTCGGGCGTGGCCACCGCGAACCTGGCGGCCCGCACCCTGCGCGATCTGGTCCGGCTCGACTCGAAAGACGCGGGCGGCACCGAGCTGACCGCGCTCCCCTGGGTCGGTCACCAGGTCCGCAGATGGGAGCCGGAGCCGCTGCGCTGGCTGGGCGTACAGGGCATGTACGCCACGTACCGGGCGGCGGACCGCCGCGAGACGGAGCGACACGCGACCGAATCGTCACGGCTGGCCCGACTCGCGGACCGGGTGGCGGGCCGCCGCTGACGCACCGGTGGAACCCGCCTGTTCCTCCCCTCCCAGGCCCCTGGAAACCCGCGAGTGCTGTGTCGTACCTGTGTGCGACCATCGTCTCAACGGCCAATGATCCAGGGGGGATTCAGATGACCGACACGGATTCCTGTCCGCCTGCGAGACGGCGGCGAGCGGCCGCGCTGTCAGCTGCCGTCCCGCTGCTCGCCTCGCTGCTCGGCCTCACCGCGGCGGGCCCCGCCCAGGCCGACGATCCCGTCGACCCGGCGTGCACGCCGCTCGCCGCCGCGCCTTTCGGCGATCCGGGGGACGCCGTCGGCAAGGCGACCGTCGCACCTGACACGAGCGTCTGCTACACCGTCACCGTCGAGACGCCCGGCGCGTATCTGGCGCCGGCGGTGGACGGCTACGGCAACGCGATGACCAGGCAGCTGCTGGCCGCCGACGGCAGCCAAGTGGACTGTCAGGACGCGTACGCCACGAACGGCGTCTGCACGGTGCCCGCGGCGGGGCCGTACACGCTGAGGGTCTTCAACAGCGACTGGGAGAACAAGGACGCGTCGGTCGCCTTCGTGTCGCTCGGCTCGGCCAGGGGTTGCGCGGACCCCGTCGGTACGAACTGGGACCAGCCGGACGTCTCCCGTACGAGCGTGAGCCCCGTGGAGGTGGACTGCCAGCCGTTCGAGGGCCGGCGTGGCGAGCGGGTCCGGCTCACCTACGGGTCGAAGACGTACGGCGACTCCCTCGCCTGGATCACCGACGCGACCGGCGACCGCATCTGCGAGCGCTTCCCGGAGGACGGCGAGGACAGCTGCGTGCTGCCCGGCGACGGCCCCTACCGGGTGATCTCCCGCGTCTGGGGCCCGGAGCAGGCCTTCCCGCGCGAGTTCGCGGTGAAGGCGCGCCGGCTGAACGACCCGCAGGGCTGCATCACCGCTCCCGTCCGGCCCTATGGCCCGCTGGAGCGCCAGAACTTCGTCACCAACCCCTGCTACACGTTCACCGCCGGTGCGGCGGGCCCGTACACCGTGCACTACGTGAACGAGGAGCGGTCGTCCGGACCGGTCCGGGTGTACGACGCCGCCGGGCTGACCGTGTGCCGGTCAGGCGCCGACGACCCGTGCCGGATCCCGGCCGCGGGCACCTACACCGCCGTCCTCGACGGCGACTACCCCTACGCAGGGTCTCCGGCGGGCCTGGTCGTCCTCGACCGGGCGTCCGACGCCGGGTGCGTGGCGACCGGGACGGGCTTGCACAAGGGGGAGTTGAGCACGGTGGGGCAGTACGACTGCCTCGCGCCGGCCGTTCCGCAGGGCGCGCGGATCGCCGCGCTCACCCCGCTCTCCTCGGCCGGCGTTGACGCCGACGTGGAGGTCGTCGACGCCCACGGCGCCCCGCAGTGCGATGCGGAGCAGCTCGCCGGCGGCGACTGCGCGCTCACCGGCACGGCGCCCTATCGGGCGCTGGTGCACACCGACGACGACGGCGACGACGCCACGGGCGCCTACGCCGTCGCCTTCCACCGTACCGACACCCCCGGCGACTGCCCCGTACTGCCCTCCGGCAGTTTCACCCCCGACGGTGCGAAGGCCACGTTCGGCACGGGCGACGGCGTCTTCTCGCAGTGTCTGAGCATCCCGGCGAATGCCCACTCGGCCGCCGAGATCCTTCAGTTGGTCGCCACCTCGGGGACTGCGGCCGCCCATCTCTCGGTGGTGGACTCCACGGGCAAGAAGGTCTGCGAGCGCCCGGCGACCACCAACGGCTGGACACTCTGCTCGCTGACCCCGGGCAAGGCCCACACGGTGCTGGTGACCGGCCGGGACCAGGCCGCCGCCTACACCTTGACCAGGCGCGACATCACCGCAACCGCCTCTTCCGCGGGCTGTGCGAGGACCGCGGCGACCAAGGTGGGTGGGGTGTCGCTGAAGAGCGTGGCCGGCGCCCCCGGCACCCTCACCTGCCATCAGGTCACCACCGGCGCTGCCACCGACGTGCTGCACGTGAACGTGCGTGACGCGCTGGGCACGGCCAACTCGGCCGTCGTGGGCGGCAACGGCGTCATGGAGTGCGCCTTCCGCAACGTCTCCTGTGCGGTCACCGGCTCCACCACCCACCAGGTGCTCGTACAGACCCCGGTCACGCTGAAGGCCGCGCCCGAGTACCGTCTGGACGCCCTGCGCATCGCGACCGCGGACGGTCCGGCACCCGAGTGCACCCGGGTCCCGTCGGTCGCGTACGGCTACGGGCCGGTCACCGGCACCCTCGACGAGGCCCACAGCGCGGTCTGCGCGGTACTGCCGACCGACGGCTTCGACCGGTTCTCCGCCGACATCAAGGACACCTCCGGCGCCACGACGACGGCGGTGCCCGCTCTCTACAACACCAAGTGGGCCAACGGCTGCCAGCAGGGGAGCGACGGCTACGCGTGTGCCGTGAACTCCGACTACGGGCCCAGCCCGACCGTGTTCGTGCTCGGCCTTCCCGACAAGGCGTCCAGCACCTCCTACAGGGCTCAGCTGACCTGCTCCTTCTCCCTGCCGTGCGGCCCCGACAACATGAGGCCCACCGGGGTGAGTCCCGACAGCGGGTCCGCCGGACGCAAGGTCACGCTCACGGTGACCGGTACGGCACTCGCCCCGGACTCCGTCGTCCAGCTGCGCGACGGCAACACCAAGCTGATTGCCACGACGGTGTCGGTGTCCCCTGACTACCGCACGCTGACCGCGACCCTCGATCTGACCACTGTGAACCCGGGTACCACCTGGAGCGTCAGCGTGGTCGGGCGCGGCGTCGAGTTCCTGCTGAACGACGTCTTCACCGTGATCCCGCCCGCCCTGGCGAACGTCGTAGCCCCCAAGGTGACCGGCACGGCCAAGGTGGCCGCCAAGGTCACTGCCTCGCCGGGCAACTGGTCGGCGGCGCCCACGTCGTACGCCTACCAGTGGAAGGCCGACGGCAAGGTGATCGCGGGGGCGACCGCGTCGTCGTACAGCCTGCCCGCGTCGCTGCTCGGCAAGAAGCTCACCGTGACCGTCACCGCGGTCAGGAGCGGCTGGACGGGCGCGTCCGCGACCTCGGTCGCGGTGACCGTCGCCCCGGGTGACGCCCCCAGGGCGACCAAGGCACCGGTGATCAGCGGCACGGCCAAGGTCGGCAGAACGCTTAAGACGGCCAACGGGACCTGGAGCCCGGCGGCGACGTCGTACACGTATCAGTGGTACGCGAACGGCAAGGCGATCAGCGGGGCGACCAAGTCGTCGCTCGTACTGAAGGCGGCGCAGAAGAGCAAGAAGATCACCGTGAAGGTGACCGCGCGCCGTACGGGGCACAAGGACGGAGCGGCGGTGAGCGCGGCGACGCATGCGGTCGCCGGGTGACCTGTCGCCGGTGATCTGCTGTCACGAGTGAGGGAGAGAGAGGGGCGGCCGTCGTGCCGCCCTCTCTCTGCTCCCCTTCCGCGTCCGGGTGTTCAGTTCACCGACTCCGGTACGGCCTCGCGGGCCGGGACGTCGTGTTTCGGGGGCTTGGCCGTCACCATCAGGCCCGCGACCAGGCCGGCCAGGAGCATGATGCCGGCGGCCCACCAGATGGCGACCGTGTAGCCGTGCACCGTGCCCACCGCCGCGACCTGCGCCCTGCGGGCGGGGCCGGTCAGATGGGCGGCGATGTAGGCGGCGCTGCTGGTGGTGGCGATCGTGTTGAGCAGGGCCGTGCCGATGGAGCCGCCGACCTGCTGGGCGGTGTTGACGGTGGCGGAGGTGACGCCGGCGTCGTGCGGGGCGACCCCGGCGGTGGCCGTGGAGAAGACCGGCATGAACGTCAGGCCCATGCCGAGACCCATCAGGAGCAGCGCGGGCAGGATCTCGGTGGCGTAGGCCGAGTCCACCGTCATCCGGGTGAGGATCACCATGCCGCCCGAGGCGAGGACCATGCCGGGGACCATCAGCATGCGCGGCGGCACGCGGTTCATCAGCCGGGCCGAGATCTGGGTGGAGCCGATGATGATCGCGAGGGTGAGGGGGAGGAAGGCGAGGCCGGTCCTCACGGGGGAGTAACCGAGGACGACCTGTAGGTAGTAGGTCATGAACAGGAACAGGCCGAACATGCCGATGACGGCCAGCCCCATGGTCAGGAAGCAGCCCGCGCGGTTGCGGTCCTTGACGATGTGCAGGGGGAGAAGGGGGCTGGGAGCCCTGGTCTGCCACCACACGAAGGCCGTGAGCAGGACCACTCCGACCGCGAACAGGGACAGCACGAACGGGTCGCTCCAGCCGCGCGGCTCGGCCTCGCTGAAGCCGTAGACGATCGCGACCAGGCCGCCGCAGCCCAGCAGCACACCGGGTACGTCGAGGCGGGCGCCCGGGTGGCCGGGACGGCTGTGCAGCAGGGCGGACGCGCCGAACACGGCGACGATCGCGATGGGCACGTTGACGTACAGGCACCAGCGCCAGTTCAGGTACTCGGTGAGCAGCCCGCCGACGATGAACCCGATCGCCGAGCCGCTGCCGGCCAGGGCGCCGTAGATGCCGAACGCCTTGCCGCGTTCCTTGGGGTCGGTGAACGTCGTCGTCAGCAGCGACAGCGCCGACGGGGCGAGTACGGCGGCGAAGGCGCCCTGGAGGGCGCGGGCGCCGAACAGCATCCCGGGGCTGACGGCCGCGCCGCCGAGCGCCGAGGCGGCGGCGAAGCCGATCAGCCCGATGACGAAGGTGCGTTTGCGGCCCACCAGGTCGGCGATGCGGCCGCCCAGCAGCAGCAGGCCGCCGAAGGCGAGGGTGTAGGCGGTGATGACCCACTGGCGGGTGCCGTCGGACATGCCCAGGTCGCGCTGGGCGGAGGGGAGCGCGATGTTCACGATCGTCACGTCCAGGACGACCATCAGCTGGGCGAGCGCGATGATCACCAGACCCCACCAGCGGTGGGGGTCCGGCTGCTGCGGCTCCGGCTGCGACTCCGGTTCCGGGTCCGGTTCCGTCGAGGGTTCACCTGTATGGGTGCCACTCATCAGCCCAGAAGACCACGAATCGTGGCGTAATGCATCCCCCGTGGTCACGGCATCAGCACCACCTTCCCGGTGGTTCCGCGCGACTCCAGGGCGCGGTGTGCGGCGGCCGCCTCGGCGAGCGGGAACGCCTGCACGGCCGGGGTGAGCCGGCCGGCGGCGGCTTCGGCGAGGGCGCGCAGTTCGAGGGCGCGGAGACCGCCGGCCTTCTCGATCATCACGGGCCCGAGGACCGACTGGGAGACGCCCTCGACGAAGTGGCCCTTTCCGTGGCGGATGCCCTCCGCCGACCAGCCGAAGACGAGGTGGGCGCCCAGGGGAGCGTCGGGGCCGAGGAGGGCGACGGCCTCGCGGGCGACCTCCCCGCCCACCCCGTCGAAGACGACCGTGGCGGCCCGGCCGCCCAGGTGGGCTCGGACCTTGGCGGGCCAGGTGGTGTCCGTGTAGTCGACGGCGAGGTCGGCGCCGTTGGCCGCGACCTGGGCTGTCTTGCGGGGTCCCCCGGCCAGTCCGACGACGGTCGCGCCCGCGTTCTTCGCGTACCGCACGAGGAGCGTGCCGATGCCGCCGGCGGCCGCCGGCACCACGGCGACGGAGTCGGGTCCGAGCTCGGCGAACTGCAGGATCCCCAGCGCGGTCCGGCCCGTGCCGATCATCGCGACGGCCTGGGCGGCGTCCAGGTTCGCCGGGATCTCGTGGAGGCGGTCGACGTCGGTGACGGCGAGCTCCGCGTACCCTCCGGGCGCGAAGCCGAGATGGGCGACGACGCGCTTGCCGAGCCAGGTGCCGGGCGCTCCCTCGCCGAGCGCCTCGACGACGCCGGCGACCTCGCGGCCGGGGATCGTGGGCAGCGTCGTCGGCACGGGGGCGGGGCCGCCCCGCAGGCCCTCGCGCAGGGCGGTGTCCAGGAGGTGGACGCCTGCGGCCTCGACGGCGACCCGGACCTGGCCGGGGCCGGGCACGGGGTCGTCGACCTCCTCGAGGAGGAGGTTCTCGGCGGGGCCGAAGGCGTGGAGGCGGATGGCGTACATGCGGGTCCCCCGGTGGGTGTCGCGGGCCTGGGTGTGGGTTGGGTGGTGGGTGGTGGGTGGTGGGTGGGTGGTGGGTGGTGGGTGGTGGTCGGAGTGGCTCCAGCCTTCAACCTCAAGGTTGGTTGAGGTCAAGGGGGCGGTGGGCAGTGGGCAGGGGATGAGGGGCTGTGGGGGATTGTCAGTGGTGGGGTGCAGCATGGGGGACATGGCGAGGACACGGGCCGGCAGGACCGGCGGGACGAGTGGGACGAGCGGGGCCGGGGCGGTGAAGGGCGCGCGGCGTCCCGAGCTGCGGCTGCCGGCGCTGGAGCCGTACGGGGGCGGCGAGCTGGAGCCCGAGGGGGACTACGACGGCGTGGAGTTCGGCGAGCTGGACCTCGCCGGGCAGGACGGCGCGGGCGCCCGCTTCATGGACTGCGCCCTGAGAGGCTGCGCGCTGGACGAGACCCGGCTGCGTCACAGCCGGTTCCTCGACTCGGTCCTCACCGGCGTACGGGGCGTCGGCACGGACCTGGCGGAGGCCACCCTGCGCGACGTCGAGCTGGTCGACGCCCGCCTGGGCGGCACCCAGTTGTACGGTGCCGTCCTGGAACGGGTCGTGATCCGCGGCGGCAAGATCGACTACCTGAACCTGCGGCAGGCGCGGCTGCGGGACGTCGTCTTCGAGGGCTGCGTCCTGGTCGAACCGGACTTCGGCGGCGCCCGCCTGGAGCGCGTCGAGTTCGTCGACTGCGCCCTGAAGGCGGCCGACTTCACCGCCGCGACCTTGACGGACGTGGACCTGCGCGGCGCCGCGGAACTGGGCCTCGCGGGCGGCGTGGACCGCCTGCGGGGCGCGGTGATCAACGCGTCCCAACTGCTGGACCTGGCACCGGTGTTGGCGGCGGAGCTGGGGATCAGAGTGGAGGGCTGAGAGGGCTGGCGTAAGGCACCGGGGACTGCTCGGGGTGGGCGGCCGGCGGTTGGCGCTCGGGGGGCTGGCGGTCGGCAGATGGGAGTCGGCGGCTGGCGGTCGGCGGTCGGCGGTCGGGAGCCGGAGGCCGGGGGCTGACGGTCGGCGGTCGGGAGTCGGAGGCCGGGGGCTGGCGGTCGGGAGCCGGAGGCCGGGGAGAGGGGCGGGCACCCGGGGCCGGGGGGCTACTTGAGGCGGGGGAAGCGTGCCTGCAGTGTCCAGATCGCCGGGTTCTCGCCCAGGTCCTCGTGCAGGTCGATCAGGTCGGCGAGGAGGTCGTGCAGGAAGTCGCGTGCCTCGCGGCGGAGTTCGGCGTGGGAGAAGGTGAGCGGGGGCTCCTCCGCCGGCATCCAGTCGGCCTCGATGTCCACCCAGCCGAAGCGGCGCTCGAACAGCATGCGGTCGGTGGACTCGGTGAAGTCCAGTTCGGCGTACTGGGGGCGGGAGGCACGGGAACCGGCAGGGTCCTGGTCGATCCGCTCGACGATGTCGCACAGCGCCCACGCGAAGTCCAGCACCGGCACCCATCCCCAGGCTGTGGACACCTCGCGGTCGGCCTTGGTGTCGGCGAGGTAGACGTCGCCGCAGAACAGGTCGTGGCGCAGGGCGTGGACGTCCGCGCGGCGGTAGTCCGTCTGCGGCGGGTCCGGGAAACGGTTGGAGAGGGCGTAGCCGATGTCGAGCACGTAGGCGATGGTGTCACGCCCCCGCACCCACCCGACGGCTCCGGTGCCTGGGCCGACGATCGCGGTGCCTGGGGCCGACGGCTCCGGGACGCGGCCCGACGATCCCGCTGCGTGGCCCGACGGCTCCGGTGCCCGGCCCGACATTCCCCGCGCCCGGCCCGGCCGTCCCCATAAGATCGCTGACATGTCCCGATCCGTACGCCTTGTACCGACCGCTGCGTTACTGGCCGTGGCCCTGACCCTGACCTTCGCCTTGACCGCGTGCGACGACGACGCGGACACCGAGGGCCCGTCAGGCGCGCCGGGCCTGAGCGACCCGTACTTCCCGAAGGCGGGCAACGGCGGCTACGACGTCTTCCACTACGGCCTCACCCTCGCCTACACCCCCGACGGCAACCGCCTCACCGGCACCGCCGCCATCACGGCCCGCGCGACGGAGGACCTCGCCGCCTTCGACCTGGACCTGGCGGGCATGGAGGTCGAGAAGGTGACCGTCGAGGGCGGCACGGCCGAGTACGAGCGGGACGGCGAGGAGCTGACCGTCCGCCCGGCCGACGCACTCGCCGAGGGCGAGACCTTCCAGGTCCAGGTCCGCTACTCCGGCAGCCCGCGCACGATCACCGACCCGGACGGTTCGAAGGAGGGCTGGCTGCGCACCGCGGACGGCGCCCTCGCCCTCGGCGAACCGACGGGCTCCATGGCCTGGTTCCCCGGCAACCACCACCCCGCGGACAAGGCGTCGTACGACGTCACGGTGACCGTTCCGAAGGACCTGACGGCCGTCTCCAACGGCGAGCTGAGGAGCGAGCGGACGACGGCGGACGGCCGCCGAACCTTCGCCTGGCACACCGCGGAGCCGATGGCGAGCTACGTGGCGACCCTCGCGATCGGCCGCTACACCATCACCCGCTCCACCGTCCCCGGTTCCTCACCGGAGGAGGACGAGCTGCCGGTTTACGTCGCGGTCGACCCGACGCAGACGGCCGCGAGCCGCAAGGTGCTCGCCCGGCTCCCCGAGGTCATGAAGTGGGCGCAGGACAGCTTCGGCCCGTACCCCTTCTCCTCCACCGGCGCGATCGTCGACCGCCCCGAGGACGCCGACTACGCCCTGGAGACCCAGAACCGCCCCGTCTTCAACGGCGCCCCCGCCATCGAGTTGCTCGTCCACGAGACCGCCCACCAGTGGTTCGGCGACTCCGTAACCCCGAAGAGCTGGCAGGACATGTGGCTCAACGAGGGTTTCGCGACCTACGCCGAGTGGCTGTGGACGGAGGAAGACGGCGGCGCCACGGCCGAGGAGACGTTCACGGAGCTGTACGACCACGGCGAGGACGACTACGAGGACCTGTGGGCCGTCCCGCCCGCGAAGCCCACGAGCGCCGCCCACATCTCCGACGAGGACACCGTGTACCAGCGCGGCGCGATGGTGATCCACCGCATCCGCCAGGCCGTCGGCGACGACGACGTCTTCTACGACATCGTCCAGGGCTGGGCGGCCGCCCACCGCCACGGCAACGCGGACACGGACGCGTTCACGGCCTACGTCGAAAAGGCGGCGCCGGACACGGACTTCGACGAGATCTGGACGGACTGGCTGCACGGGAAGGGCAAGCCGGCCCGCCCGTGAGGGAGGGCGAAGGGGGGAGAGGAGACGCCCGGCTCACGCCCGGCTCACGCCCGGCTCACGCCCGGCTCACGCCCGGCTCACGCCCGGCTCACGCCCGGCTCACGCCCGGCTCACGCCCGACTCAAGCCCGGCTCACGCCCGGAGGGCACCCGTCTCCCACTGCTCCAGCAGCCGCCCGAGATCGGGCGGCCACACCGGCTCGGCGGCCGTGCGCAGCTCTTCCCGGCTCCACCAGCGCCAGCCGAGGATGCCGTCCGTGGCGTGGGCGGCCGCGAGGTCGGAGCCGGTGGGTTCGCGGCGCGGACCGGCGGTGACGAAGATGTGATCGTGCTGCCGGACGAGGATGCCGACGCGGGTGAACTCGTGCGCCCAGGTGCACAGCAGGGGCCCGGGCTCCAGATCCGTCCACCCGGTCTCCTCGCGCAGCTCACGCAGGGCGCCCTCGCGCGGCGACTCCCCTTCCTCCAACCCGCCCCCGGGCAGCGCCCAGTGGAAGCCGTCCTCGACGTTGTAGTACTGGAAGAGCAGAACGGCCCCGCCGGGGTCGACGACGGCGACGCGTCCGGCAAGGCGGTCCTTGCTGAGCGGCTTGCGCAACACGGCGCAGGGCCGCCCGAGTTGGAGATCGGCGCGATGCCCGATGACCTCGTATCCGAGGGCGGTCCAGAAGGCGAGCCCCTTGATATTGACGTCGAGCACGGCAAGCCGCACGGCGCTGCGGCCCTGCGCCCGGAACCGCTCCTCGACCCGTTCGACGATCCGCCGCCCGACCCCCTGCCCCTGCACCCCCGCGTCGACGATCAGCAACCCGATCCAGGGGTCGGGATCGGCGGGGTCGGGATGCCGGGCCAGCGTGATCACCACCCCGACCAGTCGCCCTTGGCTCCGTGCGAGCAGCACCTCGACGTCCGGATTCGCCAACTCCTCCGCGAGCGCCGCCGCCACCTGCTCCGGACGGATGTCGTCGGCGTCGGGAAAGTCACCGCTGAGCGCCTGGAACTCGTGCTGGGAGGCGTAGAGAGCGGCGAGTTCGGTGAGGAGGAGGCCGGGGATGTCGTGGTCGGGGGTGAGGGGGAGGGGGTCGAGGCGCATGGCCGCAGGCTAGCCCCTGCCCTGCTCGTGGATCCTGCCGTTCAGCGCACCAACAGGTCGATCACGCCGGTCAGATCCTCCTCGCCGCTGCTTTCGGCCAGGCGGCGGCGCATCAGGGCGAAGTAGGGGCTGAGGAGTTCGGGACTGACGCCCTGTTGTTCCGCGGTTCTCAGGAACGTCGGCGTTCCGGCCACCTGCATGGCGAGACCCGACACCACGCCGTTGGTGTAGTCGCCGCTGCGCAACTGCTCGGCGGTCCGATGGACCGTCGGGGCCATCGCGACGAGCCAGTCGGCGAGCAGCGGGGCGAGCGTCGCGGGGTCGATGTCCTCCTTGCGGATCAGGGCGAAGGCGTGGGCGACGCCGGCGAACATCCCGTACATGGCGCTGAGCAGGGCCACGTCGTGCAGTGCCGCGAAGCCCGCGTTCTCGCCGACGTAGGCGGTGCGGGCCGGGACGTCCAGGGTCTGCCGGTGCTGCTCGAACGCGTCCCGGGAGCCGCTGTAGAAGACGTATCCGCCGGCCTCGGGGACACCGATCATCGGCGGTACGGCCATGATCCCGCCGTCCAGGTAGCGGGCGCCGCACGTGCGGGCCCACTGCGCGCGGGCGCGGGCCTGGGCGGGGGTGCTCGTGGTGAGGTTGACCAAGTCCTTGCCGGCCAGGTCGGCGCCGGTCAGAGCCTCGTCGACCGAGGCGTCGTCCAGCAGGCAGACGACGACGAGGGTGCTCGCGGTGACTGCCTCGGCGACGCTCTGCGCGACTCGCGCGCCCTCGGGGGCGAGTGCTGCGGCGCGGGCAGAGGTGCGGTTCCAGACCGTGATCGGGTGACCGGCGGCGAGCCAGGCACGGGCCAGTGCGGCGCCCATCGCGCCGAGGCCCAGCAACGTGACGGGTGTTTTCTCGACGAGGGAGTTCTTCTCAACTGGGGTGAGTGGCATGCCGGTTAGGCTGGCCGGAGGCCTGAAGGCGATCAAGTACGCACTTCCCGGTAGGCGGTTACCCCGGGGCAAGCGAACAGGTCAGGAGGATGGGTCATGACGACGCTGAACCGGCCGGGTGCACCGGACGGACACGTCTGCGGGATCGACGCCGCGATGGAGGTGATCGGCGGGAAATGGAAGGTGCTGATCCTCTGGGCGCTTCACGAGCAGCCCCACCGCCGATTCGGCGAACTGCGCCGACTGCTCCCCGGCGTCACCGAGAAGGTGCTCGCCTCCCACCTGCGCGAGATGGAAGCCGACGGCATCGTCCACCGCGCGTCCTACGACGAGGTGCCGCCCCGAGTCGAGTACTCCCTGACCGAGAACGGCGTCTGCCTCAACACCGCACTCGAACCACTGGCGGCCTGGGGGCGTGAGCGCCGGACCCCTCAACCTTGAAAGCCCTGCCGTCCTACCTGGGTACGCTCTCGAAGGGCGGATACCAGGGCTCGTACTCCGGCACCTCGATGTGGGGCATGTGCTGGTGGAAGAGGCCTTCGAGAATCTCGCGCCGACCCTTGAGGTAGTCGTGCTCCGTCCTGAATGGCCTGGAAGTAGGACTGGAGCGCTTCGTCATCGAGGGGCGCCGGTGCTTCAGCGGTGCACTGGGGCGCCTCCCATCCGAAAATGAGTCCGGCCAGTACTACAGCCGGTGGTTTCACGGTGAGTGGCGAGTAGGCGATCTCTCGGACGAGTCGACCGGTACACCCTTGACCTCAAGTCCAGTTGAGTTTTTATGGTCGATCTCGTCGAACCGATTCAGACAACGGCAGGGATCCCGGTCATGGAGTACTCGCACAGCGACACAGACCTGATCAAGCAGCCCATCGGCTACTGGAGCTGGGCGGCCTATAAGGCCGTCATCGACCGCACTCGGGCCGCCCTCGCCGGGATCGGCACCACTCAACCGCAGTGGTGGGCCCTCGCGCAGGTGGCAAGCGCCGACACCGTCAAGACCCGTGACGAAGTGTCCCGCCTCCTTCGGGACTACCTCGACGTCGGCCCGGAATCCATGGAGTCGGAGATCGATACGATCATCGCCCAGGGCTGGATCACCGAGGATGCCGAGGGACGCCTGGGCATCACGGCTGAGGGCAGGGCGTTCTACGGCAAGGCCGCGGCCCTTCAGGGCGAGCTCTGGGCGGAACGGCACGCGGACATCTCCGACGAGGAGTACCTGATCACCCTCAAGGTGCTGCAGCGGTTCATCCACAACACGGGCGGGCGAGCTTGGCACCACTAGTGTTACGCCGGTGTTTCACGGTGAGTGAGCTGGGGCAGGGTGGTGACGTCTCGCTCGGGTTCTACCTCGAACGGCCCGCGTACCTCTCCCTGGCCCTGGTCACCTGCTCCCCCAACCGTGCGGCGCCGGAACCGCCGTGCCCCGCCGGTCACGGCGACACGCGGAGGAGGTGACGGTTCAGACCGCGACCGATCAGACGCTGACCTGTACGCGCGAGCTCAGCATCCGATCGATGAGGTTGCGGGTCGCGCGTTCGACGCGGGGGTCGTGGTGGGCCGGGTCGTGGAGGGCGAGGGGCCAGAGGAAGGTGCCGGCGGTGAAGACGAGGGTGCCGTCCTCGTGTTCGCACAGGCTGGTGTTCTGGATGCGCCGCCCGCGGCCGCCGCCCTTGCCGAAGGAATCGCCGTAGGGGGACTCCGAGAGAAGGGTGCGCTCGGCGCCCTCGGGGGAGGGCATCCTGTCGTCGTAGCCGTCGGCCTCGCCGCCCACGAGGCCGGGTATCTCCTCGCCGTCCTTGAGCCCGGTGCCCGCCCAGAACCAGTGGCCCGGCTCGCGGACGACCAGGGGCGCGGGTTCGGACAGGATGCCGTTGTACTGGACGCCCAGCAGGCCCTGTTCCGCGCGCCCGCGCTTCTCGCCGTGCTCGTCCTTCAGGTCGCGCCAGCGCTCAGTGGGGCCGCTGGCGTCGGGTGCGGGGTCCTCGGTCTGCTTGTAGCAGGCGACGGTGCGGGCCGGCGTGCCGTCGGGCGCGTCGGTGAGCCGTACGTGGAAGTAGATGTTGTTGGCCGCCAGGAAGGCGAGGTGCGTGCCGGCGTCCACCGCCTTCTCCACGGTGTCCCGCATCGGCTTCGACCAGTACTCGTCATGGCCGGGGAAGATCATCGCCGTGTAGCGCTCCGGGTCGATCCGGCCCTCGTGCAGGTCGACGCTCGTCGCGTACGTCACGTCGTGGCCGCCGGCCTCCACCCAGCGCGTGAACGCGAGGTCCAACTCGGCCCACCGGGGAAGTCCGTGGTCGGAGTAGGGGCGGTCGAACGACACGTGGAACGCGCGGTGGGCGTTGTTCCCGACGACCCCGGGGCGGGCGTAGCCCTTGTAGAGGTTCTTGCCGGTGCGGCCGTCCAGCGGCCACTGGTTGTAGGCCTGGTAGGTGGTGAAGGGGAGGACCACCAGGAGGTCCGCCGCGCGGTTCGGCTCGCGGACGACGAACGGCGTGCAGCTGCGGTGGCCGTCCTCGGCCTGGAAGACAGCCATGTACACGCCCGACACCCAGGTCGTGGGGACGCGGTGCGTCCAGGACGGGCGCCAGTCGCACACGATGGCCCCGGTGCCGGGGTGCGGGACGGGGGTGGGCTGCCGGGAGCCGGTGAGCCGCGGGCCGGTGGTCATCAGACGGCCGCCGGCGCCGTCGTAGTGGCCGAGGCGGTAGACGGCGATGCGGAAGGGCTGCGGTGTCCGTACGGACACGTGGAAGGTGATCGGCTCACCGGGGGCGACGGACGTCGTCGAGGCGTAGCCCTGGATCTGTCCCACGCGGTCCTTGGTGCTGAGGCGGTCCTCCGGAGGAACGTTCCAGCCCGCTGTTCCCGCGTGCGCGTTCTCGCTCGCCACCGGGTTGGCGCCCGTGGCGGTCGCCTTGCGGACCGGCGGCGGGGACGAGGGCGGGGACCCCGCGGGCGCTTCGCGGTACGCGTACGCCGCCCCGAGCCCGGTGACGGTCACCGCCCCTGCCCCGAGCGTGCCGATGGCCCTGCGACGACTGACGCCGGACTCGCTGACGCCGGACTTGCCGGACTCGCTGACGCCGGACTTGCCGGACTCACTGACGCCGGACTTGCCGGCCTTGCTGACGACGGACTTTCTGACGTCGGACATGCGGAACAGGCCCCCCTGGCACCGGCACACGATCCGCACACGCGCTGTTCACTTGTTCGCACGGTCGTGTGGACTGTCAAAACCCTCTGCTGCACTGCGAGTCAGGGGCCGTGACCGTCAAGCGGCTGGTCAAACCGCTGGTCAAACGCGAACCGCCCGCCCTCTAGGGAGAGGGCGGGCGGTCCGGTGAGGTTGCCTGGGATGCCTCAGATATTCGAACGTCCTGTGACGCCCGGGTGGCTCAGACGTTGACGCCGAAGTCCTGGGCGATGCCGACCAGGCCCGAGGCGTAGCCCTGGCCGACCGCGCGGAACTTCCACTCCGCGCCGTTGCGGTAGAGCTCGCCGAAGACCATGGCGGTCTCGGTCGCCGCGTCCTCCGAGAGGTCGTAGCGGGCGATCTCGGCGCCGCCGGCCTGGTTGACGATGCGGATGTAGGCGTTGCGGACCTGGCCGAAGTTCTGCGAGCGGTTCTCCGCGTCGTAGATCGAGACCGGGAAGACGATCTTGTCGATGTCGGCCGGGAGGCCGGCCAGGTTGACGTTGATCGCCTCGTCGTCGCCCGCGCCCTCGCCAGTGCGGTTGTCGCCGGTGTGGACGATGGTCTGGTCCGGCGTCTGCTTGTTGTTGAAGAAGACGAAGTGACCGTCGGAGTAGACCTTGCCCTGGGGGTTGACCGCGATCGCGGAGGCGTCGAGGTCGAAGTCCGTGCCGGTGGTGGTGCGGACGTCCCAGCCGAGGCCCACGGTGACGGCGGTCAGGCCCGGAGCCTCCTTGGTGAGCGAGACGTTGCCACCCTTGGACAGGCTTACAGCCATGGTTGGGAGTCCTTCCCTCGTTGCGTACGGCTTCGTACGGGGCTTCGTACGGGCACGAAGCTACAGCTATCCCTATGAACGCAGCGAAGGGTGCTCAAGGTTCCCCACGACACCGGGTTTCTTTACTTTCTTTACCCGGGGACGTGAAGGGAGTCGGGAGGGAGTCCGAAGGGAGTCCGAAGGGATAATCGCGTGACTCGCGCCGGGCCGGGGCGGGAACATGGTGGGCATGTCTGGTCCCTATGTCGTCCGCGGCTCCGTCTCGCTTCCCGAGGCCGAGCTCATGTGGCGTTTCTCGCGGTCTTCGGGGCCGGGCGGGCAGCACGTCAACACCAGTGACTCGCAGGTGGAGCTCCGCTTCGACCTCGCGCGCACCGAGGCGCTGCCCGAGGTGTGGAAGGCACGGGCGCTCCAGCGGCTGGCCGGGCGGCTCGTCGACGGCGTCGTCACCGTCCGCGCCTCCGAGCACCGCTCGCAGTGGCGCAACCGCGAGACCGCCGCCGTACGCCTCGCCGCGCTCCTCGCCGAGGCCACCGCCCCGCCGCCCAAGCCGCGCCGGCCCACCCGCATCCCGCGCGGGATCAACGAACGCCGGCTGCGCGAGAAGAAGCAGCGCTCGGAGACGAAGCGGGGCAGGAACGGACGGGAGTGGTCCTGACCGGGACCGGTCCTGACCGGGACCGGTTCTGACCTGCGTGTGTCACATTTCCCGCGTGCCGTCCGTCATCCCCATGACAGCCGACCGCGAACAAGGATGTGACGAACCATGGCCACTGGTGACGACGACTTCCTCGCCGACTCCTTCGAGGCGCAGCGAGGCCGTCTGAGGGCCGTCGCCCACCGCATGCTCGGCTCGGCCGCCGAGGCCGACGACGCCGTGCAGGAGGCGTGGGTGCGGCTCAGCCGGAGCGAGAGCAGGGAGATCGACAATCTCGCGGGGTGGCTGACGACCGTCGTCGGCCGGGTCTGCCTGGACATGCTGCGCTCGCGCCGCTCCCGCGGCGAGGAGCCGCTGGAGAACTGGACGTCCGACCGGTCCGACCCGTCCGCCGTGCCCGGCCCGGTCGCCCCGGCTGCCGTGACCGCTTCGTCGGCCGTGTCCGACCCGGCGCAGGACGCGCTGCTCGCCGACTCCGTCGGAGTCGCCCTGCTCGTCGTCCTGGACACCCTCACCCCCGCCGAGCGGCTGGCGTTCGTGCTCCACGACCTGTTCGGGGTGGAGTACGAGGAGGTCGCGGGCATCGTCGACCGGACCCCGGAGGCCGCGCGGCAGCTCGCCAGCCGGGCCCGGCGCCGGGTGCGGGGCGCCGAGGAGCCGGACATCGACCGCGTCCGGCAGCGCAAGGTCGTGGACGCCTTCCTGGCCGCCGCCCGGGAGGGGGACTTCGACGGACTGCTCGCCGTTCTCGACCCGGACGTCGTGGCCCGCTCCGGCGCCGGGGTGACCACGGGCGCGGCGGCCGTCGCCCGCGGCGCGTCGAGCTTCGCCCGCCTCGCCGACGTGGCCCGGCCCGCCCTGGTGGACGGCGCGACCGGACTGGCGGTGCTGGTCGACGGCCGTGTTGAGCGGGCGCTGGCCTTCACCTTCGTACGCGGCGGCCGGATCGCCCTGATCGACGTCACGGCCGACCCCGGGAGCCTGTCCCGGATGGAGGTGACGCTGCTCCAGTCCAGCGGAGAGCAGGGCGCGTCCTAGCGACGGTCACCCCAACTGGCGGTAGCGGCCCCGGAAGTAGACCAGGGGGCCGCCGTCCGCGCTCGGTACCGCGGCGGTCAGGACGCGGCCGATGACCAGGGTGTGATCGCCGGCCACGACCCGCTGCTCGGTGCGGCACTCCAGGGTCGCCAGGGCGCCGCCGACGAGGGGCGCGCCGCTGGTCTCGCCCCGGGTGTAGGGGATGTCCTCGAAGAGCAGCCGGTCGCTGATGCGGCCCTTCATCGCGAAGCGGCCGGCGATGTGCCGCTGGCTCTCGGAGAGCACCGACACCGCCCACACGGGCTGTTCGTCGAGCAGGTCGTCCATGCGGGAGCCCGTGCGCAGGCTGACGAGGACCAGCGGCGGGTCCAGGGAGACCGAGAGGAAGGCCGTCGCCGTCATGCCGACGTCCTCGCCGTCCGGTGCCCCGGGGTCGTCCGGGTCCAGGGACGGCTCCCGGGCGGTCACGAGGACCACGCCGTCGGCGAGCCGGGACATGGCGGCACGGAACGCGTCGTTGCTCACCCCTTCAGCATGCCCGGAGGGAACCTGCGGGAGGGTCTTCAGGGTCTTCACTGCGGTCTTGAGCGTCTCTGGGGGCACGTTCGGAACGCTAGTGTCCGGCCGATGCGCCGCGCATCGGACCTCCGCCCGAGTAGGGTCGTAGGACCGTGGACCGATTCCCGCAGCCGTTGTACCCGAATGCGCTGCTGCATGCGTTGCTGCATGCGTCGCTGCTTTGTCGCTGTCCGTGTTCAGGAAACACACAGGAAAAAGCGGAAACCCCACTCAATTGTTCACGTTCGCCTGTGACTTGAGTCACAAGACGCATTAATTGTTGACCCTGTGTACCGAGTGGGCAGCGCGCTGTGATTCAGTGGCGGAAGCGTCACAAGGAGACACACACCGACAACACTGCACCAGAAGCAACGTTACGCCGAAGACAACCCTTGATTCGCTGCGAAGTCTCGGGGGGAGGGCGAAACACATGGAGACCGAGTCGGAGCCGTACGTCCGTCTTGCGTCCCTGCGACAGCTGCACCAGGTCATGGCCGACATGAACACGGCCCGCAGCCTGGCCGACACACTGCAGACAGTCGCCGACGGCGTGGTCACGGCACTCGGGTACGAGCTGGCGTGCGTCAATCTCGTACGCCCCGACGGCGACCTCGTGGTCGCCGCCTTCGCGGGCAACCCGGCAGCCGAGGCCCTCATCACGGGCCGGGTCGGCTCGCGCGAGTCCTGGGAGCGGCGCCTGAGCATGGGCGAGACCTGGGGCGACCTGGTGTTCATCCCCCACACCGAGGGCTGGATCCTCGACGAGGACGACGTCCCGCAGTGGTACACCGACGGGCCCGCGCCCCGCTTCGAGGACGAGTGGCACCCCTCCGACCGTCTCTTCGCCCCCATGTTCACGCCCCCCACCCCCGGCAGCGGCACCTGCGGCGAGCTGGTGGGCGTCCTGTCCGTGGACCGGCCGCGCAACGGCCGCCGGCCCGGCGCATGGGGGCGCGAGGCGCTCCAGATGTACGCCTTCCAGGCCGCCATCGCGATAACCAACGCGCGTCTACGTGCGAATATGCAGCGGGCACTGGTCCGGCTCGAACGCGAGCAGCAGGCCCTGCGCGCCAGTGAGGAATCCTTCCGCCAGGCCTTCGAGTACGCCCCCTCCGGCATGGCGATAGCCGAGATGGGCGGCGAACAGCACGGGCGGATACTCCGCACCAACGACGCCCTGTGCCGCCTGCTGGGCCGCCCCGCCTCCGCGATGCGCCGCTACTCCTTCTCCGACCTCGTCCACCCCGAGGACATAGGCACCCTGCTGCGCACCTCCGCGGAAGGCGGCCGCGCCGAACTGCGGCTGGGCCGCCGCGACGGCACCTACGTCTGGGTCAGCCTCCGCAACTCCGTCGTCGCCGACGCCGCCGACGGGCCCCGCTTCCTCCTCACCCACGTCGAGGACATAGAGGACCGCAAGCGCCGCGAGCTCCAGCTCGCCCACCGCGCCTCGCACGACTCCCTCACCGGTCTGCCGAACTCCGCCGAACTGCGTTCGCGCCTGTCCGCCCGGCTCTGTCAGCGCCCCCAGTCGACCCACCCCGCCGCCGTCGACGCCATGGACACGGCCTACGGCCACGCCGCCTTCGACGCCAACGGCCACGGCTTCGACTACCGGCCCGCCGGCGCCGAGTCCTTCGACGGCTACGACCACCATGTGCACACCGCCGCCCCCGAGGACGGCCACCACGACGACGGCGCCAAGGGGCTCGCGGTCCTGTTCTGCGACCTCGACGGCTTCAAGTCGATCAACGACCGGTTCGGGCACAACGCGGGTGACGCGGTGCTCATCGAGGTCGCCCGACGCCTCTCGCGCGCCGTCCGGGACGGCGACACGGTGGCCCGGCTCGGCGGCGACGAGTTCGTGATCCTCGCCGACGGCCTCGGCCGCGCCGACGCCGCCGACCTCGCCGTACGCCTGCGCAACGAGATCATCCAGCCGATCCGCGCCGAGGGCCGGGCCGTACGGGTGGGCGCCAGCTTCGGCATCGGCTGGGCACATTGCGGGATGACCGCGGACGAAGTGCTGAAGTCCGCCGACGAACGCATGTACGTCGAGAAACGATCTCGTCCCAAACAGCACAGACGTGCGGGATGATCCCCAGGTCAGCGGCCTGATGCGATCCGAGTCACCCGTTTGGGGCAGCTGGAGCGGGTAGGCTCGCTCTTCTGAACACCCCGCATCAGCCCCGCACCTGTTGAGGAGTACGACGCCGATGACGCCCGGCAACAACGGCGCGAGTACGCCCGAGGACGACGACCCGTTCGGCTACCTCTACGCCGACGGCCAGGCCAACGGCGCCCAGCCGCCCTCCGGCGGTGGCTACGGCTACCCCAACTCGGTCAACAGAGTGCGTGCGGTCGGCGAGCGCCAGTACGGACAGCCGCAGCAGCCCCAGCAGCAGACCGCGCAGTACGGCCAGTACGGCCAGCCGCCGACGGTCCCCCAGCAGCAGGGCGGCTACGGCCAGCCGAACGCGCACTACGCCGCGCCTGAGAACTTCGGCGGCGGCGGGCCCTCCACCGGCCGGCAGCCCGCGCAGGGCGGTGGCGGCGGGCGCAGCCGGGGCCCCAACACCAAGGGCCTGCTGATCGGCGCGGTCGCGGTGGTCGCCGCGGTCGTCATCGGCATCGTGGTGGTCATGACCAACGGCGATTCCGACAAGAAAGACGACAACAAGGCGGGCGGCCAGACGTCGTCCTCGTCCTCCGCCCCACAGAGCCCGTCACCGAGCGCGTCGGCCTCCGGGGACGAGAGCAAGGCGCACCTGCCGACCATCGACGCGAAGGCGCTGAGTCTGGAGGGCGGCACCGCGCTGGCCTCCAACGTCAAGGGTGCGAAGGCGGCCGGCGGCACCTACGTCGGCAACTTCAACCATGTCGGTGCGGCCGTCACCTGGAACGTCAGCGGGATCCCCGAAGACGGCAAGTACACCCTGTACGTCACCTACGGGGTGCCCGGCAAGGACGGGAACGCCACGCTCACGATCAATGGCACGCCCCAGGACCGCCCTCTCAGCATGAAGAACTTCGCCCACGCTCCAGAGGGCGATTACGAGAAGGGCTGGACGAACACCTGGGGGAACATCACCCTCAACAAGGGCACCAACACCATCAAGATCTCCTGTGAGCAGGGCAACGCCTGCGACGCCAATCTCGACCAGCTCTGGCTTGAAGCGGGCTGGAAATAGGGCGGTCGGTTCAGGCCGCGGTGGCCTCTGCGGTCACTGTGATCCGGTTCAGCAGTTGCTCGTAGGCCGGCCGGTCGAACTCGCCGGCCGTCGGGGACAGTACGGTCGCCGCTGACAGGGCGACCGCGCGGGCCAGGCGGGCCGGCCAGGGCAACTGCTCGACCAGGCCCGACAGCAGGCCCGCGGACGCCGAGTCGCCGGCGCCCGTCGGGTTGCCGGATATGCGGGCCGACGGGGTCGCGCGCCAGCGGCCCTCCGGGGTCGCCGCTGTCAGCCCGTTCGCGCCGAGAGAGGCCACCACCGACCGGGCTCCACGCCTGCGGGCGTCCTGCGTCGCCCGCAACGGCTCGTGGGAGCCGGTGAGTTCGGCCAGTTCGTCCGCGTTCGGCTTGATGATGTCCGGACGGGCGGCGACCCCGCGCCGCAGCGCCTCCCCGCTCGTGTCCAGCAACACGGGGACGCCCGCGGCCCGCGCCGTGCGGACCAGGACCGCGTACGCGCCCACCGGCACCCCCGGAGGCAGGCTGCCGCACAGAGCCACCGCGCCGGCGCCGGCGAGCAGCCCCTCGTAGGCCTCCTGGAAGGCGGACCACTCGGCCGGTGTGATGACCGGGCCGGGTTCGTTGAGCCGGGTGGTGTCGCCGGTGCGGGCGTCGACGACGGCGATCGTGCGGCGGGTGGCCCCGGTGACCGGCAGCAGTGCGTCCGACACTCTTTCCGTACCGGTGAGTTGGTCCTGCACGACGCGGCCGGTGGCGCCGCCGACGAAACCGGTGACCGTCACCTCGTGACCGAGCGCGGCGAGCACCCGGGCGACGTTCAGCCCCTTGCCGCCGGGCCGCTCCCGCACCTCGGTCACCCGGTGCGAGGTGTGCGGCCTGAGGGCCGGGACGCGGTAGGTGACGTCGAGAGCGGTGTTCAGGGTGACGGTGAGGATCACCTGGGCCGACCTCCCTCGTACTCTGGGTGGCCCGATCATGCCAAAAGGACGGCGACCGGCCCAGACCTCGGGTCGGCCACCGTCCCTGTACGGGCGGACGTTTCATGCCAGTTGGGGATCCACCACCCAATCGCCCTTGCGCATCACGCCCTTGAGCTCGAAGTTCTCGTCGAGGAGGACCAGGTCGGCGTCCTTGCCGGGTTCCAGGGAGCCGATGCGGTCGTCCATGCCCAGCAGCCGGGCCGGGGTGGCGGACAGGGCCGCGACCACGTCCTCGACCGGGAGCCGGTCGATCGTCACCGCCCGCTGGAAGGCGCGGTCCAGGGTGAGGGTGGAGCCGGCGATCGAGCCGCCTTCCACCAGCCGGGCCACGCCCTCGCTGACCTCGACCTCCAGCGGACCGAGCAGATAGTGGCCGTCGCCGATGCCGGCCGCGTCCATCGCGTCCGTGATGAACGCCACGCGTCCCGGGCCCGCGTGACGGAACGCCAGCTCCAGGGCGGCGGGGTGCAGATGGGCGCCGTCGTTGATGAGCTCGACCGTCACCCGCTCGTCCTGAAGGAGCGCGGCGATGGGGCCGGGGGAGCGGTGGCCGAGGGGCGGCATCGCGTTGAAGAGGTGGGTGGCGACGGTGGCTCCGGCCTCGATGGCCTGAAGCGTCTGCTCGTACGTCGCGTCCGTGTGGCCGACGGCGGCGATCACGCCGTGCTCGCGGAGGAGGCGTACGGAGTCCAGGCCGCCCGGCAGCTCCGTGGCGAGGGTGACCATCCTCGCCTGGCCGCGCGCCGCGTCGATCAGCCTGCGCACCTGGGCCGGGTCCGGGTCGCGCAGCAGCGCCTCGGAGTGCGCGCCCTTGCGGCACGGCGAGATGAAGGGGCCCTCGAAGTGGATGCCGGCCAGGTCGCCCTGCTCGGCCAGCTCGCTCAGCAGACCGGCCTGCCGGACCAGGAAGTCCATGTCGTCGGTGACGGTCGAGGCGACGAGGGTGGTCGTGCCGTGCAGACGGTGGGCGTGGACAGCCTTCTGGACGTCCTCGGCCTTGCCGTGGAACGAGGCGCCGCCGCCGCCGTGGTTGTGCAGGTCGATGAAGCCGGGTACCAGCCAGTGGCCGGTCACGTCGATGACGTCGGCATGGGGGACTTCGGTCGTGATTTTCGTGCCGTCTATGGTGATGCGGCCGTTGGGGACTGTGCCTGTGGGTAGGACCACGCTCGCGCCGGTCAGTACCTGCGGGCGCGTCGTGGTTTTTTGCGCCCCGCGGCGGAGCCGCATATCGGCGCTGTCCCGCGTCCCTAGGGGGGTGGCCATCAGGGTGTTACCTCCATACCGTCATTCGTGTTGAGGAGATCCCAGGCCAGGAGGCCCGCGCCCAGGCAGCCGGCGCTGTCGCCCAGGGCCGCCGGGACGATCTCCGGGAGTTTCTGGAAGGTCACCCGTTGCCGGACTGCTTCGCGCAGCGGTGTGAACAAGGTTTCCCCCGCCTCCGCGAGGCCGCCACCGATGACGAGCATGCGCGGGTCCAGCAGGGTGAGTGCGGTGACCAGGCCGTCGGCGAGGGCGTCCACGGCCCGCTGCCACACCCGGACGGCGTTCGGGTCGCCGGACGCGACGGCCTTGGCGCAGTCGGCGGCGTCCGCGTCCGGGTCTGCGCAGGCCGCCGCCCACGCCTCGCTCACCGCCCCCGCCGACGCGAACCGCTCCAGACAGCCGCGCTGCCCGCACGGACACGGGGTCCCGCCGGGCCGTACGACGATGTGGCCGATCTCGCCGGCGAAGCCGTGCGCGCCCGCCTCCACCCGGCCGTCGACGCCGATCGCGCCCGCGATGCCGGTGCCCAGGGCCACGAACAGGAATCGGTCCGCGTCCCGGGCCGCGCCGATCCGGCCCTCGGCGAGGCCGCCGGTGCGGACGTCGTGGCCGAGGGCGACCGGAACGCCGAGCGCGGTGGCGAGCAGCTCGCGCAGGGGGACGTCCCGCCAGCCCAGGTTGGCCGCGTAGGTGGCGATGCCGTTCGCCTCGTCGACGATGCCGGGCACGGCGACGCCGGCCGCGGCGGCGGGCTCGCCGAACCGCTCGACGCCGTGGTCGCGCAAGGAGGCGGCGAAGTCGAGGATGCCGGCGACGACCGCGTCGGGGCCGCGCTCACGGCCGGTGGCCCGGCGCGCCCGGTACAGCAGCGTGCCGTCCGCGCCGACCAATGCGGCTTTCATCCCGGTTCCGCCCACGTCCAGGGCGATGACATGTCTCACCCGGACAGTGTGGACCGAGGACCCGCAAGAGGTCTAGTCCACTTACGTGGTGTAGACCTTACTCCGGATAGCGGATCCAATGGTATGAACAATTAGTTGAGGAGATGGAGATTCGGTGCAGCGCCGGGCACGGAAGTCAGGGACCATCGCGGCGGCGTCCGCCCTCGGCATGGCGGCGGCCCTCGCCGGCTGCGGACTGAGCGGAGGCTCCGACGAAGTCACCCTGAGACTCGTCGCCGCCGACTACGGCGACAGCAGCGCCAACAGCTCCAAGAAGTACTGGGACCAGCTCGTCAAGGCGTACGAGAAGGACCACCCCGGCGTCACCGTCGAGGTGACCGTGTACTCCTGGAACGACGTCGACGCCAAGGTCAAGGCCATGGTCGACGCGGGCAAGGCGCCCGACATGGCCCAGATCGGCGCCTACTCCGACTACGCCGCCGAGGACCTCCTCTACCGGGCCGGCGACGTGCTCTCCATCCCCGTCGAGGCCGACTTCGTGGCCCAGCTCGCAGGCGCGGGCAAGGTGCGCGGGGTCCAGTACGGCATGCCGTTCGCGTCCTCCACGCGGCTGCTGTTCTACAACAAGACCCTCTTCGCCAAGGCCGGCCTCACTCCGCCGACCACCTGGGCCGAGCTCGCCAAGGACGCGAAGGCGCTCAAGGAGGAGGGCGTGAAGTACCCGTACGCGCTCCCGCTGGGCCCCGAGGAAGCCCAGGCCGAGACCCTGCAGTGGCTGCTCAGCGGCGGGGGCGGCTACACGCAGACCGTCAGCAGCTACAGCCTCGACTCCGCCGAGAACGTCGACACGTTCAACTGGCTGAAGAACCAGCTCGTCGGCAAGGACCTGACCGGGCCCGTCCCGCCGGGCAAGCTGAACCGGGCCGCCGCGTTCGCCGCGTTCGCCGCCGGCGACGTGGGCATGCTCAACGGACATCCGTCGCTGATGAAGGCGGCCGAGAGCAAGGGCGTGAAGTTCGGCATGGTGCCGATGCCCGGGGTCGCCGGTCCCAGCAAGGCCTCCATGGGCGTCGCCGACTGGATGACCGCCTTCAAGCAGAACGGGCACGCCGAGCAGATCGGCGACTTCCTCGACTTCGTCTACAGCGAGAAGAACGTGCTCGCCTTCTCCCGCGAGTACGACCTGCTGCCGGTCACCGGCTCCGCGTCCCAGGTGATGGGCGCGGCCAAGGAGGACGCCGACCTCCAGCCGTTCCTGGAGGAACTCCCGCTGTCGGAGAGCTACCCCGTCGGACGGACCTCCTGGGCGAAGGTCAGCGCGGAGATCAAGAAGCGGATAGGCCAGGCCGTCACCCCGAACGGCAGCCCGGCCGAGGTGCTGGGCGAACTCCAGACGACGGCGACGAAGCTGGACGCGGCCACCGGCGAATGAGCCGGGTGGACCGGGCAGGCCGAGTGTCGGCGGCGGGCGCTACCGTGCGGGAATGGAGCAGCGAGAGGAAGAACGGGGAGAGGAAGAACGGCGAGAGGGAGAACTGGGGGCCAGGGAACGGAGCATCCTGGCCCTGGAGCGGCGCGGGTTCCCCGGCCCCGGCGCGAAGGAGCGGGCGATACGCGAGGAACTCGACCTGGCCCCGGTCCGCTACTACCAACTCCTCAACGCCCTCCTCGACGACCCACGAGCCCTGACCCACGACCCGGTGACGGTGAACAGACTGAGAAGGGTGAGGGAGACGAGGCGCGGGGAACGCTAACGTCAGCGTATGGGCACCCAAGAGACGCACTCCACGGAACCCGAACCCGCACCCACCGCACCCACCGCACCCACAGCACCCACAGCACCCACGACCCCCACGACCCCCACGACCCCCGCCGGTCGCGAGGCGCTCGCCGCGATCCTCGCCCGTCCCTCCCGCACCCTCGTCGCCCTCGACTTCGACGGGACCCTCGCCCCGATCGTCGAGAACCCGGAGGACGCCCGGGCGCACCCCGACGCCGTCCCCGCGCTCGCGGACCTCGCGCCGAAGGTCGCCGCCGTCGCCGTGATCACGGGCCGGCCCGCCGAGGTCGCCGTACACCACGGTGGTTTCGCCGGGGTCGACGGGCTGGCGCACCTCTCCGTCCTCGGCCACTACGGCGCCGAACGCTGGGACGCCCGCACCGGCGCCCTGAACGCCCCCGCCCCGCACCCCGGCGTGGCCGCCGTCCGCGCCGAACTCCCGCAGGTCCTGGCGGCGGCCGGCGACCGGCCGGGCGTCTGGGTCGAGGAGAAGGGCGGCCGGGCCGTCGCCGTCCACACCCGCCGCGCCGACGACCCCCAGGCCGCGTTCGACGCCCTGCGCGCCCCCCTCACCGACCTCGCCACCCGGCACGGCCTGATCGTCGAGCCCGGCCGCATGGTCCTGGAACTGCGCCCGCCCGGCATGGACAAGGGCGTGGCCCTGCTGGAGCACGTCCGAGAGATCGGCGCGCAGTCGGTCCTCTACGCCGGCGACGACCTCGGCGACCTCCCGGCCTTCGCCGCCATCGAGAAACTCCGCTCCGACGGCATCCCCGGCCTGCTGGTCTGCAGCGGCACCCCGGAAGTCACCGAACTGGCAGCCCGCGCAGACCTCGTGGTCGACGGCCCTCCCGGCGTCGTAGCCCTGCTGCGAAACCTGGCATCTCGGCTCACCTGACACCCACCCGGGCCCGGCGAGAGGCCGGCCGGGTCAGCTCGGCTGGAGTTCTCGTAGGGCGGTGAGCTGGTCGAGGAACCATTGGGCCGGAGGGAGTGCGGTTGCCGCCGCCGAGAGGCGTTCGGTGCGTTCCGCCCGCTCCTCCGGCTTCATGGACAGGCCCTCGTGCAGGGCGCGGGCGGTTTCCAGGATGTCGTACGGGTTGACGACGATCGCGTCCTCGCCCAGCTCCCAGTACGCGCCCGCCTCCCGGGACAGGACCAGCGCGCAGCCCTGGTCGGAGACGACCGGGACCTCCTTGGCGACCAGGTTCATGCCGTCCCGGATGGGGTTCACCAGGGCCACGTCGGCCAGCCGGTACGCGGCGAGGGAGCGGGCGAAGTCGTCCTCGAGGTTCAGCAGCACTGGGGTCCAGCCGGCGGTGCCGTAGCCGGAGTTGATCTCCTTCGTCAGACGCCGTACCTCCGCCATGTAGTCGCGGTAGACGGCGAGGTCCTGCCGGGAGGGGTAGGCGAAGGCGACATGGACGACCCGCTCGCGCCACTCGGGGTGGTCGTCGAGCAGCTGCCGGTAGGCGAGGAGCCCGCGCACGATGTTCTTGGACAGCTCGGTGCGGTCGACCCGCACGATCGTCCTGCGCCCCTCGCCGATCTCCTCGCGCAGGGCCGCCATGCGTTCGTCCACGTCCGGCCGGTGCGAACGCTCCCGCAGGAAGCCGGCGTCCGCGCCGAGACCGTGCACGCCGATCCGCGTCCTCCCCAGCTCTCCGGCGAACTCCGTACAGCACGCGGTGAACGCGTTCGCCCAGCGCCGGGTGAGGAATCCCAGGCGGTCCGCGCCGAGCATGCCCCGCAGCAACTGCTCGCGGATGTCCCCGGGCAGCATCCCGAAGTAGTCGACCGGCGCCCACGGGGTGTGCGAGAAGTGACCGATGCGCAGGTCGGGGCGCAGCTCGCGGAGCATCCCGGGGACCAGACACAGGTGGTAGTCCTGGACGAGGACCGCCGCCCCGTCCGCCGCCTCCTCCGCCAGCGCCTCGGCGAACGCCCGGTTGTAGGCCTCGTACGACGCCCACTGGCGGCGGAACTCCGCGTCGAAGACCGGCTCCAGCGGGGTCTGGTAGAGCAGGTGGTGGATGAACCAGAGCACCGAGTTCGCGATGCCGTTGTACGCGTCGGCGTGCACGTCGGCCGGGATGGGCAGCATCCGCACGCCCTCCTCGCCGACCCCGCGCGAGACCGCCTCCCGGTCGCCGTCGGAGAGCGCCGAGCACACCCAGAGGGCGCCCGCGTCGGGGCCGATGGCCGACAGACCGGAGACCAGCCCGCCGCCACCGCGTTTCGCGTGCAGCGAGCCGTCCTCGCGCACCTCGTAGGAGACCGGACCGCGGTTGGACGCGACCAGCACCTGAGCACCCCGAGCAGCAGCATCGTGCGTGGAAGCCATACGCCTCAACCTAGCCCGGTCGGGAAACGCTCAAACGTATGGTCGCGCACAGTGCGAGGACCGTATACGGACTGTCCCGTCCGCCCCGCCCGTCCCGTCCGCCCCGCCTGCCGCGCGAGGGTCACGCGACCTTGCGGGTCGCGTACTCGACGATCTCCGCCATCGGCGGCCGTTCCTCGGTGTCCACGGAGTACGTGCGCGGCTCGAAGCCGTCCCCGCTCCGCTCGAACTGGGTGAGGGCCGGGCGGATCATGTGCCCGCGGGCCAGCCGCAGCTGCGCGGTGCGGTAGATCGCCGCCGCCATCCGGCCCAGGGCCTGCCCGTCCTGGTGGCGGTGCTTTCGCACCCCGACGTCCACCTGCGCGAGGGCGTCGAGCCCCACCAGGTGCAGGGCGTCGACCAGCATGCCCAGCTCCACGCCGTAGCCGACGGGGAAGGGCAGCTGCTCCAGCAGGCTGCGCCGGGCCGCGTACTCGCCGCCGAGCGGCTGCACGAACCCGGCCAGCTGCGGCCAGTGCATGTTGAGCAGCGGGCGGGCCATCAGCTCGGTGACCCTTCCGCCCTGACCGGCCGCACCGCGGAGCGGACGGTCGTACATGCCCTTGACGAGATCCACGTCCGGGTCGGTGAGCAGCGGGCCGACGATCCCCGAGACGAAGTCCGAGGAGAACTCCCTGAGGTCGGCGTCGATGAAACAGACGATGTCCCCGGTGGTGACCAGCAGCGAGCGCCACAGCACCTCGCCCTTGCCGGGCACGGCGGGGATGCGGGGCAGGATCGCGTCGCGGTGCACGACCCGCGCGCCCGCCGCCGCCGCGACCTCGGCCGTACGGTCGGTCGATCCCGAGTCGACGACGACGATCTCGTCGACGAGCGGAACCTGATGCATGAGATCGTGGCGGATGACGGCGACGATGTCCCCGACCGTCTCCTCCTCGTTCAGCGCGGGCAGCACCACCGACACCGACTGGTTCGTGGTCCGCTTCGCGGCCAGGATCCGGTGCAGCGGGCGATCGGCCACGGACCAGGAGCGGGTGCTCAGCCAGCGCTCGACTTCTTCCAGCACAGTCTGCGGCTCCTCACGGTTGTCCCGCGGTTGTCTCGCGGTTCGGACGACTATCTCAACTGTCCAGGTTGTCGGTTACAGTCTTGGACAACGCGGGTGACCATCGCATGTCCTCGGTGGCCCGCCCTCCACAACTTCATACCGCTCATCCAGAGGGGCAGAGGGATACGGCCCGATGAAGCCCCGGCAACCCTCCAGCCGGTCTCGTTCACGCGAGGCTCCCGGCTTGGGAAGGTGCCAAATCCGTCTCACGACGAGATGCGTCGTGAGGAAGATGAGGAGAAAGGGCCTCGCCTCACATGGCTGCGCAGACTATTGAAACCGGATCCATCGATTCCGGCGCCTCCACCGTAGACCTCGGCCCCGCCACCGCGCTGAGCTGCCGCGAGTGCGGTCACCGCGTGCCCCTCGGCCCGGTCTTCGCCTGCGAGGAGTGTTTCGGCCCGCTCGAGATCGCGTACGACTTCTCCTCCTACGACACGGAGGAGCTCCGCAAGCGCATCGAGGCGGGACCCGCGAACATCTGGCGCTACGCGCCGCTGCTGCCCGTCCCGGCCGACGTGGCGGACAAGCCGAACATCAACCCGGGCTGGACCAAGCTCGTCAAGGCCGACAACCTCGCCCGTGAGCTGGGCGTCGACGCCGGCAAGCTGTTCGTCAAGGACGACTCCGGCAACCCGACGCACTCCTTCAAGGACCGCGTCGTCGCCCAGGCCATCGAGGCCGCCCGCGCCTTCGGCTTCACGACTCTGTCCTGCTCCTCCACGGGCAACCTGGCCGGCGCCGTCGGCGCGGCCGCCGCCCGCGCCGGCTTCCGCTCCTGCGTGTTCATCCCGCACGACCTGGAGCAGGGCAAGGTCGTCATGGCCGCGATCTACGGCGGCGAGCTCGTCGGCATCGAGGGCAACTACGACGACGTCAACCGCTTCTGCTCCGAGCTCATCGGCGACCCGGCGGGCGAGGGCTGGGGCTTCGTCAACGTCAACCTGCGGCCGTACTACGCCGAGGGTTCCAAGACGCTGGCGTACGAGATCTGCGAGCAGCTCGGGTGGCGGCTGCCGGACCAGCTGGTCGTGCCGATCGCCTCCGGTTCGCAGCTCACGAAGATCGACAAGGGTCTGCAGGAGCTGATCAAGCTCGGCCTCGTCGAGGACAGGCCGTACAAGATCTTCGGCGCGCAGGCGGAGGGGTGCAGCCCGGTGTCCGTCGCCTACAAGGCGGGGCACGACGTGGTCCGGCCGCAGAAGCCGAACACCATCGCCAAGTCGCTGGCGATCGGCAACCCGGCGGACGGTCCGTACGTCCTCGACATCGCCCGGCGGACGGGCGGGGCGGTGGAGGACGTCGACGACGAGCAGATCGTCGACGCGATCGGGCTGCTCGCCCGGACCGAGGGGATCTTCGCGGAGACCGCCGGCGGGGTGACCGTCGGGGTGACGCGGAAGCTGATCGAGAACGGGCTGCTGGACCCGACGCTGACCACTGTCGTGCTGAACACGGGTGATGGTCTGAAGACGCTGGACGCGGTGGCGGGGACGGGCCTCACGGCGACCATCCGTCCCAACCTGGAGTCGTTCCGCGAAGCTGGTCTCGCGTAAGCAGCTTGTTGCTCGTCTGCGGGCCGCCCGCGCCCCTGAAAGCCCGTACCCGACCGGAGGTCACCCGTCATGAGCGTCAACGTCCGCATCCCCACCATCCTGCGCACCTACACCGGTGGCGCGGCCGAGGTGAAGGCCGAGGGCTCGACCCTCGGTGAGGTCATCGCGGACCTGGAGAAGAACCACACCGGGATCGCCGCGCGGGTTCTGGACGACCAGGGCAAGCTGCGGCGGTTCGTCAACGTGTACGTGAACGATGACGACGTCCGCTTCGAGCAGGGCCTGGAGACGGCGACCCCGGACGGCGCCGGCGTCTCGATCATCCCGGCCGTCGCCGGTGGCTGATCGGTCGGCTGACCGCTGTTCAGTACCCGCCGGTAGTAACCGTCGGTAACAGCGATTACCGAGAGTTCATCGAATTGCCCTCTCCGCGATAGAAGCGGAGGGGGCAATTCAGTGTGGTTGAGCGCGGTACAGTTGGGGAACCGGGTCCCGATCAATGGAACCGGAGCTCTTGATTTCTGCCCAGTACCCGATGAGAAGCAGCCAAAGTGCGCGTCTCATTCGTGGCTTTTGCGGCTTTTGCAGGGCCCGACTTGCCCTGAATTCTGGCGAATTCTCGCCACATTCCGGATCCCGATGCGTCCAGAATTCTCGTCCAAGTGACCTGTTGCAGACAGCAGTTGGACAGATACATTCGGCCGCGGTCGACGCGTTCCGGCGCACGCCCCCAACCAATGGGGGGTGAGGTCTGACCCGGATCCGCGAAGTGTGGATCTGTGCAAGGGCCAGTAATAGGGGAGTTAGGCATGGCTCAGGGCACCGTCAAGTGGTTCAACGCGGAGAAGGGGTACGGCTTCATCGCGGTCGACGGTGGTGCGGATGTTTTCGTCCACTACAGCGCGATTCAGATGGACGGCTACCGCACCCTGGAAGAGGGTCAGCGGGTCGATTTCGAGATCTCGCAGGGCCAGAAGGGGCCGCAGGCGGACATGGTCCGTCTCGCGACCGGCTGAAGCACGCGCCGACTGACAGCGTCGTTCTTCTGTACGTCATCGAAGGGCTCGTACCTCCTGGGGGTACGAGCCCTTCGGTCGTGTCCGGAGGGGTCCCAGTCTCGGGGAGGCGCTTGCACTCTCATGGGTCGAGTGCTAATCATTGGCGTTAGCACTCTGAAGGTGAGAGTGACAACGAGGACCGGGTCGGTGAGGCCCGCAGGCCAGGTGGGGCAAGGAACCACGAGGTCGGCGAGCCGTCCGTCGCGGGCGCCAGCGCGGTCCGGAGCAATCCACCCCAGTCCGGGAGGACCACTTCACATGGCCAAGATCATCGCGTTCGACGAGGAGGCACGGCGCGGCCTCGAGCGCGGCATGAACCAGCTCGCGGACGCCGTGAAGGTGACGCTCGGCCCCAAGGGCCGCAACGTCGTCCTCGAGAAGAAGTGGGGCGCCCCCACGATCACCAACGATGGTGTCTCCATCGCCAAGGAGATCGAGCTCGAGGACCCGTACGAGAAGATCGGCGCCGAGCTGGTCAAGGAAGTCGCCAAGAAGACGGACGACGTCGCCGGTGACGGTACGACCACGGCGACCGTTCTCGCCCAGGCCCTGGTCAAGGAGGGCCTGCGCAACGTAGCCGCCGGCGCCAACCCGATGGCCCTCAAGCGTGGCATCGAGAAGGCCGTCGAGGCCGTCTCCGGCGCCCTGCTGGAGCAGGCGAAGGATGTCGAGACCAAGGAGCAGATCGCTTCCACGGCCTCCATCTCCGCCGCCGACACCCAGATCGGCGAGCTCATCGCCGAGGCGATGGACAAGGTCGGCAAGGAAGGCGTCATCACCGTCGAGGAGTCCCAGACCTTCGGTCTGGAGCTTGAGCTCACCGAGGGCATGCGCTTCGACAAGGGCTACATCTCGGCGTACTTCGCCACCGACATGGAGCGTATGGAGGCCGTCCTCGACGACCCGTACATCCTGATCGCGAACTCCAAGATCGCGAACGTCAAGGACCTGCTCCCGCTCCTGGAGAAGGTCATGCAGTCGGGCAAGCCGCTGCTGATCATCGCCGAGGACGTCGAGGGCGAGGCCCTGTCGACCCTGGTCGTCAACAAGATCCGCGGCACCTTCAAGTCCGTCGCGGTCAAGGCCCCGGGCTTCGGCGACCGCCGCAAGGCGATGCTGAACGACATCGCCATCCTCACCGGTGGCGAGGTCATCTCCGAGGAGGTCGGTCTCAAGCTCGAGAACACCTCCCTGGACCTCCTGGGCAAGGCCCGCAAGGTCGTCATCACCAAGGACGAGACCACCATCGTCGACGGCTCCGGCTCCTCGGACCAGGTCGCCGGTCGGGTCAACCAGATCCGCGCCGAGATCGAGAACAGCGACTCGGACTACGACCGCGAGAAGCTGCAGGAGCGCCTGGCGAAGCTCGCCGGCGGTGTCGCGGTCATCAAGGCCGGCGCCGCCACCGAGGTGGAGCTCAAGGAGCGCAAGCACCGCATCGAGGACGCCGTCCGCAACGCGAAGGCCGCCGTCGAGGAGGGCATCGTCGCCGGTGGTGGCGTGGCGCTCATCCAGGCCTCCGCCGTCTTCGAGAAGCTGGAGCTCGAGGGTGACGAGGCGACCGGCGCCAACGCCGTCCGCATCGCGCTCGAGGCCCCGCTCAAGCAGATCGCCGTCAACGGTGGTCTCGAGGGTGGCGTCGTCGTGGAGAAGGTCCGCAACCTCCAGGTCGGTCACGGCCTGAACGCCGCGACCGGTGAGTACGTCGACATGATCGCCGAGGGCATCATCGACCCGGCGAAGGTGACGCGCTCTGCCCTGCAGAACGCGGCCTCCATCGCCGCGCTGTTCCTCACCACCGAGGCCGTCATCGCCGACAAGCCGGAGAAGGCCGCCGCGCCGGCCGGCGGCGGCATGCCGGGCGGTGACATGGACTTCTGATCGACCGGTTCCGGTTGATCGACTGTCCTACGGACCGAGGGCGGTACCCCCAGCTACGGCTGGGGGTACCGCCCTCGGGCGTTTCAGCGGGCGTACTTCTTGAGGGGCTCAGTGTCGAGGGTGACACTCACGGGCGGTGGAAGCTCGACGGTGGCGCCCCAGGGGGAGGAGTCGATCTGCTGGTAGCGGCCGTCCTTGGGATCGCTGTACACGACGACCGTGCAGTTGTCCCGATCGACAAGGAGGTAGACGGGAATGTTGGCTTCCGCATAGCCGACGGGCTTGTCGATGCGGTCGCGTCGGTTGGTGTCCCAGTCGTGGGAAGTGATCTCCAAGGCCATCAGCATGCCGTCGGTGTCGGACCACTCGCCGTGCCCGACGAAGTGATCGACGGGGGCGAGTACGGCGTCGGTGCGGGCACGTCCCTTGCGGTAAGCCTCGGCCTTGACTCCTGATTCGGGTGCGAGATCGAGATCGGGGCGATGGAGCAGGAACTGACGCACCAGCCACGAGTAGATCGAACGGTGGTTGCCGTCCGGCATCGCTTTGACCTCTAGTTTTCCGTTGATGTACTCCAGATAGACCGTCTCCGGCGCCCTGCGCTCCAGCTCTTCGAAGTCCTCAACGCTGAGCGGGTCCTTGGTGTGAACCCGCCCGTCGACGTATTCGAGCCGTACGTGCTCGGGTGCCGCTGCAACAAGGTCCTCGAAGTCCTCGAAGGGCATCTGCGGGCGTTCGGCGGTGCTGGGGGTCATGGCGTCGCCTCCTCCCCTCCATCGTGCCTTGGTGTGGTGATGTCGGACGGTAGGAGCGGTCATACAGGTGTCCTTTCTCGTGTCGGTACGGCCATTGCCGCACGGATCCCGGCCGCGCGGGCGTGAACGTCGGCGGCCGGGAGGGGCGTGTGGGGATACGCGGGTGCACGTTCGCCTCGGCAGCCGCGGCACACGCCCCCCGACAGCGCTTCGGGACGCCCAGGCACCCTGCACTCCGCGCACTCCAGGAGCCGTTGGGGCGGAGACGGGGCCGGTGGCGGCGGTGGCGGCGGGATTTTGTCCGTCAGGCGGCGGTGGAGCAGGGCTGCGGGGCTGTGGACGGGGGTGGGCAGCCCGGAGGTCAGGGCGGTGCGGAGCGTCTCCTCCGTGGCTCCGTGCGCGAACCACTCCTCCACCAGCGGGGCGAGCTGCGCGCAGTCGGCGGCGGAGAGGGACAGGACGGGGGTCGTGCGGCCGAGGGCGGCGAGGAGGATGTGGGCTCGGGAGCGGGTGGCGGGCCGGGCTGGTTCGGGGTCCGGCGCGTTTTCCGGTACGTCGCCTCGTGTGAACGTCGCCCACCAGCCGTCGTCGCGCGCGGTACGGGTGAACCACGTTCGGGTGATCCAATGGGACTCGCCCGAGGCGGTCTCCATCCGTTCCCGACCCCGCCTCAGATGCCCGGCCTGCTGGATGCGGTTGAGGGCTGTGCGGAGGGCGCACTGTCCGTACGGCGTCGTCTTGGCCAGCGTCTTCACGGAGATGTCCGCGCCGTCCGGGAGCCGGTCGATGTATGCGGCGATGGCCGCCTCGCGGGGCGGGAGGTGCGTGAAGTCGTGGTTGGTGCGGGGGAGTTGTCCCGGGGCGGCGCGCTTTCCGTAACCCGGATTGGCCATCGGGTGCGGGTCCGCGTGCGCGGGGAGGGAGGCAACACTAAGCTTGGCTTCAGCCACGGATCGAAGCTCTCATTCGATCTTGTAGGTCAAGCCCCCGTAGGTGTTGGCGCACCGGCGGGGGCTGTTTCGTTAACCGCACGCTAGAGCGTGGTGACCTTCCGTGGCAAGTCGGTCGCTCCGCGTCAACTCGCCGGGTGGGAGGGTGGGTTGAGACCCTCCACCCGTTCCTTGCAAAGAGGGCTCGACGCTGGACGCTTGAGCTTCGGGGCGGGTGCGGATCAGCTGTCCTTGAGGTTTTCGACGAACGCCGACCATGCCTCGACCCGGAACACGAGCTTCGGGCCGAGGGGGGCTTTGGAGTCCCGGACGGGGACGAGGGTGGGGTGGCCGGGGGCGACTTCCAGGCAGTCGTTGCCGCCCCCGGCGCTGTAGCTGGACTTGATCCATACGACCGTGCTCAGGTCGAACTCAGGGATGTTCCTCATGGGCGTAATCCTGCGCCAACCTCTCGATCAGGGCCAGGGACCTCTCCTGTGAGAGCGCGGAGGCCACAAGGAGGTCGAATACGAACCTCATTTGGGCGACAGTGGCTGGGTCGTCATCCAGTCGCCCGGTGCGCGCCCCCTCGTAGTAGACCAGCGGAGGGGCGTCCTCGAACTCCATCAACTTGAGGGCGCCACCCATCGCTGCATGCGCTCCCGCGCTGAGCTGCAGCACCTGCACGATGACCCGGTTCCGGCGGACCAGGTTGGCGATATGGCGCAGGGCCTCCGCCATCACCGCCTGGCCGCCTGCCTCCCGGCGCAACGCGGCTTCGTCAAGCACTGTCCACAACAACGGCTTTGTTGGATGGTCGAGTAGGCGGGTCCGCGCCATCCGGCCCTCCGTCCACTCCTCGATGGCCTCTTCCGGTGCCGTCGGGTCGTACGCGCGGTTCACGGCCCGGGCGTACGCGGGCGTCTGGAGCAGTCCGGGGATGAGGAGCGGCGCGTACTGCCTGATCGCCGTGGACTGAGCCTCGGCCTCAGCCGCCTCCGCGAAATCATCGAGGTACTTCGACTTGGCCGCCGCCTTGCAGTTCCGCTTGAAGAAGCCCCCCGTCTCCAGGACTTCGTCCAGCATCGCCGCGTACTCCGGCTGCAACCGCCGCGTCCCCGCCTCCAACTGTCCGATGAACGACCCGCTCACGAACAGTCGCTGGCCCAACTGCTCCTGGCTCAGTCCCTTCCGCTCGCGAACATGGCGTAACTCGGCACCCAGCAAGGCTCGCGGCGACGACGACGGGTCGAGGTCCTTCGGTCCTGGCATGGGTGCCTCCTGGTCCTACAGACGCGTTGTTGGAGCGCCGTATCTGGCCAGGTTAGGAGTGTGACGGCCACGCTGTGTGCAGAACTCGGACACTCAGCGTGGAGGAAAAGCCTCATGGAGACGACAGAGACGGCGGCCGAGGAGCAGCGGCCCGCTCGCAGTGCACCCGAGGCTCTGGAGCGGTTGCGAGCCGCGCTGCGGGACGTGGGAATCCGCCTGCCGTCCTTGCGGCTCGACCCGGTCTCGGCCGTGCAGGACGACCGGTTCGCGCTGGTCGACCTGGGCCGTTGCAACTTCGTCGTGGCCTCGCAGCTCGCCGACGCCCTGTGGGGACGCCGAGGGCCGGAGGATGCCGGCGAGGTGTCCGCCGCCGACCCCCTGCGGGAGCGGGTGCGCTCGCTGAACCGGGGTGCCCGGCTCTCAGGCGTAGTGCGAGGCGACGGCGGGCTGGCCTGTGTAGTTGGGGCCGGCGTCGGGGTCGGCGCCGAGGTAGGTGAAGGGGAGTTCGACGGTTCGGCCGCCTCGGAGAGTGAGCAGGTGGCGCCGGGGGGCGTAGGCGAATCCCGCTGCTCGTAGGGCGGTCACGGCCGGCCGTCCGGCTGGCGAGCCGTCGGAGCGTCGGATCGAGTCCGGATCGAAGTGGGCGAGGAGGAGGCCGTCCTCGGTCAGCCAGGACGCGGCCCGGGTGAGCAGGCCGAGTTGGTCGCCGACGTAGTGCAGGCCGTGGACGCAGGTGATCAGGTCGTAGGTCCGGCTCGGGCTCCAGGCCGAGACGGAGGCGACGACCTCCTCCAGGACGGGCGGGGCCGGACGCGGGACGAGCGGGCCCACCAGGTCGACGGCGGTCAGGACCGTGTCGGCGGGCAGGGCGGGGGCGGCCTCCCGCAGGGCGCGGCCCTCGCCGCTGCAGAGGTCCAGCCAGGAGGGGGCGGGGCGGTGCGCCAGGTGGGACAGGAGGTCGACGCCCAGTTCTCGGGCGTAGCTGTTCACGCCGGTGAGTCCGCGTTCGCGGTTCATCGTGTTGTTCGCGACGACGGAGGACTCTTCCAGCGGGACCGGCCGGGGTTTTGGCATGCGTACATTCTCGGCTGCGGTTCGGTGTGCGTGGTCGGGATCACAGGGGGATTCCGGGTGTGGATGGAATGGTGTCGGGGGCCGGGAAGTTGTTGTACGCGGGCACTGTATGCATGTGCACATACCCGCTGGTCAGCGGTTTACCGGTCCACCGTCACGAGGAGACATTCAACGTGAGCGTCACCCAGCCCGTCCCGTCCCGCGCCGCCGAGATCCTCTCCCGGCCGGTGTCCATCAACGGACTGACCGTCTCGAACCGCATCGCGATGGCGCCCATGACGCGCATGTTCTCGCCGGACGGCATCCCGGGTGAGGACGTCGCGTCGTACTACGCCCGCCGCGCCGCCGCCGGTGTCGGGCTCATCGTCACCGAGGGGACGACCGTCGGGCACGAGTCCGCCGGGCAGAGCGACCGGGTGCCGCGGTTCCACGGCGCGGAGCAGCTGGCGGGGTGGGCGAAGGTCGCCGAGGCCGTGCACGCGGGCGGCGGGAAGATCGTGCCGCAGCTGTGGCACATCGGGATGGTGCGCAACCAGGGCGAGCCGCCGTACGCGGACGCTCCGGCCGTCGGTCCGTCCGGACTGCGTCTGGACGGTACCGAGGGCACCGGCAAGGCGATGACCCAGCGGGACCTGGACGACGTCATCGGCGCGTTCGCCGAGGCGGCCGCGGCCGCGGAGCGCATCGGCTTCGACGGCGTCGAGCTGCACGGCGCCCACGGCTATCTGCTCGACCAGTTCCTGTGGGCCGGCACCAACCGTCGCACCGACGCCTACGGCGGCGACCTCGTGGCCCGTACGAAGTTCGCCGCCGAGGTCGTCGCGGCCGTCCGTGAGACCGTCTCCGCCGAGTTCCCGATCATCTTCCGCTACTCGCAGTGGAAGTCGGAGGCGTACGACGCGCGGCTCGCCGAGACCCCGGAGGAGCTGGACGCCGTCCTCGCGCCGCTGGCCGCCGCCGGTGTCGACGCCTTCCACGCCTCCACCCGCCGCTACTGGCTCCCGGAGTTCGACGGCTCGGACCTCAACCTCGCGGGCTGGACGAAGAAGCTCACCGGCAGGCCCGTCATCACCGTCGGCTCAGTCGGCCTCGACGGGGACTTCCTGCGTGGGTTCGCGGGCGACGGCGCCCCGGTCAAGAGCATCGACGACCTCCTCGACCGGCTGGAGCGCGACGAGTTCGACATGGTGGCCGTCGGGCGGGCGCTGCTGCAGGACCCGGAGTGGGCCGCCAAGGTCCTCGACGGTCGTCTCGACGAGCTGAAGCCCTACGACGCGGCGGCGCTGAAGACTCTCAGCTGAGCCCAGCCGTCCTGGGGCCTGTCCGGCCCTTGCCCAGTCGGGCCCTGAGCTGCTGCTCGGGGCCCGCGTGCGTCCGCGTGCCTCTACGGGGGCAACTTAGCTTGCTCAACTCAATCTCAGAGGTTGCCCAGCGGCTCGATGTCGACCTTCACCGGGGTGCCCCAGATGCGCAGGACCTCGTAATCGGTGAACTCGTGCACGAGCCGGTAGGCCATCGCGGGCCGCGAGCCGCGGCGCAGGGCGGCGATGTACAGCTCGGCCTCGCGACGGTCCCGCCTCGGCGTCCCGCACAGGTGCCACTCCTGGCCGTTCCACAGTTCCGGCAGCCAGCGCTGCTGGGGCTGCGGGCGGTCGGCGCGGGTGCCATAACGGGAGATGGAGGGGGTCGGGGTGTACGGGGCCTGCGGGGCGGGGCCGTTGTACTCGGCGCGCCGGGCCGCCCGGCGGCGGGTCTCGCACAGCAGGCACAGGTCGGGGGCGGTCTCGTCGACCGGGCCGTTCGGATGCTCGGCGCAGCGGGTGGTGGGCGTGGCGCCGACGACGCTCTCGTCCAGCAGCTCCAGGGCGCGCCGCAGATCGGCCTTGACCTCGTGCAGCCGGGCATCGGGCGTGTCGGCGCTCAGGGCCTCGCCGTGCTCCCCGAGCAGCCGGAGGGCGCGACCGAGAGCGGTGAGCTGGGCGTGGTTCATGCCCCCAAGGGTAGGGGGGTGGCCACGGTTCCCCGACGGGCGAGCGGTTCCGGGAGGGGCGGGGGCCCGGGGACCGAGCCGGACCCGCTACCCATTGTCAGTCGGAGAAGGAGCGGCGGTGGGCGCGGGCGCGCGGTCGGGGATGCCGAAGACGTAGGTCGCCGCGAAGCCGACCGCGTAGCCCGTCAGCAGGCCGCCCGCGTAGATCGCCGCTGTGATGCCCAGCCCTCGGTTGCCCGCGAGGAGTGGGAACAGGGCCCAGCCGGACGGGCCGATCGCCGTCGCGCCGACCTTGTCGCCGAGCAGTGCGAAGAAGCCGACGAACGCTCCGCCGGCCGCGCCGCCCGCGCAGGCGGTGAGGAAGGGGCGGCCGAGGGGGAGGGAGACGCCGTAGACGAGGGGTTCGCCGATGCCCAGCAGTCCGGCCGGGAGCGCCGATCTGATCGTCGTCCGGATGGACGTGTCGTGGCGCAGCCGGACGTACACCGCCATCGCCGCGCCGACCTGGCCCGCGCCCGCCATCGCCAGGACGGGCAGGAGGACGGTGTAGCCCTGCTGGGCGATGAGGGTGGTGTGAAGGGGGATGAGGGCCTGGTGGAGGCCGAGCATCACCAGCGGCAGGAAGAGGCCGCCGAGGACGAGGCCGGCGAAGGGGCCCGTCGTGGCGAGCAGCCAGTTCGCGGCCGTGCCGATGGCCGAGGAGACCGCGCCGGCCGCGTACATCAGGCCGTACAGCGTGCCGAGGCCGGCGACGAGGACCGTCACGGTGGGGGTGAGGAGTACGTCGAGGGTCTGCGGGACGCGGCCGCGGCACCACTTCTCCACGCGTGTCGCCAGCAGCGCGGCGGCCAGCGCGCCGAGGACGCCGCCCTGGCCGGGGGCGAGCGTCACCCCGAACGCCGTCACCTTCGCGACCCCCGGGTGGACGACGATCGCGGCGACCGCGCCGCCCAGGATCGGTGTGCCGCCGAACTCCTTCGCCGTGTGGTGGCCGACGAAGACGGCGATCAGCGCCATGAAGCCGGAGGCGATCGCGGTCAGCGCGGGCGTGAGGCCCGGCAGCCAGCCGGCGTTGAGGAGTAGCCCGTTGACGCCGGCGAGGATCCCGCAGCCGATGAGGGCGGGAATGAGCGGCACGAAGACGGCGGCCAGCCGGCGCAGGGCGGTCTTCAGCGGGGTCGCGTTGTGCCGCCGCTGGGCCGCCCTCAACTCCTCTCCCCGCGCGATCAGTTCATCGGCGGTCGAGGGGGCGGACGAGGGGGCGGTCGAGGGGGCGGTCGAGGGGTCGGCCGGGCGGGGGCCGAGCAGTTTCTCGAACGCGGCCGTCACCGTCGTCACCGCGCCCGGTCCGAGGACCACCTGGTACGAGGCGTCGTCCACGACGACCCCCAGCACCCCGGGCACCGCCCGCAGCGCCTCCTCGTCGGCCCGCGACGGATCGGCGAGGCCCAGCCGCAGCCGGGTCATGCAGTGGGCGACGGAGACGATGTTCGCGGGGCCGCCGACCAGCGGCAGGATCGCGGCGGCTGCGGAGGCGGCGGGGGAGGAGGAGTCGGTGCGCACTCTCCGAGCGTGCGGCTCAGCCGTTCGCGGCGGCGAGCGCCGCGCGCAGATGTCCCCCGGACTCCTCCAGAAGGCGGGCGGCCGTCGGCCCGTCCACCCCGGCCAGCAGCACCAGGATCGCGTTCTTCACCTGCCCGTCGCCGGCCGCGAGGGCCGCCTCGACGTCGCTTTCGTCCGCGCCGGTCGCCAGCGCCACGATCCGCCGCGAACGGGCGCGCAGCTTCTCGTTCGAGGCACGCACGTCGACCATCAGGTTCCCGTACGTCTTGCCCAGCCGGATCATCGTGATCGTCGAGATCATGTTGAGGACCAGTTTCTGCGCCGTGCCCGCCTTCAGCCGGGTGGAGCCGGTGAGCAGCTCGGGCCCCACCACCACCTCGATCCGGTGCTCGGCGGCGGCGGCCAGCGCACTGCCCGCGTTGCAGGCCAGGGCGACGGTCAGCGCACCCCGGGCCCGGGCGTACGCGAGCGCGCCGACGGCGTACGGGGTGCGGCCGGAGGCGGAGACGCCGACCACGGTGTCGTCCGGGGTGAGGGAGAGCGCGGCCAGGTCCGCCTCGGCGAGCTCCCGGGAGTCCTCGGCCCCCTCGACGGATGTCGCCATCGCCGCAGGCCCGCCCGCGATCAGCCCTACGACCTGCCCGGACCCGGTGTTGAACGTCGGCGGACACTCCGACGCGTCCAGCACCCCGAGCCGCCCGGCGGTACCCGCCCCGGCGTACACCAGCCGCCCCCCACGCCCCATCCGCTCGGCGACGGCGTCGACGACGGCGGCGATCCGCGGAAGCTGCGCGGCGACGGCCCCGGGCACGCCGGCGTCCTCCCCGTTCATGAGCCGGGCGAGATCGAGCGTGGGCAGCAGATCGATCTCGGCGAGCTCGGGACGGAAGCCTTCGGTGGTCAGTACGTCGAGTTCGGCGCGCAGATCACGTGAGTTCATCGAGCTGACTCTTTCCGAAGCTTGGGGACGACAGCATGGGACCGACAGCGTGGGGCCGACAGGATGGGGTCGACCTTGGGGTGCGTGGTCAAGAGTGCGCACAATAGGGGCATGGATCCCATCGACCACCCCGTCAGCCCCCTGGAACAGACGTTGCACGCCGCACGTGCCCTCGTGCTCGCCGATCTCGCCGCGGGCGAGGTCGCCGCGGCGGACGTCGTGTCGATGGTCGAGGAGTCCGTCGTGCAGCGACGGTGGTGGGTCGAGCAGTGGCCGGAGGGCGCGCAGTACGTGGCCGGGCTGGTCGCGCAGGACGTGCAGGACGCGCTGCTCGAACGCCACGGCCGCTGGCCGCTGTGCCCGGTCTGCGGCTCCGGCGACCCGCACGCCCTCGACATCGAGCCCGAACTCGGCCCGGACCCGCACTGGGTGTGCCACAAGGCGGGCGTGAAGGTCGCGTCGGTGGGTTCGCTGGGGCCGGCCATGGGAGGCATGTCGTCCTCGTGAAGCTCTCGTGACCGTCTACATCGACCCGCCGAACTGGCCGGGCCACGGCCGTATGTGGTCCCACCTCGTCAGTGATGTCTCGTACGCCGAACTGCAGGCGTTCGCCGACGGGCTGGGCGTCCCCCGGCGCGCCTTCGAACGCGACCACTACGACATCCCCTCCCATCGTTACGCCGAGGTGGTGGCGGCCGGCGCGGTGGAGGTGAGCAGCCGTGAGGTGATCCGGCTGCTGACGACGTCCGGTCTGCGCAGACGCAAGGGCGGCGGCCCCGCCGTCACGCCCTGAGTCGCGTGAGCTCGTACGCGTACCGGCCGTCGCCCTCCTCGCCCACGCCGTCGCCGTCGTCGCCGCCGACCCGGGCGAAGCCGACCCGTTCGAGCACGGCCCGGGAGGCGGTGTTGGCGTGCTCGACGACCGCGAACAGGCGTCGTACGTCGTGCCGCGCCAGCGCCCAGGCGGCCAGCGCGCGCAGCGCCTCCGTCGCGTAGCCGTGGCCTCGGGCGGCCTCGACCAGGTCGTAGCCGATCTCGGTGCGGCCGTCCTCGTCGGGGGCCGCGTGGAAGCCCATGCTGCCGACCGCCCGGCCGTCCTCGCGCCGTACGAGGACGTAGAGGCCGAACTCGGGCCGGTGCACGCCGTTCACATACGCCTTCACCAGCATTCCGGCGGCGTCCCGTGTGCCCTCGAACGGCCCGCCGCCGAGCCAGACGAAACCCCCGCCGCCGCCCGCCCGCAGTCCGGCGGCGGCGGACGGGGTGACGCCTTCGAGGGTGAGCCGTGCGGCGGGGATACGCGGCGGCGCGGGCGCGGTCATGAGGCGAGCAGCTCCAGCTCGCCCCGCAGGTTGTAGCGGGCCGTCTCCTCCCACCGCTCGCTCCCGTACGGCGTCCTGAACAGCCGCGGCAGGTCGAGGAGTTGACGCAGGATGGCCGCCCGTCCGGCGCGGAAGGCGTCGCTGGGGACGAAGTGGTACTCCTCGCGGACGGCGGCGGTGTAGGCGGCGTACGCGGACGGCGGCGCGGCGAGGATCGCGAGGTCGGCGTCGCACAGGACCTGGCCGTCGCGGTCGTCGTCGGCCGGGTCGTGGGTGACGGTGAGCCGGACGAGCCGCGCGACCTCGGCGGTCCGCTCCCGCGACACCCCGGCCTCGGGCAGCGCGCGCTCGGCGAGCCGGGCGGAACGCTCCTCGTTCTCGGAGCGGTCGGGCAGGTAGACGGCGTCGTGGAACCAGGCGGCCAGCCGGACGACGTCGGGGTCGTCGGCGTGCGCCTGGAGCTCGTCGACGCGGTCGAGGACGGCCGTGAGATGCGTGAGCGTGTGATAGCGGCGCTGCGGCTCCTGCCAGCGGGCGAGGAGATCGTCGGCGTAGAGCACGGGGTCGGGACCGCCGACGGGGGACCTGGCTCTCTCCAGGGCGTGACTGAAGCGGCTGCGCAGGACGTCGAGATCGAGATCGGCCATGACCTCATTGTCGCGCGGCAGGCCGGTCCCGGGTGGGCCGGTTCGGGGTGGGCCGGTCCGGGTGGGCCGGGGGCCGCGACGGCGTATCCTCAATTGGACTAGACCTGTAGCCGTCACGTCCGATGGCGCTCGACGAACGCCGACGAATGGGGTCCCATGAGCAAGCGTGCAGTTCTGGAGGTGATCGCCCTCGACGTCGAGGACGCGCTCGCCGCCCAGGCAGGAGGCGCGGACCGCCTCGAGCTGGTCACCGACATGGCCGCCGACGGCCTCACCCCGCCGGTCGCGGCCTTCGCCGGGATCCGGGCCGCCGTCGACCTCTCCCTGCGCGTGATGCTGCGCCTGTCCGCGGGCTTCGCGGCGGGTGCCGCCGAAGACGTCGACCGCCTTGTGCGGGTCGCCCGCGAGCTGCGGGCGGCGGGCGCGGACGAGTTCGTCCTCGGGTTCCTGGACCCGGAGGGCGGGGTGGACCTGCCGGCCGTGGAGCGGGTCGTCGCCGAGCTGGACGGCTGCCGCTGGACCTTCCACCGCGCCCTCGACCACGCCGCCGACCGCGACGCCCTGCGCAAGCAGCTGGACGGTCTGCCCGGCCTGGACACCTATCTCACGGCCGGCGCGGCGGCGGGCGTGGACGCGGGCCTGCCCACCCTCCTCGCCGAGGCGTCCCGCCACGGAGAACAGGGCTACGAGCAGCACCTCCTCGTCGGCGGAGGCCTCCGCCTCGACCACGTCCCCACCCTCCGCTCGGCCGGCGTCGACGCCTTCCACATCGGCGGCGCGGCCCGCCCCGACGGCTGGACAGGACCCGTGTCGGCGCGGACCGTCGCGCAGTGGCGGCGGGCACTGGACGCAAAGCGACCCGAACAGACCGAGCAGGCAGGGCAAGCCGAGCGGGCCGGGCAGGCGGGGCAAGCCGAGCGGGCCGGGCAGGCGGGGCAAGCCGAGCGACACGGGCAGGCCGAGCGGGCCGGTCAGACCGGGCAGGCCGAGCGCGGCGAGTAGATCGAGCGGGGCTGGCGGGCTTGGTGGGGCTGGCGGGCCTAGCGGGGCTGGCGGGGGTTGTGGGCCCGAGCGGGTGTGCCGGGCCGAGCGGGGTTGGCCAAGCCGAACGGGTCCGCCAGGCGGAACGGGACCATCGGCTTGGCGGGGCCGTGAGCCCGAGGCGGGTTCGCCAAGCCGAGCCGGGTTCGCCAAGCCGAGCGGGTGCGCCGGGCCGAGCGGGGTTGGCCAAGCCGAACGGGTCCGCCAGGCGGAACGGGACCATCGGCTTGGCGGGGCCGTGAGCCCGAGCCGGGTTCGCCAAGCCGAACGGGTCCGCCAAGCCGAGCGGGTGCGCCAAGCCGAGCGGGTGCGCCAAGCCGAGCGGGTGCGCCGGGCCGAACGGGTGCGCCGGGCCGAACGGGTCCGCCAAGCCGAGTCGGGTTCGTCAGGTCGAGTCGGGACCGTCAGGTCGAGTCGGGACCGCCAGGCCGGCTCGACGCGTCGGGTCGGCTGGACCCCGTCAGCTGAGCTGGGGTGGCAGCGGTGCCGTGTGGGTGACGATCAGGCCCGAGACGGCTCGGGTCAGGGCCACGTACAGGCGTCGCAGACCGGTGCGTTCGTCCGGTTCGGCGTCGACCACCGCCTGGGGTTCGTCCAGGACCACGTAGTCGTACTCCAGGCCCTTGGCCAGGGAGGCCGGGACCAGCGTGAGGCGGATTTTTGCCGTCGTCTCCTCGCCGGGGGAGAGATGGGCGAGGCCGGCCGCCGTGAGGGCTTCGGTGAGGGCCGGGATGCGGGCGTCGGCCGCGATCAGTCCCGTAGAGCCCTCGTTGCGCAGCAACTCCTCGCAGGCCGCGACGACTTCGGCGGTGCCGGAGACCGGGCGGAGATCGAAGAACCCGGGGTTCTCGCGGACCGACGCGACCGGGGTGAGGCCCGGCGCGATGTGCGGCAGGAGGCGGGAGGCGTAGGTGATGACGTCCGTCGGCACGCGGAAACCGGCCGTCAGTTCCTCGATCACCGCGTCCGACTTCCCGAGATGGCCGAGGGCCTCCTCCCAACTGCGGGTCGCCCAGGCGGTGGTGCCCTGCGCGAGGTCGCCCAGCACCGTCGCCGAGCCCGTCGTGCAGCGGCGGCCGACCGCCCGGTACTGCATGGGGGACAGGTCCTGCGCCTCGTCCAGGACGACATGGCCGAGGGAGTGCGTGCGTTCGACGAGGTCCGTCGTCTCGTCGATCAGCACCGCGTCCGCCGCCGACCACTGCGCCGACTTCACCGACCGCGCCGGCTTCGCCCACAGGATCGTCTTCTGCTCGTCCTCGCTGAGCACACCCTCGGCGTGCGCGGCGAGGAACTCGGCGTCGGACAGCAGCCGCAGCACGAGCTTCGCCGGGTCGACGGCCGGCCAGACCGCCTTCACCGCCGCCTTCACCGCGCTGTTGCGGGCCACGGCGTCCTGCACCCGGTCGTCCGGGGCCTCGCCCGAACGCTCCATCTGCACCAGCACCGCATGCGCGATGCGCTGCGGCAGGGCCTCGCGGGCCGCGCCGTAGCGGATGTCCCGGTCCAGCAACTCCCGGACCATCTCCTGGAGTTCGTACGCCGGAACCCGCCAGCGCCGCGAGCCGCGCACCACGACGACCGGCTCGGCCGGCATGCCGACGTGCGAGTAGACCGCCTGGCGCAGCACCTGCGCCATCCTCGCGTCGCCCTTGACGACCGCGGCCGCCGCGTCGTCCGTGCCGCGCACCTCCACATGGGCCACCAGGTCGTCGACCGTGCCCTGGCGGACCGTCAACTCGCCCAGGGCGGGCAGCACCTGCTCGATGTAGTGCAGGAAGGACCGGTTCGGCCCGATGACCAGCGTGCCCGTGCGGGCGAGCCGCTCACGGTGGGCGTAGAGGAGGTAGGCGACCCGGTGCAGACCCACGGCCGTCTTCCCGGTGCCGGGGCCTCCCTGTACACAGACCGTGCCGCCCAGCCCGCTGCGGACGATCTCGTCCTGCTCGGGCTGGATGGTGGCGACGATGTCCCGCATCGGGCCGACACGCGGCCGCTCGATCTCCTGCTGGAGCAGCTTGCTGGTGGCCGCCGCCTCGGACGGGTCGGAGAGATGCTCGTCCTCGTACGCCGTGATGTCCCCGCGGGTGTAACCGAAGCGGCGGCGCAGCCCGACGTCCATCGGATCCTTCTTCGAGGCCCGGTAGAACGGCTGCGAGACCGGCGCACGCCAGTCGATGACCATCGGGTCGCCGTCATGGTCGTGCACATGCCGCCGCCCGATGTACAGCTTCTGATCAGCGTCCTCCGGCCGCGGGCTCTCCCCCTCCGCGCCCTCCGCCTGCTCCGCGCCCGGAGCGTGCAGGTAGTCGAGGCGGCCGAAGAACAGCGGGGTGTCGCTGAGGTCGGCGAGCGCCTTGATGCGCTCCCCGATCTGCCGCTCCAGGATCTGGGCGTTGACCCAGTTCGCGGTGACGTCGCTGATGTCGAGGGACTCGACGTCCTCGCGCATGGCGCGCAGGGCGGCACGGGAGGAGGCGAGGTGGCCGCGTTCGCGGGCGAGGGGGTCGTCGTCGTGGGCGGGCGTGGACGGCGTGGACAAGGGGGTGCCTCCGGGCCGGCTGAAGGTGGGGTTGCGGGCTGCGGGATGCCGTCCGGTTTCCGTCCGGACGGCGGCACTCCGGTTGAGGGAGGCGGGCAAGAGCGGAGATTCTAGGTGAACGGAGGAGGCGCGTGCCAACGTATTTTCCGGCCGCCCGCGAGCGCCCCGGCGCGACCCCTACGGGACGGCCCTCCACCTGTCAGGGGACGCTCCGCCCCCACAGCTGTACTCAGGTAGTACGAGAACTGGGGACCTGGGACCGATGCCCCCTTTATGCCTCGGATCCCATCATGGAGACATGAGTGCAGCGACCCTCAACCCAGCCCCCGGTCGCCCGTCCGGCGCGACCCCCCTGTCCGACGTCGACGTACACCGTCACCGTCCCGGCGACGCCCTGCGCGCCGTGAAGGTCTTCGCCCGCGCCGCCTTCGACGTGATCGTTCTCGGTGAGTACGGAGCGGAAGCGGGCGTCCGCCGCAAGTGACGCCCGCTGTCAAGTGATGTGCGGTCAGCTCTCCGCCAGCAGCTCGTCCGCGTCCATGATCCGGTAGGCGTAGCCCTGTTCCGCGAGGAAGCGCTGGCGGTGGGCCGCGAAGTCCTGGTCGATGGTGTCCCGGGCGACGACGGAGTAGAAGTGGGCCTGGTGGCCGTCCGCCTTCGGGCGCAGGACGCGGCCCAGACGCTGGGCCTCCTCCTGGCGGGAGCCGAAGGTGCCCGACACCTGGATCGCCACCGTCGCCTCCGGCAGGTCGATCGAGAAGTTCGCGACCTTCGAGACGACCAGCACGCTGATCTCACCCTCCCGGAACGCGTCGAAGAGCTTCTCGCGCTGGGCGTTGGAGGTCTCGCCCTTGATCACCGGGGCGTTCAGGTGCTCGCCCAGCTCGTCCAGCTGGTCGATGTACTGGCCGATGACCAGGATCTGCTGCCCGGCGAACCGGCGCACGATCGCCTCCGTGACCTTCCGCTTCGTCGCGGTCGTCGCGCAGAAGCGGTACTTCTCCTCCGCCTCGGCCGTCGCGTACGCCAGCCGCTCGGAGTCGGTCAGGTTGACCCGGACCTCCACACAGTCCGCGGGCGCGATGTAGCCCTGCGCCTCGATCTCCTTCCACGGCGCGTCGAACCGCTTCGGCCCGATCAGCGAGAACACGTCCGACTCACGGCCGTCCTCGCGGACCAGCGTCGCGGTCAGACCGAGACGGCGGCGGGCCTGGAGGTCCGCGGTGAACTTGAACACGGGCGCCGGCAGCAGATGCACCTCGTCGTAGAGGATCAGACCCCAGTCCCGGGAGTCGAACAGCTCCAGATGCGGGTAGACGCCCTTCCGCCGGGTCGTCAGCACCTGGTAGGTGGCGATGGTGACGGGCCGGATCTCCTTCCGCGTCCCGCTGTACTCGCCGATCTCGTCCTCCGTGAGCGACGTCCGCTTCACCAGCTCGTGCTTCCACTGCCGCGCCGACACCGTGTTCGTGACGAGGATGAGAGTGGTGGACTTCGCCTGGGCCATCGCCCCCGCGCCGACGAGGGTCTTGCCCGCGCCGCACGGCAGGACGACGACGCCGCTCCCGCCGTGCCAGAAGTTCTCCACCGCCTGCTTCTGGTAGGGCCGCAGCGCCCAGCCGTCCTCGTCCAGCTCGATCGCGTGCGCCTCGCCGTCGACGTACCCCGCGAGGTCCTCGGCCGGCCAGCCCAGCCGCAGCAGCGTCTGCTTGATCTGCCCGCGCTCGGAGGGGTGCACGACCACGGTGTCCGGGTCGATCCGGGCGCCGATCAGCGGGGTGACCCGCTTGGAGCGCAGGATCTCCTCCAGCACCGGCCGGTCGGTGGTCGTCAGCACCAGACCGTGCGCCGGGTGCTTGCTCAGCGTCAGCCGGCCGTAACGGTCCATCGTCTCGGCGATGTCCACCAGCAGCGCGTGCGGCACCGGATAACGGCTGTACTGCACGAGCGCGTCCACGACCTGCTCGGCGTCATGCCCGGCCGCCCGCGCGTTCCACAGGCCCAGCGGGGTCACCCGGTAGGTGTGGATGTGCTCCGGCGCCCGCTCCAGCTCCGCGAACGGCGCGATGGCCCGACGGCAGTCGTCGGCCTGCTCGTGGTCGACCTCCAGGAGCAGGGTTTTGTCGGATTGGACGATGAGAGGACCGTTCACGTACGCGCACATCCCTTCCGCACGGACCAAACGTCCAGTGTGCCGCACGGCGCGCCCAAACGGTCGGCCGCTGCCTCGCGGGCTTCCCGGCGAAACCCGCGCGGACCACGCGCTCACCCCGCGCAACCCTTGCACATGCGGCCGGCGGCAGCGGTGAAGAAGAGCGGACAGACCGAGGCGGCCGACAGCCAGGCCTGACGCCGACGCCACTGGACACACGCAGGGGCACCCCAACCGGACGGATGAGGTGGGGGCACCGCTGCGTCAGGGGGAATGCGACCGTCGCTGCCGTTGTCTGCGCGGCCGTCGGCGTCGGCGTGATCCTGCAGGGCGCAGGAGCGAACTGATCCACAGCTATTGCCAATCACTCACCCCAGCGGGGCCAAGCGCGATGTCTGCGTTCTCGCCACCCCAGCCGGCCGGGCTGCGCCAGATGACATTGACACGGAAGATGTCGCGAATCGTGTCTACCGACCAGTCCTCGGCGGGCGGCTCGGGGAGAACAAGGTAGAGACCGTCGGCCGGCGCGGGCAGCGTGTGGTTGATCTCGAGGAGGCGCGTCGCACCCGATCGCAGGTCCGCATAGGCCGAGCAGCCTGCGCCCAGAGCCTCGTAGAGGAAGAGGCCGTGCTCGGTGACGCAGCTGACGTCGACGACCGGTGAGTCGACCGGCTGGAGGTCCGCCCAGAGGAGTGATGCCTTCAGCGCGTGACGAACCGCTTCGTGCTTCTTGCACGCGCGGTCGGTACCGGCGGCCGTCTCCAGCGCACGAAGGAAGCCGTCATTCGTGGTCGCAGCCGGCGTTGCGGCGGTGTCCGCGGTGGTCATCTGCACTTCTTCCTTCTGATCGGATTGCGTCGGGGCGACGGGGGCCGCGCCGTCGGAGTTCGGCTTCGTCGCTGTGTCGAAGCGCTCCTGGAGCTCTCGCCGCGCTTCAGCGAGGGACCCCGCCCAGCCGGAGACTGCCAGCGCCTCTGCGAGCCGGCCCACGTCGAGAGTGCCCTCCTTGAGCGCACGGTTGGTCGTCGCGGCGAGGTCGCGAAGAACTCCGAGTCGTTCTCTGTCCGGATCGCCGAACAGGTGAAGCACGTTGACCCAGTCGGCCTGGTCCCGTCGGAGGATGCGGTTGGCCATGCCCTGGAGTTCGGAGAGACGGCTGCGGGCGTCGGGAACATCGCCGTCGCTCTCGGTCAGTTCTCTGAGAACATCCAGTGCCGCGCGGTAGCGTCCTGCCATCCGCTCCGAAATGGGCGACCGACCGCGCTGGTCGGCGGTGAGCACCGTCTGGGTCGTCTCGTTGGCGAACACCCAGCAGTCCAACTTCGCGCCCCGCAGAGGGGGAACCGATCCGTGGCGGACGGTGAGGACGAGCGGTCGGTCGATCACAGGCGACAACGGCTTCACCTTGTAGCGACCGCCCGGGGCCCGGCCCACGACCTCGACCCGGACATCGGTACCGATCCGGGGAAGCCTTCCGGCTTCGCCGTCCTCCGGCTGGACAGCGGGCACTGTCGGCGCCGGGGCGTCCCCGGAAGCGGTGAGCGCCTCCGGCAGCGGGGCGGTATGCAGGACGGTCAGGCTCTGGGTGCTGCGGGTGAGGGCCACGTACAACTGGCGCAGCCCAGCGGGACCGCGGTCGGCGATCGTGGCCGGCTCGACTACCAGGACGTGGTCGTACTCCATGCCCTTGACCTGAGCTGCGGCCAGCACGGAGACCGTCTCGCTGTTCCGCTCGCCGATGTCGCCGTCCTCGGTGATCCTGCGGCTGATGGCGTCCAGCCAGTCCGAGTCGTCGGGAACGATGACGGCCACAGAGCGGGGGGTGCTCCCGTCACTGGTGTCCACGAGCCTGGCCACGTGGGCGACGGTGTCGTCGAGCAGTTTCCACGGCTCGGTCGCCACGGTCCGTACGGCGTCCGCTCCCGCCTCCCGGACAGCCTGCGGGTACGGCAGACTCGGAGCGATCGTCCGTGCGAGAGGGGCGACGAACTCCATGATCTCGGCGGGGACGCGGTAGCTGGTGGTGAGCTGGGCCACGCTCCAGTCGCCATGGTCGGAGAGGAGCGCGCCGAGCAGGTCCCAGCTCGTCGGGATGTGGGCGCCCGTCGCCTGCGCGAGGTCGCCCAGGACGGTCATGGAGCCGCCGACGGCGGAGCGCCGCCGCAGGGAGCGGGCCTGCATGGGCGTGAGGTCCTGGGCCTCGTCGACGACGATGTGGCCGTATCGCGGTGGGGTGTCGCCGCTGATCAGCACTCGGAGCTCTTCGAGGCAGACGTGGTCGTCGAGGGTCCATGGATCGGCGTCGGCGCTGGCGGCGCGAGCCCGCAGCAAAGCCGCCTGCTCGTCCTCGTCGAGGATGCCGTCGGCGCAGTCCCGCAGGAGGTCGGCCGAGTCGTAGAGGCTGCGCAGGGCCTCCCGGGGGCCGGGGGACGGCCAGATGCGTTCGACGAGGCGCTCGACCCGGCGGTTGCGTTCCAGGTCGCGGCGGATCGTGCCGGCCTGCCCACGGCGCGGCGCGATGTCGGCGAGTTCCTGGAGGAGCCGGTCGACGAAGAGGCCGCGGAAACGATCGCGCCGCTCCCGGAAGGGCCCGTCGCCGGTGTGGGCCCGTTCGAGGAGGGCGAGGACCTCGGACTTCGGCACGCGGAGGGTCGTACTGCCGGCGGTGACGACGATCGCGGGCTCGTCACCCACGAAGGAGGGGTCAACGGTGAGGGCGTCGAGAGCCTCGGGGCGGTAGTCGCTCTCGACGCGCCGCCGCAGCACGTCCGCCATGCGTTTGTCCGACTTCACGAGGCGCGCCTTCGGGGAGTCGGCGCCGAGGATCTCGCCCTCCCACAGGCGGTCCAGTTGGACGGCGTTGACGTCCCGGGTGCCGAGGGTGGGGAGGACCTTTCCGACATAGTCGAGGAACCGCTGGTGGGGGCCGATGACGAGGATGTCCTGGGCCCTGAAGTGCTCGTTGTTGACGAGCCAGGTCACCCGGTGCAGGCCGACCGCCGACTTGCCGGTGCCAGGGCCGCCCTGCACGACGAGGATGTCCGAGGGCGAGCCGGTGACCAGCTCCATCTGGTCGCGGCGGATGGTCTCGACGATGTCCCGCATTCGACCGCCGCGCGACCGCTGGAGCTCCCGCAGCAGGAAGTCGTCCGGTTGGAGCGCCTTTCGACGCTGGCGTTGTACAACATCGCCGGGGGTCGGGGCCGGCATATGCTCCGGGGCGAGGGACGCGTCCATCTGCTCCGCCGCGCTGTCGTCGGCGGCCTGACGGGGCTCCGGTACGGCGGCCCGCTCCGGTACGGCGGCCCGCTCCGGTACGGCGGCCCGCTCCGGTACGGCGGCCCGCTCCGGTACGGCGGCGGCCTCAGGTGCGGCCGAGGGCTCGGAAGCGGGCGTCGGCAGGGAGACCTCGTCGAAGTAACTCTCGACGATCCGCTGTACGCAGCGGAGCTGTCGACGCAGGACCACCTCGCCCGGGTTCTCGGGCCGGGTCTCGATCCACTTCTTCGCCAGGGGGCTGGTCCACAGCAGGACCACCGGCTCGTGCGAGGCGTCCTGCACACCGCGGCGCCCGATGTACCAGGGACGGGGGGCTCCTCCCGGGTCCTCCGGCGCATCGACGCGGGAGAAGACCAGGGCTTCGTCGCCGAGCCCTCCGTAGGCCTCTGCGCGAGCCTCCGCCTCGGCCCGGTTGGCGATCCCGTCCTTGCCGCTCGCCGAGGCGGTGGCGGCCGAAGCGCCGCTCAGTTCAGCCAGTTTCGTGGTGTAGCAGTCGTACGCGTGGTCCACCGCCCGCTGCTCACCGGCGAGGATCTCGTCCCGAGTGGTGGTGCTCATGTGCGTCCTCCCTGCGGTGCCAGGGGACACCGCCACGGGCATGTGCCCGTACCCCGCTGAAACAACTATCAGAAACCAGACGGTGACGAACAGTCAGTGGATCAGTTCTCGGACGAGGCCGTCGGCCTCGGTCCGCCAGGCCCTTACCCGGTCGTGCGTGGGCCCGAGTTCGTACAGGCGGTAGTGGCAGCCCAGACTCGGCCGGGACCGGAGGGCCTTCGCCCGCCGGGCCGTCTCCGCCGGCGTGACGGAGTGCAGGGGGAGCGGCTTGGCGCGCCCCGTGGCGCGGGACAGACCGGGCGTCGCGGCTTCGGGCTGGTCGGCGGGGGCCGGCTGAGCGGGGTCGGTGGGGTGGTTCGCGTCTGCTGGGGCTGTTCCGTCACGGTCATGTGCTGTCTCCCGGGGGCCGGATGCTGTTCGGAGGATGGGTCGTCCCGGGGCGCCGAGTGCACGTCGCGGCCCGCAGGTCGGGGCGCCCGCTGCCGCTCAGCCGACCTTGGTCCAGTCCTGGCAGCCCTGGGTCTTGAAGACCTCGCCCTTCTTGACCGTCACCCGGCCGGTCCCGGTCGGGGTGCCGTTGGTGATGATCGAGTCGAAGCCGCCGCTGGAGTCCTTGGCCCTCTCCCAGTAGCAGATGGAGCTGTCACCCGGGCCCTGGGTCTTGTACGTGCCGGGCTTCATGTCCTCGCCGACCAGGTACTCGCCGTCGCCGGAGATCTTCGCGGCGGACGCCGCCGTGGTGTCGGCGGGCTTGGTCGTCGGCGTCGGCGTCGGCGTCGTCGGCTTGGCCGCGGTCTTCGTCGGGGCGGGGGCGGCACCCTTGGCGGCGGCCGTCACCGTCACAGTCGGGGTGGGAGTCGCCGCCTTGCCGTCGCCCGCGTCGGCGCCGCCGCCCATCCCGGCTCCCAGGCCCAGTGCGACGAGCGCGACCGCGCTGTGCGTGAACCACGTCTTGCGGCGCGAAGGCTTCCTGGCAGGCGGTGCCACGGGCGGCAGGTGTCCCCAGCCGCCAGGGGCGGGCGGACCGAACGGGGGCTGCTGGGCCGGGGTGCTCATGTGGGTTCCTCCGGTGTGCGGTGGGTGGCGACTTGCAGTGCGGAACGCATTCGTCGGCCACGGCCGGGGTGGTCGCGGCCGCGACGTGTCGCGTTTGCGATGAGAAGGGATCCGGAGAGATCGGATGCGTGGCGGCAGTACGGCGACAGGGCGCTGCACAGTGCGTCGCACAGTGCGTCGCACAGTGCGTCGCACAGTCGACGCTTCCACTCGGAAGCAGAAACAGGTAAGCACATCGCTGAAAGCGTCGTCAAACAGCTTGACGGGATTGACGGAGGCTGTAATGTGTTTACTGTTCACTACCGACGGCCTGAGAGGTGCAGGACCCCACGCCATGCCCCAGCAGCCAGCAGCCCAACTGCCCACCTCGGCGCACGTGACCGCCGCCGAGATCTCCCGCGTCGCAGGGGTCACGCGTGCCACCGTCAGCAACTGGCGCCGTCGCCACGACGACTTCCCCGCCCCCAGCGGGGGCACGGAGAGCAGCCCGCTCTACGACCTGACGGCGGTCCAGGCATGGCTGCGGGGGCGCGGGCACACCTCCGCCGCCTCGCCGACCGAGGAGCTGCGTACGGCGCTGCGTCTGCTCGGGCCCGGCTCGGGTGCGGCGGCGCGGCTGTTCCCGCTGGTGGCGGCCATGTCCCGCCGCACGTCCGAGGAACTGGCCGAACTCGCCACCGCGTCCGACGACCAGTTGATCGCCCGCGCGGAGAAGGCCGCAGCGCAGCTCCCCGCTGTTGCGCCCGAGGCCGAGCCGGTCCGCTACGGCCCGGACGATGCGGGCGCGGTCCGCGCCCTGCTGGGTTGCGTCCGTGAGGCCGGAGCGCAGGCCGCCCTCGATGTCCTCGCGGAGCGCGAGCTGGACGAGGGTGCCGCCAGCGGCGTTTACCAGACCCCGGAGGGCCTGGCCCTGCTCATGGCACGGCTCCTGCCTGCCGGCACGGCCCGTGTCCTCGATCCGGCCTGCGGCAGCGGCACGCTCCTGGCCGCCGCCGCCCGGCAGGGCGCGCGGGAGCTGTTCGGGCAGGACACGCTCCCGGTCCAGGCCCAGCGCAGCGCGGTTCGGCTCCTGCTCGCCGCACCCGGGGCCGACGTGGCGATCCGCGTCGGCGACAGCCTGCGCGACGACGCCTTCCGCGAGGTCACGGTCGACGCCGTCCTGTCCAACCCGCCTTTCGGCGACCGCGATTGGGGTCACGACGAGCTGGCGTACGACCCGAGGTGGGCGTACGGGGTCCCGCCGCGTTTCGAATCCGAGCTGGCCTGGGTGCAGCACGCCCTCGCGCATCTGGAGGCCGGCGGCCACGCGGTCATGCTGCTGCCGCCCGCGCCCGCCTTCCGCTCCTCCGGCCGCCGCATCCGCGCCGAGCTCATCCGCAGCGGGGCCCTGCGAGCAGTCGTTTCACTCCCGGCTCGTGCCGCGTATCCGCTCCACATCGGTCTGCAGATCTGGGTGCTCCAGCGCCCCGAGCCGGGCGGCGCGGACCGTACGCCGGTGCTGTTCGTCGACGGCGAGGGCGAGCAGCGGGACGCCACCACGGGAACGCCTGGCGCGACCGCCCCGGCCACGGCCGGCTTCGGCACACGCGGTGGCTTGCGCCTGGGCCGGTCCGCCTCTTCCTCTTCCGCCGCATCCTCTTCCTCTGGTTCCACCTTCGACTGGGCGGGGCTGACCGGCAGGGTCCTCACCCAGTGGGCCGCGTTCACCGCAGCCCCCGACGCCTACAGCGGCGAACCCGGCGTCGCTCGCGCGGTGCCGCTCGTCGACCTCCTCGACGACGTCGTCGACGTCACCCCGGCGCGCCATGTGAGGGCGACGGCAGCTGACATCGACCCAGCAGCCCTGGCCCGGCGCGTCGCCGAGTTGCACGGGCAACTGGCCGAGCAGGTCGCTGCCCTGGCAGGCGCCTCCGAGCCCGGCGGCTGGCAGCCGTCCGGGGCGTCAGCCCGCGAGTGGCGTACGGCGACCGTCTCCGACCTTGCGCGCGGCGGGGCCCTGACCGTGCTGCGGGCGGCGACGCCCGGGACGCGAGGCTCCAAGGGCGCTGCCACGCCTGCCGTAGACCGGCCGGTCCTCACCGCCCCGGACATCTCGGCCGGCAACCCGCCGTCCGGCGGCGCCGGTGACGTCTACCCGGACGCCACGCAGTCTGTCGCCGCCGGAGACGTCCTCGTACGCGCAGTCGCGGGCGGCGGCGACGCGGCCGCGATGACCCGGGTCGCCGACGACCAGGACGCCGGAGCCCTGCTCGGTCCGAACGTCCACCTCCTGCGCCCCGACCCGGCCCGCCTCGACCCGTGGTTCCTGGCCGGTTTCCTCGGCGCCGAGGACAACATCGCCTCGGCGTCCACCGGCTCCACCCTCGTGCACGTCACACCGGGCCGCCTGCGCGTACCGCTGCTGCCGCTGGAGGAACAGCGGCGCTACGGGGATGCCTTCCGCCGCGTGCACGAGCTGCGCGCGGCCGTCCGCCGAACCGCCGCCCTCGCCGCCGACACCGCGGCCACCCTCACCACCGGCCTCACCGCCGGCGTACTCCTGCCACCGGACACACCTGGCGCCCCGGACACGTCGGGCGCCCCGGACAGCCGTTCCGTCTGAAACGCCCCACGCGTCCCACCGCACACGACCACACTGGATCCCTGCCGTCCCACGCCCGGACGGTGCTCTTCGGAAGGAAGCCGGGACCTCTTGAACAGCAGCAAGCACACGGAGCTGGCGAACCACGCCTGGTCCGTCGCCGATCTCCTGCGCGGCGACTACAAGCAGTCCGACTACGGCAAGGTCATCCTGCCGTTCACCGTGCTGCGCCGCCTGGAGTGCGTCCTGGAGCCGACGCGCGACAAGGTCGTCGAGACCGTCGCCAGGTTCGCGGGCCAGGACATCGACACCGGCCACTTCCTGCGCAAGGCCTCGGGCAATTCCTTCTACAACAAGAGCGACCTCACGCTGCGGAAGATCGCGGCCGACCCGCAGAACGCGGCCAAGAACCTGCAGATCTACGTCGGCGCCTTCTCCGACAACGCCCGCGAGGTCCTCGACAAGTACGAGTTCAACCAGCAGGTCAGGAAGCTCGACGGCGCGAACCTGCTCTACCAGGTCATCGGCAGGTTCACCGACCTCGACCTGCACCCCGACGTCGTGCCCAACCACAACATGGGCTACATCTTCGAGGAGTTGATCCGCCGTTTCGCCGAGCAGTCGAACGAGACCGCGGGTGAGCACTTCACCCCGCGCGAGGTCATCAAGCTGATGGTCAACCTGCTGGTCGCGCCCGACGCGGACGCCCTCACCGTGCCGGGTGTCGTCCGCACGGTCATGGACCCGGCCTGCGGCACGGGCGGCATGCTCAGCGCCGCCGACGACCGCATCAAGGCCCTCAACCCGGACGCGACGGTCGAGGTGTACGGGCAGGAACTCAACCCCGAGTCCTGGGCGATCTGCCGCTCCGACCTCATGATCAAGGGCCAGGACCCGGAGAACATCCGCTTCGGCAACTCCTTCTCCGACGACGGCCACGCCCGCCGCAAGTTCGACTACATCCTCGCCAACCCGCCGTTCGGCGTGGAGTGGAAGAAGGTCAAGGAGGAGGTCGAGTACGAGCACAGGTCGCTCGGCGACGCCGGCCGTTTCGGCGCGGGCCTGCCGCGCATCAACGACGGCTCGCTGCTCTTCCTCCAGCACATGATCTCGAAGATGAAGCCGGTGGACGTGCACGGCGGGGGCGGCTCCCGCATCGCCATCGTCTTCAACGGCTCCCCGCTGTTCACGGGCGCGGCCGAGTCCGGCGAGTCCAACATCCGCCGCTGGATCCTGGAGAACGACTGGCTGGAAGCGATCGTCGCCCTCCCGGACCAACTGTTCTACAACACGGGCATCTCGACGTACTTCTGGATCCTGACGAACCGTAAGGACAAGGACCACAAGGGCAAGGTCGTCCTGCTGGACGCGCGCGACCAGTGGCAGAAGATGCGCAAGTCCCTCGGCGACAAGCGCAAGGAGCTCGGCGACGGGACGAACGGCCGCCCCGACCACATCGGCGACATCACGCGGCTGTACGCGGAGGCGCTGCAGGTCGCGGGTGACGCGGAGCACCCGCTGCACGGCAAGGTGAAGGTCTTCTGGAACGAGGACTTCGGCTACCAGCGCATCTGTGTCGAACGCCCGCTGAAGCTGCGCTTCGAGGTCACAGAGGAGACGTTGGCGGCGCTGGCGGAGGCCAAGCCAGTGGCGAAGCTGGAGCGGAGCGGGGAGTTCGTCGCGGCGGTGCGTACGTTGCTCGGCTCGTCCTGGACGACGAAGTCCGAGGCGTTCATCGCGCTCAAGGACGCGGTGGTCGCGGCCGGGCTGACGTGGCCGTCGGGGGCGCCGTTCGCGAAGGCGGTACGGGAGGCGGTGGGGGTCCGGGACCCGGAGGGCGAGGTCCAGAAGGTCAAGGGTGCGGCTGAGCCGGATGCGGATCTGCGGGACTACGAGAACATTCCGCTGGGTGAGGACGTCGAGGCCTACCTCAAGCGGGAGGTGCTGCCGCATGTGCCGGACGCGTGGATCGACCACACGAAGACGAAGATCGGGTACGAGATCCCGTTCACGCGACACTTCTACGTGTACAAGCCGCCGAGGCCGCTGGCGGAGATCGACGCGGAGTTGAAGTCGCTGGAGGCGGAGATTCAGGCGCTCCTGAGTGAGGTGACGGAATGACGATCTCGTACGAATCCCGCTGGGGAACTCGACGCGTGAAGACGCTTACAACGAAGATCGGAAGCGGAAAAACACCCTCTGGTGGTTCGGAGAGTTATCTCGCATCCGGGGTGACCTTCCTGCGGAGTCAAAATGTCCATTTCGATGGCCTGCGCTTGGATGACGTGGCCTACATCAGCGAAGTCACTCACCGCGAGATGAGAGGAACGCGAGTCAAGCCGAACGATGTCCTGCTGAACATCACGGGCGCTTCGCTAGGTCGAGTTTCTCGAGTCCCAGAGGATCTTGGTGAAGCCAACGTAAACCAGCATGTCTGCATCATTCGCCCCAACGTGGAAGCGAACGCAAGATACCTGGCGTATGCGCTCTCCTCTCAGCCCGTCCAAGAACAGATCTCCGAGCTCCAGGTAGGAGGGAATCGAGAGGGCCTTAACTTTGAACAAGTGGGAAACCTGAATGTACCGGCGGCGCTCTCAGAGGAGCAGCGCCGCATCGCCGACTTCCTCGACGCCGAGACCGCCCGCATCGACGCTCTCGCGCGCAGGCGGAGGGTCCAGCAGCATCTCTTGGTGGAGCGCCGCGCTGCGCTGAAAACCAAATGTGTGACGTATTCCGGACCCCGGAAGGTGCATCACCCTCTATTGGGAGATACTCACCCCGACTGGCAGATTCGCCCTCTCCGCAGAGTTCTTCCTGCCGTTAACGTGGGCGTCGTCATTAACCCGTCACATCACTTTACTGAATCCGGCGTTCCGTTCATTCACGGATTTAATGTGCGCGAGGGGTTCATTAGCTCTGCCGACATGAAGTTCATGAGCAGTGAGAGTAATGAGCTGCACAAGCGATCAAGAGTGCTCACCGGAGACGTCCTCGTTGTACGCGCTGGAGCAACCGCTGGACGCGCTGCCAGGGTTAGTGAGGAGTTCGACGGGGCCAACTGTGCCTCGGTACTAATCCTCAGAAAAAGCGAAACGCTGGATGCGGCATACTTGGAAACCTTCTTCAATGCTGTCCCTGGAAAGGGGCAAGTTTCCTTCTCTCAATACGGTGCAGCTCAGGAAGTGATCAGTGCAGGGCAAGTGTCTTCCTTCTCCATCGCCCTTCCCCCAATAAGCGAGCAGGTCGAGAGAGTGGCCGAACTCTCAGCAGCCACTGCTGAGACAGTTGCTCTGGAGGCGGGACTCACGCGGCAAGTTGCTCTCTTGTCCGAACGCCGCCAAGCCCTCATCACCGCCGCCGTAACCGGCCAGTTCGACGTATCCACCGCCAGCGGGCGCAACGTGACGGACGGAGTGACCGCGTAGCCATGAGCCCCATCCACACGGAGTCCGCCTTCGGTGAAGCCATCGTCGCTGCCATGGTCGAGCGCGGCTGGCGCGAAGCCCGGCCGCAGGACTACCAGGCCGATCTCGGCCTGGACACCAACGAACTCTTCACCTTCATCGGGGCGACCCAGCCCGACGAGTGGAACGAGCTGCTCACCGTCTACGGCGGCGACCCGAACGAGGCGCAGCGCGGGTTCGCGACTCGCCTCGACCAGGCCATCGCCACCAACGGGCTCCTCGATGTCCTCCGTAACGGCGTCAAGGACCGGGGCGTTCTCCTCCGCGTCGCGTACTTCAAGCCGAATCTCGTCGCTCACGACTCCGTGCTGGACGGCTACCGGGCCAACCGCCTCACCGTCGTTCGCGAACTCGAGTACGCAACGAAGCAGGCCGACTGGGGCAACCGGCTCGACCTCGCCCTCTTCCTCAACGGAATCCCTGTCGCCACGGCCGAGTTGAAGAACCCGCTGACCAGGCAAGGGGTGGAGCAGGCCAAGGAGCAGTACCGAACCGACCGCGACCCCACCGAGCTGATCTTCACGCGCCGCGTCGTCGCGAACTTCGCCGTCGACCCGGACCTGGTCTTCGTCGCCACGCAGCTCAGGGGCAAGAACACCCGCTTCCTTCCCTTCAACACCGGCTCCAACGGCCCCGGTCAGCCGGGCGGCGCAGGCAACCCGGCCCCGACCGCCTACGGCACGTACGCCACCTCGTACCTCTGGGAGCAGGTCTGGCAGCCGGACAACTGGCTGGACCTGCTCCAACGGTTCGTGCACCTGCACAAGAGCAAGACGCCCGGCGGCGGCACCACCAAGACGTTGATCTTCCCCAGGTTCCACCAGTGGGACGTGGTCAAGAAGCTCACCGCGCACGCCGCCACCCACGGCGCCGGCCATGACTACCTGGTCATGGCCTCGGCCGGCTCGGGCAAGTCGAACACCATCGGCTGGCTCGCGCACCGCCTCAGCGACCTGCACACCCCCACCGACCCGCGCGAACTCGACCCCGAGGCCATCGCCAAGGGCCTCAAGCCGGGCGTGCCGGTCTTCGACAAGGTCATCGTCATCACCGACCGCCGCAACCTGGACGCCCAACTCCGGGAAACAGTGGGCAACTTCGAGCAGACCGCTGGCCTCGTCGTGAAGATCGACGAGAAGCACGGGGCGAAGGGCGAGCAACTCGCCAAGGCCCTCTCCCGCAACACCGGGAAGATCGTCACGGTCACCCTGCACTCGTTCCCCGCGCTGATCTCGTACATCGAGCGCAACCCCACCGAAATCCGGGGCAGCCACTTCGCGATCATCGTGGACGAGGCGCACTCCTCACAGTCCGGCGACGCCGCCACCGCCGTACGGTCCGCCCTGCGTGACCTCGGCCTGGACTCCGACTCGGACGACGCGGGCGCGACCACGGTCAAGGCCGAGGGCACCACCCTCGACGAACAGCTCAAGAAGCGGGCCGAGCAGCGTTCCCGCGCCGCGAACCTCTCCTACTTCGCGTTCACCGCCACTCCGAAGGCCAAGACCCTCGAACTCTTCGGCACGCTCCAGGACATCGACGGCAAGGCGGCCTACCGGCCCTTCCATACGTACTCCATGCGGCAGGCGATCGAGGAGGGCTTCATCCTCGACCCGCTGCGCAACTACGTCACGTACAACACGTACTGGAAGCTGGTGAACCAGAATCCCGACGAGCGGGAGGTCGACCCGTCGAAGGCGAACGGCCTGCTCGCCCGGTACGCGCTGACCCATGACTCGACGGTCGCCCAGCACGCCCAGGTGATCGTGGAGCACTTCGTGGCGCACAGCCGGGGCCGTCTCGGCGGGCGGGCCAAGTCGATGGTGGTGACCGCGTCGCGGCAGTCCGCCGTGCAGATGGCGCGCGCGATCAACAGCTACATCAAGGACCGGGACTACGACACCAAGTACCCTGACCTGGGTGTCCTCGTAGCCTTCTCCGGATCGCTCACCGTCGACGGCAAGGAGACCACCGAGCCGAAGGAGAACGGCGGGCTGTCGGAGAGCGCGCTGCCGAAGGCGTTCGCGTACACGCGCGCCGACGACAAGGCCGCCCGAGCCGGCGGTCCGGGCCAGCGCGAGTACAAGATCCTGGTCGTGGCGGAGAAGTACCAGACCGGCTTCGACCAGCCGCTCCTCACGACCATGTACGTCAACAAGACGCTGACCGGCATCTCCGCCGTCCAGACCCTGTCCCGGCTGAACCGGACCGCCGAACGCAAGACCCAGGCGGACCTGGCGGTGCTGGACTTCGTCAACGACGCCGAAGACATACAGGAGTCCTTCCGCCCGTACTTCGAGGAGGCGAACACCCTCCCCTCCGACCCCAATCTGCTCTACACCGCGCAGAGCCGGGTCATGCAGGCGGCGATCCTGTCCGGGCAGGAGATGGACGAGTTCGCCGCCGCGTACTTCGCCGCCAAGGAGAAGGCGGCAGGCTCACAGTCCAAGTGGGAGAAGCTGCACGCCGAGCTGTACCGGCTGCTCTCCCCCGCCGTCGCTCGCTTCACCGCGCTGCAGGACAGCGAGGACGAGGACGACCAGGAGACGGCGGAGGGCTTCCGCGCCGACCTCAACGACTACGTCAGGAAGTACGGCTTCCTCGCGCAGATCGTTCCCTACCGGGACGCCGAGCTGGAGCGCCTGCACCTCTACGGCCGCTACCTCCTCAACCGGCTGCCGCGCCGCGCCGACGGCGGCGTGGACATAGGCGAGGTCGACCTCAGCCACATGCGGGTGGAGAAGACCGGCGAGTACGACGTCTCCCTCACCGCCGAGGGGCCGACGATGATGCAGGGCTTCGGCGACGGCTCGGGCGGTGCGAAGGAAGCGGAGAAGTCGCTGCTCTCCCAGCTGATCGACAAGTTCAACGAACGCTTCGGCACCGAGTTCACCGAACAGGACGTCATCCGGCCCTTCGAGGAGGCCAAGGCCGACCCGAAGGTGCGGGCGGCGGCCGTCGTCAACGACGAGGACAACTTCGGCCTCGTCTTCGACAACGTCTTCGCGGACAAGATGGCCGACCACATCGACACCATCGCGGGCATGGGCCGCCAGTACTTCGGCCCCGACAAGGGCTTCAAGTCCAGCCTGGACCGCAGCGCCCGCAAGGCCGCCTGGCGGATGATCCGCCGCGAGGAGGGCCTCGACGACGGCATCTGATGCGTACGCCCCGGCTGGACATGGCGGCCGGGGCACCCGTTGGCCTCGATTCGTCTGCGGCCTGAGGTCTGTGAGTGATATGGCGGGTTTTGTCCGGATGATCGTCGGTTCGCCGGCAGACAGCGCCCGTAAACGAGTGCACGAGGTTCATGCCGTTCTTGTCCGATGTAAGTCATAGGTTGTTGTGGGAAAAGAGGGGGAGACGATGACTGAAGACCGCAAGGCAATCGTTCCGGTGTGGACGCTGGCGACCGGTGACGTCCAGGCACCCGCATTGACCGGAGGCGAGGCAATGACGGCCGAGCGCCTCGCTGAACTGCGCGGTGTGCTGGCCGTCATGGCCGACGCGCCGATTGCCACGCTGGAGGCGCATCCGATGCCCGACAAGGTCGACCGCAGCCGAGGTATCCCGCTCGATGCCGCGAGTCCCCTGGCGCAGCACCTGTCACAGTTCATCACGCAATCCACGCGAAGTTCCCTTACGGCGGCCAGAGCGACCGCTACCGGCGAAAACCTGTATCGCATGGTGGTTCCGGCGAAGTTCGCCGCCCAGTTCGATAAGGGCATCATTTGCTCGATGGTGGCGAAGGGGACGGCTGGTGGCATCCGAGGCCCACTCGTGAACTCAACGGGCGGCATCGTCGCCGGCGCGACGTTCGTGCCAGTCGGTAAAGCGGCGGCAGCAGGCGCAGTCGGCGGAGCCGGTGCGACAGCCGGCGTCGTGGCCGCCGGCAGCACGGCGCTCACCGTGGCCGCGCCGCTCGTGCTCATGGCCGTAGCGGTGGGGGTGAGCGCGCATGCCGACAACAAGCGCCAGCAGGCCATCGAACACATCACAGAACTGCTGGAACAACTGCACGAACAGAAACTCGAAGAGGAGCACAGCGCACTCGACGGCTGCCGCGATGCCATCGACAAAGCCACCGCCATTCTGCTCGACCAGGGGAAACTCGGTGTATCACTGGGACTGGACTCGGCGGTACATGCCATCAACACGGCGCTGGGCGCTGCTGACCGCCGCCTTGCCCGGTGGCAGACCGCACTCGACAAGCTGCCCGACGACAAGCCCGTCGAGATCAGCACGCTGGCCAAGTCGTTCCCCGGCGTCGACGAGCATGGCGGCACGTTTCGCGCCCACCTCGAACTCGCAGCCTTGGCCATTGCGCTGAAGCGGCGGGTCGTCGTCCTGCAGGCCGTCGAGCATGCCCAGGGCAACCCTGACAACTTGTTCGAGAACTTCACCCGCGCACTCAAGCGCGACCAGCAGCGCCTCGACGAACTGGAGTCGAGCATCGCCGGTGTCCTGGTACGCCTCTCGGCGCTGGAGCTGGCACGCCCGGACGGCTTGATGCCCGTCTTCACGGCCGGTGAAGTCGATCGCCTGATGCGCGCGGCACACCGGATTCACCAGCTGGGCGACGGCGCAATGGTCAACAGCCGTACGACAGACGTGGCGATCGAGATCGCCCGCAACAAGGACGGCTCGGTGGTCGTGTTCCCTGCGCTGCCCATGCAAGCGTAGGCGCGCTCGCCTCGACAAGGACGGCCCCGCGTTCCGATCCGCCATGGACGAGCTGCGTACCGTCGAGGACATGGCGACGCAGTCGGTGTCCGAGTGACGTGGAGGTGGCGTACGCCCCCCTCGTGGGCCCAGCTGCCCGAGCGACTGAGCCCACGAGGGGGCGAATGTACGGCTCAGACGGTCTGGTCGGCGGCCAGCCCGACGAACCCGGCCCACGCCTCGGAGGTCACCGTCAGAACCGGTCCGGGGCGGACCTTCGAGTCCCGGATGTGTACGGCGACCCCAGCGGCTGCGACCTCTATACACTCGCCGCCCCCGCCGCTGCTGTGACTGCTCTTGAAGCAGGTCGACTCCGACACAGTCAACTCGGTGCTTCAGGGCGCCGCCGGTATAGCCAGAGAGCGTAGGGCGGCCTCCAAAGCCAGAGGCCTGTACAACTCGCTGGCCCCATGCCCAGCGGTGGCTACGGTCGCGCATTCCGTGCTCAGCACGACGGGATCCAGTAGGCCCTGAAGGGCGAGGATCGATCCGGGCAGCCAATGGCACAGGAGTGGCAGGCCGTCCTGAAGCATGGCCGCTTCGCATGTGGCTGCGAAGTTCTCCCGCAGCGGCGGGTGGACGACCTCGCGGGAGTACCCAGCCTGTTCCAGGCGGATACGCATCAGTCTCTTTTCCCGCCGCCATGCCAGCGGCAGGGATTCACCGAATCGCAGCACGAGCGGGGTGGCCAGGGGGCTGATGGGCCACAGGCCGTGACGCATGGCGGTCGCGCTGTGGACAGCGAGGGCGAGGAGGGTGGAGGCGTGGAGTACGGATGCGGGCGCCAGGTCGTCCTCGATGTGAAGCAGAGCGTCCCGGGCGTGGGGGCCAAGGTGCTCAGGCACGGGGTGCAGGTTCCACGGGGCGCCGGTGAGGGCGCGTTCCTCCGGCCGCTGAAAGCACAGCTCGTCACCACCGACTCCCGTGAACACCCATCGAGCACCTGCAGCGCTCAGACGGCTGTACAACTCGTTCATGGCTTCGGCGTAGGTGCCGTCCGTGGGGCTTGAGGGTCGGCCGCTTGCGCGGGGCCCGGTGGGGTGAAAGGGGCCGAACTCCGCGACGGGTACCGTCAGGTCGGGGCCGAGAGGGGCGCGAGCGCGGATTTCGCGCCGCCGCCGGTGCTGCTGATCACCGACGTCCCCGCCGAGCATGAGGGCCGCTGTGCGGACCGGGCCGACGGTCTCGGCGAGGGCGAGTGCGGTCATAGCGCTGTCCATGCCGCCGGACAGCTCCACCGCGCAGCCGTCGGCGGACAGCGGACGGGCTGTGATCTCACGTCGCAACAAGTCGGCGAACGCGGCCACGGGATCGGCATCGGGGTGCAGGATCCGAGGCCGGGAGTGCAGGGCCGGGGTCGGGTAGCCGATGCTCAGGCCGGTCGTGTGGTCCCATACAGCGGTCGCGCGTTCGGTGAGCTGGCGGATAGTGCGGAATACTGTCGCTGTGCTGTAGCGGGTGCGGTAGGCGAGCATCGCGGCTATCTCGCGGGCGTTCAGCTCATCAGTCGCTGGGTCCAGGTCGAGTAGATCCCACGAGACACTCAACTGCCCGTCGGCGGGGCGAAGGTAGAGGGGTGCGACGCCGCGTTCCCCGCACGTGATCCGTACCCCCTGCCCGGCGGCCATCTCCACTCGTACCGTCTGCAGGGGCCAGGCGTCAGCCTCTTCGACCTCCCGCCGGTAACCCGGATCACCCGTCACTCGCCTGATCATCGTCACCGGCCGTCGACCGCTGGCGGCCTCACGCACGATCAGGCACGACTGGCCGGATTCGGGCGTGGTGACCATGAAGTGTTCGATCGCGGGGTGCGTGAAGGGCTCGATCCAGGACCGGCCGGAGATCCACCGGTGCCCCTCCCACTGCCAACCACCCGCGTCGGTCGCTCCGGCCAACTGCATCTTGAGCATCGCGCGCCTCCTGGCCCGGCGGCGGGCCGGGCGCTTTCTGCGTGGCCCGCCGCCAAGGACTGATCAGATGTCGTCGGTCTCGGTCTGCGTGTCCGAGCTGCCCTGCTTCTTGGTGTAGAGCAGGTCCAGGCCCGGAACCTCGCGGATCTCCTGGTCGGCGAACAGCTCCTCGAACGGAGTTTTCTGCTGCATGGCAATCACCTTTCTCATCGGGACAAGACGTGTGGTGCGACCGTCACTCCGCCGGAGTGCCGGAGTCTTTGATCACCGCCGTCAGCTCGGGCAGGGCCTCTGCCCGGCGAGCCATCAGGTAGGCGGTGCGGTTCTTGCGCCGGGGCGTGTGGACCAACTCCCAGCCCTGTGCGTCGCGGTAGTAGGTCATGAGCCGTTCCACGAAGGTGCCGCGGCGCACCCACTCGACGCCCTCGTGGGCAGCTCGGTTCAGGGCCCACCACGCCATCAGGCGGCCGGGCTGGTCCCGTCGGCTGGCGGGGTGGGTGAACGACGTCGCCAGGAAATACGCGCTTTGGGCCAGTTCCTCGGCCATCCAGCCCCATTCCGGCGTCGTGGTGAAGACGGTGGTGCAGCCGACGACCTGGCCGCCGTCGACGAGTGCCCAGACGGGGAAGTTCGGGTCGGCGGCCTGGGAGGCGATGATGTTCACGTCGTCATCCGTCCGTGGCCAGTCGGGGACATCTCGCTCCCGCATCCAAGCCATGCGCGCTCGCACCATCGCGGCAATCGCTTCCTGATCCTCGGCGGCAGCCGGGCGCATCTCGTACACGGCGATCCTCCTGGCTTTCGTAGCTCGTGAATTCCCCCGGTCAACGGTCCGTCGGCACAGCGTGTTCGGCACCGTAGCGCCGCCACGGTTGTGTGAGTGCGACCCGCGATGGGTCCTCCGAAGGCCGTGGCTGGTCACGAGGACCAGGTGGCCGAACCCGGCGAGAGCACCCAAGCCCGCCTCCAGCCCTGGGCAGCCCCCAGCAAGTCGGCAATGACGGCCTGGGTCACCGAAGGCTCCGCTCGCGGGCGGACTCTCGCCGGGCGATGGCCTGCTCCAGCTGAATCGCGTAGAGCTCCACCTCACCGGGGGTGAGGATCAGGATCGTCTCCTCGGTCCCGCCATCCGGCCGGTGCAGGGCGATCGGCAGGGCGGCCTGCTGGGCGCGGTCGTCATAGGTCACATCGCGCTTGATCGGTGTCGCGTGGGTGATCAACGGTTGGCTCGCCTCTCTCTGGTCGAACACAGGGGCGTGATGTTCAGTCAACTGTCGGGCGAGCAATCGAAGTAGTGGCCAGGCTGTGGGCCAGACGTAGGCCCGCGTAGTCCAGGGAGGCACAGGTGCCGGGGAACATGAGCATCGGGGACGTGATCCGGCAAGCGCGCGAAGCGAAGGGCTGGGGGCCGGCCAAGCTCGCCCGCGAGTTGGGCATCGCCGAAGGCCGGGGCCCGACTCAGCTGGAACGACAGGCGGTCTACCGGTGGGAGACGGGGAAACGGAAGCCCGAATACTGGCTGCCGTACATCGTGCAGGTCCTCGACCTGGACATGCGCGCCGTCCCCGTGCCGGGTACCGCTGAGCAGGACCCGACGCCCCCGGATACCGTGAAGTCAGTCCTTGTCCTTGGAAGGAACGACATGGATCGCCGGAACTTCCTGGCCGCATCCAGCGGTTACGCCCTCAGCGCTCTCGCACTGCCCGATCTGGAAGGCATCGTGCGCCGCACCCGGACGGCTTCAGCCGGGGCTGTCCGCGTCGGTAAAGGTGAAGTGGCCGCCGTCCGGCAGATGGTCAAGGCGCTCGGCGACTCCGCCGCCGAACTCGGTGGCGGCCACGCCCGCCACCTCGCGGTCCGCTACCTGACACAGGATGTGGCGCCCTGGCTGAACGGCAGGTTCACCGAGTCCACCGGCCGCGAACTGTTCGCGGCCACGTCTCAACTTGTCCACTTGGCCGGATGGATGGCGCAGGACGAGGGCCGAGACTCAGAGCACCAGGGACGGGCTCAGCAGTACTACGCCCACGCCTACCGGCTCGCGGCCGAAGCAGCAGATCCCGAACTGTCCGCGACCGCGCTGCGCGGCCTCGCCGTCCAGGCCATCGACCTCGGGTACCGGGCCGAAGCCGTACAACTCGGCGAAGCATGCGTCCACTACGGCCGGCACCTGGAAAACCCGCGGGCCGTCGCCTACTACGAGGCCACCCTCGCCAACGCCGCAGCCCAGGACGACGACCGGCGTACCGCCACCCGACACCTCGCGTTCTCCGAGACCGCCATCAACCGCTCTGCCGCCGAATCCGGCGAATCCTGGGCCGCCCACTACTCGCCCGGACGATGGGCCCACGAATCCGGCATGATCCTCTCCCGCCTCGGCGACCTCGACGCGGCCGAAGAACACCTGCACCTCGCCCTTGACATCCACGGCCTGGACCGGCGACGCACTCGAGCCATCGTCCTCGCCGACCTCGGCGGCGTACGCCTTCGCCAAGGTGACATGGACGGTGCCCTGTCCACATGGAACGAGTTCATCGACTGCGCCGACGGCATCCGCTCCGTGAAGGTCCACAACGCCGTCGAAGACATGCGGCTACGGCTGAACCGCTTCCACGGCACGGCCGCAGCCGAGGAACTGCGGCACAAGGCCGATCAACTCACCGCCTGACAGCCGAAAGCATGGGCCCAGCCGCCTGTGCGACTGACCCCACGGGGGTTGGGCGAGTACGGCTCAGACGGGCTGGTCGACGGCCAGCCCGATGAACCCGACCCATGCCTGGGGGGTGACCGTCAGAACCGGACCGGACCGGACCTTTGGAGTCCCGGATGCGTGGGTGACTGCGGCTTGGGCTAGGCGGGGGGCTCGGGGGTTTCGGGGGAGGGCGGCAGGGGGTCGGTGACGAACCACCCTCGCTGGGGTACGGCGTACACCCAGCCTTCGTCGGCCAGCAGGCCGAGCCCCCGCCGTACGGTCGTACGCGCGATCCCGTACCGCTGCACGAGCTGGGCCTCACTCGGCAGCATCCGCCCGGGCTGCCAGTCACCGCGCTGGATCTGCCCACGCAGGATCTCGGCCAGTTGCCGGTACGGGGTCAGCGGCGCGCCATGGTCGATCTCAGCGTCAGGGTTCATGGACTTGACGCTAGACAAGCGGACTGATGCACGCTCTTTGAGATACGTCTCGCGACGAGTCGATACAAGGCGATACTATGAAGCCCAAAGAAACACCCCGGCAGGAAGGGTGAGAGCTTCCATGCCGGGGCTGAGCCGACTGAACAGGAGTCGACCTGTGCGCAGCCTACTGGCCGCGGTTCTGAGCCTATTCCTGCCCGCCCGCGGAGCCCACCGCTCCGTAACGCCCCCACCACTACCCCTCATCCCCTGTCCGCCCACTCCGGAATTCCCACCCATGATCACGTGTCCGCACCCGGCGGACGTCATCACCGCCGACGGCATGCCCCTGGTCCGCCCGTACGTCGTCGAATGGGAACGCGAGCGGGACGAACATGACCGGCGCCGCCTTCAGCGCGAGCGGCGCAGGGCGGCGGTCCTGGCGACGCTGGGGCAGGACTACGTTCCGGTTCCGTGGGAGGTCGCCGTATGAGCACGAGTACGCCGCGTCTGCGCAGTCTCGGCCTCGACCCGGCCACCGGCAAGGAGGCCCTGGCGGTCACGCGCCCCGGCGGCCGTCTTGAGGAGCTGGCCGACGCGCAGGCCCTGAAGGCCGCCGCAGTCCTGGTGACGGTCGTCGGCGCAGTGCTGGAGGTGGGGAAGGCGTCGGACGCCGAACTCGCCGCCTTCGTATCGCCGTTGCATGCCGCGCTCGAAGAATGCGTCGGCATCATGGCGGCCGACAAGGAGTGACGGCGTAGCGGCAGGTCGGCCGCAGGGCCGGTGATGCCTTCTGCTCTCCCCCGCCGTCGCCCGCTCCACCGCGCTGCTCGACAGCGAGGACGAGGACGCCCAGGGGACGGCGGAAGGCTTCCGCGCCGACCTCGACGACTACGTCAGGAAGTACGGCTTCCTCGCGCAGATCGTCCCTTACGGCGGCCTGGCGGATGATCCGCCACGAGGAGGGGTTGGACGACGACATCTGATGCGTGTGCCCCGGCTGGATATGCTGGCCGGGGCATCCCTTGGAGGACATCGTGAGCACACAGCCCGACCACGACACAGAGCTGATCCCGCGCCCCGCGCGGACTCCCGAGGCCCTCCGGGCCGCCCTTGCCGCCATCGCGCCGGAGCGACTGCCGGAAATGGACGCCGATCAGCGCAGGGCCGTCGCCGCCGCCATCGAGCAGAGCAGCATCAAGCCCCTCCAGCTCTTCATGATCGCGTGGGCCGCCAACATCGAAATCGAGCGGTTTCCCGAGGCGGCGCGTGAGCTGCGCCGCGCCGAGTACATGGCCAACGCCGCCGAGACTCTTGAAGAAAGCCGCCGCTACGTAAGGATCTCCGGCGACATCATCCGCGCCGCGTACAAGGCGGTGTCCGAGTGACCTGGAGATGGGAGTACGACCCTAGCGAGGAGTACGTGGCCGGCGGAGCTCCGCCGGCCTTCATCGCCGAGGTCGAGAAGAAAGCCGCCGAGCTGATCCGCGCCGCTGAAGCTCTCTACCTCGACGGCACGAGGTACGAAGGCATGGGGCCGAAGAGCGAAACCGTGGATGTCCCCGGAGGCATGTTCGTCTTCCTGATCGTCCCCCGGTTTGAGTGCGGCTACGTCCTCCAGGTCACCTGGATCTGACCCCAGCAGGTGGCCCCCGGCTCTTCGGAGCGGGGGCGTTTTGCTGTCTCGGCTGACCGTGCAAGACGTGAGGGCCCAGCCGCCCGCGCGACTGGGCCCAACGGCGGTGGTGAAGGTACGGCTCAGACGGTCCGGTCGGCGGGATGCCGACCGGCCGCCGCACCCTCCTGCACGTCGTCCGCCGCCGGGCCCATGTCCATGTCGCACCGCGAACCCTGGACGGCATCCTGACGTAGCGGTCACACTTGACCCCTGACCGTGACCGTTCATCACGCACACCGGGGGCAAGGTGCCGCAGGAGGCGATCTCCGACCGTTACGAACTCCTGGAGGAGCTCAGCCACGGCGGTATGGGCGACGTGTGGCGCGGCTACGACGCCGTCCTCGACCGGCCCGTCGCCGTGAAGCTCATCCGGCAGGCGTCGGTCACCTCCCCGCAGCTGGCCGAGGAGTTCGCCAAGCGCTTCCGCCGCGAGGCCCGCATCACCGCGCGCATCCAGCACCCCGGCGTGCCGCAGGTGTACGACGCGGTGCTCGACGCCTCGTACGAGCGGCTGTTCCTGGTGATGGAGCTCGTCGACGGCGTCCCGCTGTCCGCCTACCTCGACCCCGGCCGGCCGCTGCCGGTCGGCTGGGCGGCCGCCGTCGCCGCGCAGATCGCGACCGTGCTGTCGTACGCGCACGACGTGCCGGTGATCCACCGGGACCTCAAACCGGGCAACATCCTCGTCGCACGCGACGGCACCGTGAAGGTCCTCGACTTCGGCATCGCGGCGATTCTGCGCACCGACGTCACCAAGCTGACCGCCACCGGCAGCCCCGTCGGCACCCACCAGTACATGTCCCCCGAGCAGGTCCGCGGCGGACGCATCACCCCGGGGACCGACCTGTACGCGCTGGGCTGCGTGCTGCACGAACTCCTCAGCGGGCGCCTCGTGTTCGAGGCGGAGAACGAGTACCTGCTGATGTACCAGCACGTCAACGCCGCCCCCACCCCGCTGCGACAGTTGCGGCCCGACGTCCCCGAGGCGCTGGAGGAACTGGTCCTGCACCTGCTGCGCAAGGCGCCCGAGGCGCGGCCCGCCGACACGCAGGAGGTGTACGCGCGGCTACTGCCGTTCCTCCCGCCGCCAGGCGGAGAACCCGGCACGGCCGATGCCGGGCCGGCCGGCGCACCCGACCCGACGGGCGTGTTCCGTCACCCTTTCGCGCCCCGCGCCCGCGCCCAGGCCCCCGCACCCGGAGGTGCGACGCCGACAGCCGTCCTCCCAGGGGCCCAGCCGGTGCCCGTCCCCGACCGGCTGCGCGAGGACATCAAGGAGGCGCACGCCCACTCCGACGCCCTGCTGGAGGAGGAGCGGTTCGCGCAGGCCGCCGAGGTGCTCGGCGAGGTCATCGAACCCGCGGCCCTCGCGCTCGGCTCCGAGAGCAAGCAGGTCCTGGCGCTGCGCCGCCAGCGTGCGGCGATCCGCCTCCTCGGGGGCGACTACCGGGCCGCCCTGCCCGAGTTCGACGCTCTCGCCGACGCGTACGCCCGCATCGCCGGACCCACCGCCGAGCAGGCCCGCGCCTGCCGTGCCCAGGCGGCGCGCTGCCGCGCCGAACTCGGCCAGGTCACCGACGCGCTCGCCGCACTCCAGGGCGTGCTGAACGTCGTACGGGCCGTCGACAGCGATGCGAGCGAGGAAGCAGTGGAGCTACGGCACAACATCGGGATGCTGCTGCTCGCCCAGGGCCGGACCGCCGAAGCCCGGCAGGTCCTCGAACCGCTCCACCAGGACATGTGCATGGTGTTCGGTCCCGACGACGAGATGACGGTCGAGATCGCCGAGGCGCTGGCCCTGATCCGCCTCGGCCTCGACGGCGGCGGCGACGTCGGCCAACCCACTCGTACAGCTCGCAGGCACTCGTAGCCACTCCCAGCCACAGGACGCACGCAGCGCACACTCAGAACGGGACACCATGCCGTCGCTCTGAGCACGCCGTGATGAGAGGGGTGAGCATGTCGCAGACCGAGGGTGCGCGAGGCCGTGGGACGACACCCCGTCAGCTACCGGGTTGGCGCCGCTGCCTCGCGGGCTTCCCGGCGAAACCCGCGCGGACCACGCGCTCACCCCGCGCAACCCTGCACCCCGGTCGGGTGTCTGACCAGGGGAGCAGCGCGGTGGGCGCGACGCGGTGAGGAGTTCACGGGATGTCGGTCCTGTCGTTCCGCAGGGGGGCGGTCGGCGCGGGCGCCGCGGCGGTGCTGGCCGCCACGGGCAGCTGGGTGCTGCGGCCGGCGGACGTCGACGAGGGGCTGTGGGCCGAGGTGCGGCCGGTGATCGAGGCCCGGATCGCGGCGGAGCCAGGGCGCAGCGGCTTCGGCGCGTCAGGAGGCAGCGGCTTCGGCGCGACGGTGCCCGCGCTCGACGGCCGCTGGTTCTGCCGGGCCGAGCCGCTCGAACTGGAGCAGCACGCGGGCGACGTCCGCGCGGGCGTCAACACCCTGTGCATCGAGTACGGCGTCCAGGACGGCAGCCTCGTGGAGTGCGGCGCCGGACAGCACCCGCAGGTGGTACGGCTCCAGCGGGACGGCTCGGTCCACGGCGGCTACCGGGTCGTCTCACAGGAGGAGCCGCCCGACGGCGCGGGGTACGGGCGGTGGACGCACTCCCACTTCGGCGTCTACGTCAGGCCCTCGCTCCGGGAACCGATGTCCTCCGCCGCCCTGGAGACCGAGGCCCGCACCCACTTCGGCCTGCCCGCGGACGCCTCCGTAGGGCAGTGCTGACGCAGGCCTCTGCCTTCCCGTGCGCCCTCAGTCGTCCGCCAGCTCCGCCACGCCCGTGATCCGGTGCAGCGGATAGGTGCGGACCTCGTCCGCCGTGTGGTCGTACGCCGTCACGAAGCCGCCCTCCACCCGGACCGGCGCGATGACGCGCTGGCTGGCGGTGCCCTCGGCGTTGACGTAGCCGATCCACAGGGCCTCGCCGGTGAGGACGGCGGCCTGCATGGTGGCGAGGGTCTCGGCGGAACCCGTGCGGGGGAGTTCGCCGGGTGCGAGCGGGACGGCGTCCTGCGTCTCCGTCGGCTTGCGCGGAGCCGTGGCCGCCAGGTCGCCGGCCCGGATCGCGCGGATCGCCGCCGTGAGGAGCGTGGCGTCGGGCACCGGCGGCCCGTCCGGCACCGGCTCGGGAGCCGTGCGGGGCGGAGTGCGATGCGCGTGCGCGCGGGTGATCAGGACGTCGCCCTCGGCGGACTCCGCGGCCGGCGCGAAGCCCATCGCGCGCAGCCCGTCGAGGAGGCTCGCCGGGTCGGCCTGCGCCGCGAGCACCGTGGGAGCCAGCCGGCGCAGCCGCAGGGCGGCGGCACGCTTGTCGGCGAGGATCTCGTTCAGCACGGCGTCGTCGTCGCAGCGCACATACGCCGAAGCCGCGCCCACCCGCAGATGCCCGTGCCGACGCGCCACGTCGTCGATCAGATACGCCAGCGGCTGCGGCACCGGCGTGCGCGAATGCTCGGCGAGGAAAGCATGCAGGTCGGAGGCGCTGCGGCCGGCGTCCAGGGCGCGGCGCACGGAGCCGGGCGTGAAGCGGTAGACGGTCGCCCCGCCCTTGGACTCGACATCCGCCAGCACGTTCAGCACGGCCGCGAGCGGCCGCCGCAGCGGGCCGGGCGCGACCGCGGTCAGATCCGCCTGGAGCAGGACGTGGTCCAGGGGCTCGGGGAGCAGCGGGGCCAGCAGCCGGGCCGCGGACGCGGTCGCGACGGCCTGCTCGGACGGCGAGAGCGGGGCCTGGGCGCGGGCGGCCGGGTGGCGATGGTGGGCGGGCAGCTTGTCCCCGGGACCGACGCCCGCACCCTCGTGAGTACCGTCATGAGGGTGGTCATGGGTGTGGTCGTGAGAGGAGCCGTGAGAGGGGCCATGAGCGGTGGCGGACGGCTCTGTCGCGGCCGGCGCGCCCAGCAGGGCCCGACCGTGCGCCGACAGCGCGCCCCGCCCGGTCACGCCCAGCATCTCGGCCTCCGCCAGGGTCCAGCGGGCGAGCCGGGAGCGCAGGTCCCCGTCACCGGCCCGAGAACCCTGAGAACCCTGAGAACCCTGAGAACCCTGAGAACCCTGCGGGCCCTGAGAACCCTGAGAACCCTGCGGGCCCTGAGAACCCTGATGACCCTGCGGGCCGCGCAGGGGGCGTTCCCAGCGCAGGCGGCCCAGCAGCGCCCCCGCGTCGGGCGCGGCGCCCTCCGGCAGTGCCGCAAGCAGCGCCAGCACCCGGTGACGCACCTCGGGCGCGGCCGACCGGTCCAGACCCGGACCCAGCGCCGACAGCGCCCGCTCCTTGAGATCCCGGCCGCCGACCACCCCGGAGGTCCTGGTCGCCGCCAGCCACGCCTGCGCCAGCTGCGCCCACCGCTCGGCGGGCGGCCGCTCCAGCCACTCGTCGTACTCCGGCGTCGCCGCATACCGCTCGTCCGCCTCACCGTCGGAGGCGAGCAGCCCGGCCGCATACGCCAGCTCCACCCAGAACGCGGCCACCGGCTCGGACACGTCCAGCGCGACCGCCGTCCGCTTGAGGTCGCGCACGCTCAGCCCACCGGCCCGCAGCACCGCGGGACCGCCCTCGTCCCAGTCCTTCAACAGCTCCTCGACCGTCGCGAGCGCCGTGTACGCCTGCCCGGCCGCCGTCGCGTCCACCACCTGTGGAGGATGCACCGCACCCACCACCACGGCAGGCGGCACCGGTTCCGGCACGCGATGAGCCCGCCCGCCGCGCAGATGCAGCGCGACCTCACGAGGCAGGACGACCGTCCCGGGCGCCGTCGGCAGCAGCAGCCCCCGGTCCAGCAGCCAGCGCAGCCGTACCGCCGGATCATGCGTGACCTGCCCGTACGGCGGCCCCCACACCAACCGCTCCAGCACCTCGAGGGAGCCGGCGGGCGCCTCGGCGAGCAGCGCCGCCATCTTCCTGCGATGCCCGAAGAGGGCGGTGAGCGCGGCGACCGCGGACACCGCGTCATGCGTGGACGGCAGCCCGGCCGCCGCCACGATCTCCTGGATCCGGCCCGGCGACATGCCCGCCGTGGCCTCCCGCACATTCGGCCCGAGCCCTGTCGGCGACGGGTGCTGCGGGGACGGCGCGAGGAGCTCACGGGCGGTGCGCACGAGGTGGAGGCGATCGTCGGCGCCCCACACCAGGGCCTGCTCGCGCAGCGCCGCCAGGGCGCCGGGAAGCGCGTCGGCGACGACCGGGTCGCGGGCGTCCCCCGCCATCAGCCCCAGCAGCTCCTCGTACGTCGCCGGATCGTCGGCCACGGCCAGCGCCTCCGCGCTCTGCAGCGCGAACCGGTCGAGCCGCTCCAGCGCGCGCACGACCGAGGCCCGGGTGCCGGCCCGGGTGGCGAGCTGGGTGAGATCGGTGGGGACCGGGGTGATGAGGTCGGGTCGGGCGCGCAGGAGCGCGGCCAGGGAAGCGTCGTCCCGGGCGCGGAGCGCTGCCGCCAGGGAGCGGGGGGCCGGCTGGTCCTCGGTGCTCATCTTGCCCACGGTAGCGGTTGCCGTCCCCCGGGGGCTGCGCACCGCGGACCCCCGCTCCGGCCCGGCACCGGCGAACAGAAGCGGTAGCTTCTTCCCGTGGGGATCGAGAGCGACCAAGTCGTCTACGAGTATCTGAGCCGGGTCGGGGACGTCGCACAGCAGCGGCAGTTGTCGTCGGCCACCCGGATGCGGCTCGTCTCCGAGCTGCGCAACGAGATCGACCGGCGCCGGGCGAAGGCCACCGTCGACTCGCCCGCCGCCGTCCGCCGCATCATCGACCGCCTCGGCAGCCCCGACGACCTCGTCGCCGCCGCGGCCGACGGCGCCGTCGGCGCTCCGCAGACCCCGACGCCCTCCGTGCCCGTCCAACGGGACCGCGAGGAGCGGCCCGGGCGGTCGAAGGGGATCCGGCGCGTCGTGCCACGCCCCCGGCCCGGCTCGCCGCCCCCCGCCGCACCCGCCGACGTCCCGTCCCCGCCACCGAAGGACAGCCGGGAGACGCCCGACTGGTGGCTGGACGAGCCCACCCCGTTCGGCCTCGGCGACGAGGTGCCGGGCTTCGTCGGCGGCGTGGAGATCCCCGACCTGCTCAAACCGCCGAGAGCCAAGGCCGACGAGGCCGAGGACGAATACGAGGACGAATACGAGGACGATGCCGACGACGAGACCCTCGTCGGAGGTGAGGAAGCGGAGGCGGCGGAGGACGACGGCACCGGCCCCCGACGGCGCCGTCGGATCCGGCTGCGCCGGGACTCCTCCTCCGATGCGCAGGGACGTCGCTGGAGCAACCCGCTGCTCCTCCTCGCCGCCGCCTCTCTCGTCGCCGGCGCGGTGCTCGGCAACTGGTTCGCGCTGATCGTGGGCTGGGCCATCGCCTACGCCTCGCGGCGACTGACCGAGCGGGAGACGAAACTGGCGGTCATGTGGCTGCCGGGGCTCTCGGTCACCGCCGGTGTGGTCTGGCTGTGGGGGCGATCCGACGGGCGCTGGGGCGAGCCCATCGCCGAGGGGCACATGAACGACGCCGTCGCCCAGACCTGGCCGTGGGTGATCCGGGGCGCGGCCGTGGCGTCGGCACTTTTCCTGGTCTGGAGATCGCAGAAACAGAACTAGCCGCAGAAACTGTGGGCGAATGGCCGAAACAACGAAGTCGAGGCCCCCGGGCAGAATGGCCGCATGACCTCACCCGTGCTCACCGTCGGCTTCGACCTCGACATGACCCTGATCGACTCCCGGCCCGGCATACGTGCCACCTACCTGGCGCTCGCCGAGCACACGGGCACGTACATCGACGCCGACCTCGTGGTCACCCGGCTCGGCCCGCCGCCGGAGACGGAGCTCGCCCACTGGTACCCGGCGGAGCAGGTGGCGGCCGTCGCCGACGTCTACCGCTCGCTGTACCCCGAGCACGGGGTCACCGGAGCGACCGCGCTGCCCGGCGCCCGGGAGGCGATCGCGGCCGTGCAGGCGGTCGGCGGGCGGGCGATCGTCGTCACCGCCAAGCACCAGCCCAACGCGAAGCTGCAGGTGGAGTATCTGCGCCTGGGCCCCGACGCGGTGATCGGCGACCTGTGGGCCGAGCGGAAGGCGGAGGCGCTGCGCGAGCACGGCGCGAGCGTCTACGTCGGCGACCACGTGGGCGACGTCCGGGGCGCGCACGCCGCCGGGGCGCTCTCGGTGGCCGTGCCGACCGGGCCGATCGGTGCGGAGGAACTACGGACGGCCGGTGCGGATGTCGTGCTCACCGACCTGACCGGATTCCCCGCCTGGCTCTCCGCGCACCTGGGCGTCTAACGCCCCGCGCCCCGCGCCTGACGGCGGCCGGCCGCGACCGACTGCAGGACTCCCGCGCCGGCGATCAGGAAGCCGACGCCCATGAGCATGCTCAATCCGAACATGTACGTCGGAAAAGGCGTCGTGCCGAGGAACAGCGGGGCGACCGTGACGAGTGTGGCCACGGCGCCGACGAAGAACACGATGGCACCGGCACGGATCAGTCGGTCACCCGGGACGGCGGAATTCGTTTGGGTTTTGTCACGCACCGGACCAGGGTAGTTCCCAGCGTCTCTGATCAGCTGAGCGATCCCAGGCGGACGGAGTGCCCGGCAACGGGATTTCCCACCGTGGAGGGGTGGCGTGGGCGTGCAGGTGGAATCCCGCGCCCAGTGCTGCTCCCTGTGGCCGGTGCGGCCGGTTGGTGGGTGTGCTGATCGCCTTCACGCTCTGGTGCCGGTGGGCTGCGCGCGGCAGCCGGGGCCGGTCCGTTGGTGCGTGCCCCTCCGGACGCTTGCCCGCCGGTCTCAAGAGGCCGGTGGGGGAGGGTGCCCTGCGTCGCCTGGGCGCGGGGCGTGTGGTTCGTGGCCGGGTGGGTCCCGTCTTGGTCCGGTCCCAGCCAGCCTTGACGGTGGTCAGGGCGACCACCGCATTGGCTTCGAGGTTTTCAACTACTGAGCGGATAACCATGGCACCGCTCACGCGGTCGATCACGGTCTTGCTCTGGTGGGTGAGGCCGCGGGCGGCAATCCGTTTCCACGCGCCGACGTCGCGATCGCCCTGCCAGGGGCAGGAGCCGCAGACGGCCCACTTCCAACCACGGACGGTCGGGAGGTTGGGGGCTTTGCGGTGGCGCAGCGGAGCCAGGCACTGGGGGCAGTTCCTGGAGGTGTTCTTTGCGGGGACCGTTACGACGGGGATGCCGGCCTCGGCGGCAACGTGCCGCATGCGGTCCACGACCTGCCCCCGTACGGCTTGGGACAGGCGGGTGTTCATCGTGCGGCCCATCCCCCGCGCCTCCATCGAGCGGAGGTCTTCGACGTAGATCACGCTCGCTCTGGCGGCGACGGCCTGGTCCACGGCCCATCGGGCGGCAGCCCAGGCCAGGGCATCGTTGAGGTTCGACCTGCGGCGGGAGACGTGCTCGATCTCATCGGTGAGGACCTGGCGCTTCACGGTCAGCGGGTGTCCGGTGTCGCTGCCGGTAAGCCCCTGGTACTGGTCGGCCTTGGCGTGCAGGTGCTCGGACAGACGGCGCAGGCGGTGCTGTTTCGCCAGCACACCCGCCGCACGGAACATGCCCCCGGCCCCAAGGGCCGTGATCGTGCCGTCATCATGGAGCCGGAGCGCTCCGGCCGACAACATCGTGTTCAGGCCCCAGTCCACCCCCAGCGCGACCGTGTGTCCCGTGCGCCGGGTTTTCGGCACGGCGTGCGTGTAGGCGAGATCGGCCCGTACCCGGCCCTGATGGATGCGTAGGGTGGGCAGGTGCAGCACCGCACCTGCCGGAATCGTCGGCGGCAGCGGGACCAGGCAGGACACCCACGCCCAGTCCCCGTAGGAGCGCGGGTCCGGGCGGGTGGGCAGGTGCAGCCGCAGCAGCGCCCTGCCCGGGTCGCTCTCGTGGCGGTCCATCGTGGCCTGCCGACTGTCGCACGCCGACAGCAGCAGCATCCGGGCGGTACGGGGCGCGGTCTCCAGCTCGAACACATCGACCGGCAGCCGCCCGTGCCTTTGCAGGAAGGAAGCGGCCTGCCGGGTACGGGACTTGATGACGCTGGAGGGCACACCAGCGCCGCCGGGAACGGCGTCGCGCACCGCGTCCCACTCACTGGCATCACGCCTCGCCGGATCGGCAGGCCACGTCGCCAGAACCCCAGCAGTCAGATCAGCACGCCACTTCACCGACCTCAGAACGCGCCCGGCCTGCTCCTGAGCCATCCGCACGATGCGGTCATTGACCCGGACGTCCCCCGGGGGTTCGGTAGTCCAACCCAGACGCCGCAGCGCCATCCACGCGTTCGACGGCAGCTTGCGGCCTCCGGCGTCCTCCCCCGACGCGAGCGTCTCCACATCAGCGGGGCTCCAGTGCTCGCCGGTCAGCGCATCGGCCATGCCGGACACCAGATCCACACACCAGCCAACCCGTTCCGCCAGCCCAGTGGCCGACAGGATTTCACCGGTCCGTTCCACCACGCCTGCACGCAGCAGACCACGGGCACACGCGGTGCGGGCCGTCTCGCCCTCATCGAGCGGCAGCCTCCGGCTCACCGATGCCCCCTTCCCGCCAGCGATGCTGTCATCCGATCAACGACACCCCCTGGAAAAGGTCACGTATTCGATCTGCGTACCTGTGTATGGCGCTGCTGCTGATGAGCCAGGTATCGCTGAATGCCGCAGACAGTCAATTGGTTCCGGCGTTGTACAGGTGGTCGCCGAAGAACCCGATGACGAGCAACCCGCTTCTGTCGGTGTCGTCGAGATAGTGCAGCCGCGGTGCCGGAGGAGCACCATCGCCGATGCGGATGTGCTCGACCATGACGGCCTTCCCCGAAGGAGCGATGTGCTCAGGGGCGCGGAAAGTCCGTTGTGCCTTGCCTCGCGGGCTGCTGCTGGCCGTCTGCCCCTCGCTGAGAACCACCTTCCCCTCAGCCAGCAGCGGGAATGGCTCGTTCGCGCAGTACGCCTTGAGGTTCGCCAACTCTGGGCCGGATCTCCCGTTGTGCGCCCGCGCAAGGTCCTTGGCCTCGGCATATGCCTGCATCGTTGCCAGCGTTGCGGCCAGGCGGTGTCGCCAGTGCGGAGCCTTCTGGTGATGCTCCAGCTTCTTGGTCTCGTCCAGATCTGCGGTGATGACCAGCGACGAGCAGTGCTGCTGCGCTTGCTTGAGAACACCTTGGAGAGAGGTCGCGTCCAGCTGCGCTTTCAAAGCCGCCTCTGCCTTCAAAGGTCGTTCACCGTTCCGTCGTGGTTGCAGTCGCGCAATAACGGCGTCGCGGGCCCGCAACGCCGCGTCCCGCTCCTTGACCGCCGCGTCCAGCAACTCCACGAATGAGTCTCGGTCCTTCTCCGTTGCCTCAAGCTGCTTTCGAAGCAGGGACGTCTCAGGCGGCAACGGAAGGTTGGCCATTGCTCGTACTGCGTCAGGGATCACGGAGTTGAGCTTCGACTCGAGATCCGACCGTTCGTTGAGCAGCTTGGAGCAGGCTCGCAACTGGGCCTCGACCTTGCGGCGGCGCTCTCGTTCCGCCTCAGCAAGCCGCTTGTATCTGGCTGCTTCCTGCTTGTGCAGCTCGACGAGCTTCTTGCTTGTCTCGACGGCTTCCTGCGACAGGCGATCCAGGTCGACACGGGTTCTTTCATCGCGGGCCTTGTCTGCCGCTGGGCCGAACGGACTGGTGGACATCGACCTCACGCACCCCCCTCGTCTCAAAAGTGAAGACGAGGATAGGGGCGTAGCGGATGTCGAGAGAGTGGGCTTTGCACTACTGGCGCTGGTGGGTTATAGGCCCTTGGCGACCGAGTGGAGAGCCCCGGGATCCTGTACAGACTTCGGGAGCCGCCGTAGCGGACAGGCAGGGGCTCAGTCTCGTTTTAAGGCGTGTTGGGTTGGAGAGACCCCCGGTAGGCTGTCATGACGGCAGTTCAAGGGCGTCCGGGGTCAGTCCGGGAGCGATCGAGGGAGTGTGTGCTTTGCCGACTGGCAAGGTCAAGTGGTTCAACAGTGAGAAGGGCTTCGGCTTTCTCTCCCGTGACGACGGCGGTGACGTCTTCGTCCATTCCTCCGTCCTGCCTGCCGGAGTCGAGGCGCTGAAGCCGGGTCAGCGAGTGGAGTTCGGCGTCGTCGCCGGACAGCGCGGCGACCAGGCACTCTCCGTCGTCATTCTCGACCCGACCCCGTCGGTCGCCGCGGCGCAGCGCAAGAAGCCCGACGAACTGGCCTCCATCGTCCAGGATCTGACCACCCTCCTGGAGAACATCACCCCGATGCTGGAGAAGGGCCGCTACCCGGAGAAGACTTCCGGCAAGAAGATCGCCGGTCTGCTGCGCGCGGTCGCCGACCAGTTGGACGTGTAACTCCCCGGACCGGTCGACGTGAGCGACATACGAACCGAGCCCGGCGGCGCTGGCCGCCGCTCCGCCCCCGCCGCCTGAGCTGCTGGAGCGGATCCGGCGGCAGCGGCGGCAGGCTCGGCCGGCGCCGGGCTGTCGCCCTGGCGGCCGTCGCGACGGCGGCCCTGCTGGTCTGCGACGCGTGGTTCGACGTGTCGCTCGCCCTCGGCACCCCCGACGTATGGCTGTCGGCGGTGCTCGCGGTGTGCGTCGAACTGCCCCTGGCCGTGTTCCTCATCCGCAAGGTCCTGGGGATGCTGTCCCTGGCCCACTGGCCGCCCCGCACGCCGCCGGCCGAGGGCGACGACCGGAAACCCCAGGAAACCGGCACCTCAGGGAAAGGCCAGCGCCTCCGGCCCCAGGGCCGGAACCAGTCCTTCCGCCGCCGCCCGTGTCAACAACCCCCGGATCGCCGCATGGCCGTCCTCTCCCAGGTCCGCGGTGAACTCGTTGACGTACAGGCCGATGTGCTGGTCGGCGACGGTCGGGTCCATCTCCTGGGCGTGTGCCATGACGTACGGGCGGGAGGCCTCGGGGTCGTCCCAGGCGGCGCGCACGGAGGTGCGGATGGCATCGGCCAGCCCGGTCAGGGTCTTCGCCCCCAGCGACCGCTTGGCGATGATCGCGCCCAGCGGGATCGGCAGGCCGGTGGTGTCCTCCCAGTGCTCGCCCATGTCCGCGAGCTTGTGCAGACCGTAGTTCTGGTAGGTGAAGCGCGCCTCGTGGATGACGAGGCCCGCGTCGACCTTCCCGTCCCGCACGGCGGGCATGATCTCGTGGAACGGCATGACGACGATCTCGCCGACGCCCCCCGGCACCGTCTCCGCCGCCCACAGCCGGAACAGCAGATACGCCGTCGACTTCTCGCTCGGCACGGCGACGGTCCGGCCCCTCAGGTCGACGCCCGCCTCCCGCGTCAGCACCAGCGGCCCGCAGCCCCGCCCCAGCGCGCCCCCGCAGGGCAGCAGCGCGTACTCGTCGAGGACGTACGGCAGCACGGCGTACGACACCTTCAGCGCGTCGAACTCGCCGCGTTCGGCCATGCCGTTGGTGATGTCGATGTCCGCGAAGGTCACGTCGAGCGCGGGCGCGCCCGGCACGCGTCCGTGGGCGAGGGCGTCGAAGACGAAGGTGTCGTTCGGGCAGGGCGAGTACGCGATCTTCAGCGGCTGCGGCTGCGGCTGCGGCTGCGGCTGGTCACTGGTCATGCCTGTTCCAACTCTCCAGTACGGGTGCGAGCTTCCCGAAACCCTCGGTGAGGGCCGCCAGTGCCTCGGCGATGCGCCAGGCGGCGCGGTCGCGCGGCCCGACGGGGTTGGAGACCGCGCGGAGCTCCAGCACGGGCACACCGTGCGCGGCGGCCGCCTCGGCGACCCCGAACCCCTCCATCGCCTCGGCCAGGGCCCGCGGATGGCGCTCGCGCAGGGCGGCGGTCCGGACGGCGGTGCCGGTGACCGTCGACACGGTCAGGACTTCGCCGGTGAGGGCGCCGGTGGCGGCCGCGGACTCCCGTACGAGGGACGCGGGCGGACGGTGGGTGACGGCGCCGAAGCCCAGCTCGGTGACCGGCAGGAAGCCGTCGGCGGTCTCGGCGCCCAGGTCGGCGGCGGTGATCTCGTCGGCGAGGACCAGGGAGCCGACGGGCGCGGCGGGCGCGAAGCCGCCGGCGATGCCCGTCGAGACGACGACGGTGTAGGGGGCGTCGTGCAGGGAGGCCGCGGTGAGGGCGGCGGAGACGGAGGCGGCGGCCAGGGCCGGGCCGACTCCGGCGGCGAGCAGGTCGAAGGCCGCGCCGGGACTGTCCGCGCCGGGGCGGTGGAGGGTCACGCCGGGCAGGCTCACCTCCCGGGTGGGCTCGGTGAACGCCCGTGCCACCGCGTCCCGTTCGGCGGGGACCGCGGTGGCCACGAGGATGCGTGCGCGGGGCGTGGTCAGTCGCCCTTCTTGAGCTTGAAGGACCACAGGCCGGTCGCCGCCTGGCTGGCCTTCTTGCCGTCGCCCGCCTTGATGGTGACGAGCGTGGAGTCGCCCTGGGCGCCGTACTGGGCGTTGAAGAAGACGCTGCCCGGGATCGTCCGGTACGTCTTGTCGCTGTCCTCGGTGAGCGGCTGGCCGTTCATGAGGATCGTCCAGCGCTTGTCGGCGACGTCGGGGTCGACGCCGAAGCGGACGGTCTCGTCCGGGTCGACGCTGATGGACTTGATGTCCTTGTCGGCGAGGCACTTGGTCAGCTCGGCGGCCTGAAGGGTGTCGCCCTCGCCGCCGCAGGTGGCCTCGGAGCTGACCGAGTCGCGGCCGACGGTGATCGTGGACAGGGGGGTCGGCTTGTCGCAGGCCGACAGGACGAGCAGTCCGGCGGAAACGGCGCCGACGGCGGCGACGGCGCGTCGGCGTCGCACGGCGCCGAATACATCAGCGGCTCCGCCGCGGGGCAGGATGGTCATGGCGGAAGGCTATCGGGCACGTCCAGCCGCCTCCCTACGCGGGGTGCGGCGTGGCTGTGTGTTACGCCACGGTGTTACGCCACGCGGGGCTTCGAGCCGCCCCCGTGCCGCACCGAGGACAGCAGGCCGCGGACCGTCGTCAGCCAGCCCACGGCGACGACCGCGGCGGCCACCGACAGGCCCAGCGTGCCGTTCAGCGGCATCACGATGCCGACCGCGCCGCCGAACACCCAGCACACCTGGAGCATGGTCTCCGAGCGGGCGAACGCCGAGGTGCGCACCAGCTCCGGCACGTCCCGCTGGATCAGGGCGTCCAGGGACAGCTTGGCGAGGGCCTGCGAGAACCCGGCGACCGCCGCGAGACAGGCCACCAGGAACGCCCCGAAGAAGACGGCGGCGACGAGCACCGCGCCCAGGACGACGGCGACGACCGTCACGATGATCAGCTCCGGAGCCTTGGAGCGCAGCCATGCCCCGACCGCCGTGCCGAGCGCGTTGCCCACGCCCGCCGACACGGCCACCATGCCCAGCGACACCGCCGCGCTCTGACCGGTCAGCGGGTGCTCGCGCAGCAGGAACGCCAGGAAGAAGGTGAGGAACCCGGACAGCCAGCGCAGGGCCGCGTTGGCGCCCAGGGCGTGGGTGACGGCGATGCCGACAGTCCTGAGGCCGGGCCGCTTGACCGGCTTGAGGTGCGGGCCGTGCAGGTGCTGTTCGTCGGCGGCGAGCAGCGCGACGTCCTCGCCCTTGGCGGAGTCCACCTTGGGGGGCAGCGAGAACGACAGGATCGTGCCGGCCACGAAGATCACGAAGGCGCCGTAGAGGGGGTAGCGCGGCCCGAGGGCCTGCAGTCCGGCGCCGATGGGCGCGGCGATGCCGGTGGCCAGGAGGCCGCCGAGGGTGACGCGTGAGTTCGCCTTGACGAGGGAGAAGCGGGGTGGCAGCAGACGGGGCACGACGGCGCTTCTGACCACTCCGTACGCCTTGGAGGAGACGAGGACGCCGAGGGCGGCCGGGTACAGCTCGATGCTGCCGGTGGCGACCGCGCCGGACAGGACGAGCGCGAGGATCGCCCGGGCGACCATGGACCCGGCCATGGCGGCGCGCCGACCGTGCGGGAGCCGGTCGAGGAGCGGGCCGATCACGGGGGCGAGGACGGTGAAGGGGGCCATGGTGATGGCGAGGTAGAGCGCGACGCGTCCTCGGGCCTCGTCGGTCGGCACGGAGAAGAAGACGGTGGAGGCGAGCGCGACGGTGATCATGACGTCGCCGGCGCCGTTCACGGCGTGCAGTTCGATCAGTTTGCCGAGGCCGGACTCGCCGGCGCCGTGCGCGTGGGTGGCCTTCCTGATGCCGCGGGCGGTGCCGGTGAACGGGAAGTGCAGGGCACGGCCTACTGCGCGGACGGACCCGCTCATCCGGCCCGAACCGCTCACCCGGCTCCTCCCCTTGTTCCCCTTCGTCGCACCGATCCCGGTGGCGCCCTGGGGTGTCTGCGCGGCTGCCACCCCGTCATAGTGCCCCGAGAACGCGATATGTAGTGGGGTTACCGCGCGTATGGCCGTGTGATCGGGCATTCTGGGAGCGTTCGGTGGGGGGAAACGTCCCGTCGGTGTAGGCCGAGCGTCCGGGAGCAGGTAGCGTGCGTAGCGCGCCGTGGCGATCGTTCTCGGCCGCGCGCCTCCCGGCCATCCCGCAGAATGGATGACAGCAGGTGCGCCCGAGCGCGATCGGGCGCGGACGTCGACGCGGCCCTTTGGTCCGCTCCGTCCGCACCCGCCGCCTTCAGGCAGGCGCACCGAGAGACGGCGTAGGAGAGAAGCGATACCTGTGAGCGCAGCGACCACGCGAAGCCGCACCCCCGACCGCCTGTGCGCCGAGGCGGTCGATCTCGCCCGTGCCGCAGCCGAGGAGGCAGCCGCCCCCGGCGTGGTCGGCGAGCACGTAGGGATGCTCTCCGAGGGCGACCGTGTCGTCACCCACTTCTTCGAGTGCAAGGAGCTCGGGTACCGGGGCTGGCGCTGGGCGGCGACGGTGGCGCGGGCGTCCCGCGCGAAGATCGTCACCCTGGACGAGGTGGTTCTGCTTCCCGGCCCCGACGCGGTGCTGGCCCCCGAGTGGGTTCCGTGGAGCGAGCGGCTGCGCCCCGGCGACATGGGTCCGGGCGACCTGCTGCCCACGGACGCGGAGGACCTCCGGCTGGAGCCGGGCTTCACGGGCGTGGACGAGCCGTTGCCGAACTCGCCGGTCTCCGAGGAGATGGCCGAGCTGGTGGAGGCCGAGGACGCCGAGGTGACCGCGGCCGCGCCTGCGCAGCTGCCCACGGCGCCGGTGCGGGGGACGATCGCGGCGGTGGCCGAGGAGCTGGGGATGCGCCGGGCGCGGGTGCTGTCCCGGTACGGCCTGCATGTCGCCGCGGACCGCTGGGAGGAGGGCTTCGGGCCCCAGACACCCATGGCTCAGGCGGCCCCCGCGACGTGTGTGAGCTGCGGTTTCCTCACTCCCATCGGTGGCTCCCTCGGGCAGGCCTTCGGCGTCTGCGCCAACGAGTTCTCCCCGGCGGACGGCCGGGTCGTCTCCCTTGCGTACGGCTGCGGGGGTCACTCGGAGGCGGCGGTCATGCCCGCGCCGCCGCGGCCCCCCGCGCCGGTGATCGACGAGACCCGGGTGGACCCCTTCCCGCTGCGCCCGGCCCCGGACTCGGGCTCGGTGCCTGTGATGACGGACGAGGACGCGGCGGAGCTGGGGCACTCGTAGCCCGGGCTTCCGCCCGGGCTACCACCTAATGTGACGAAGGTCTCACTTTGCGTCGTCCCCGAAGACCTCTGCGGTGGATGTGGCGGTGGCGGCACGGGCGAGCCAGGTGTGGAGGGTCTCGAGGTCTCCGCACTCCGTGATCCGTTGACGTGCGTCGGCGGGCACATCGATGCCGCGCTGTTCCAGGACGGTCAGTATGGCCGTCCCGTAGGCGTTGACATGGCCTTCTTCGCGGCCTTCGTCGCGGATCTCCTCCGCGATGTACGACTTGTAGAAGGAGAGATCCACGGCCACCAGGTTCCTCCAGAGCTCTTTGGCCGGGCGGTTGCCCAGGCCCTGTGCGACGAGTTCGACGATGGGGTCGGCGACGACTTCGGGCTTGTCGTGCAGCTTCGTGCGGCGAGCTGACCATTCAGTTCCTTGGTTCTCAGTGGTGCGTCTCAGTGGTGCGTCTCAGTGGTGTGCGGGCGGTCGGCAGCCGGGGCAGAGGCCTGGGGCCGGTGCGCGGAAGACCTGGTCGCAGTCTTCGCAGGTCTGGGGGCGGTGCCGAACGACAGGAGGCGGCGCCGGGGCGCGGTACGGCGGGAGGGGCGGTAGCTGGGCGGCGAGGCGGTGGGCGAGGAGGGCTGCTGGGCGGTGCAGGGGGTCCTCGGGGAGGTCGGCGGTGAGGGCGTGGCGGACGGCGGTGGGGGTGACCTCGCGTTCCAGCCAGGCGGCGACTCCGGGGGCGAGGTGGTCGGCGTCGGTGGCGGAGAGGAGGAGGCGGGGGTCGTGGCGGCGGAGGCCGGCGAGGAGGTCGACGGCGGTCTGCAGGAGCGTGGGGGACGGGCAGGCGGGCTGCGGGACCGCCGGGAGCTTCTTGCGGGGTGGGCGGTCGGCAGGGGCGGGGCGTCGGGTGGGCGGCTTGGGGGGCTCGGGCTCGCTGCCGTGGCGTCCGGGCTGGTTGCAGGAGGTCGTGCGGGTGACGATGCGGCCGCCGGGGATGCGCTCGCGTTTGCGGCGCAGGTAGGGGTTCCTGGCGTAGCGTCACCCGCAAACTGTCCCTGCTGCGGCAGTCCCTGCCGTGACCAGTGCACACCGCGCGTGCGTATCCCCTGCCAGTGAGAGGCCGAGGTGGGTGGGCGATTTCCCTGAGGCGGGTACCTTCGTCCTCACGCTGATGAGGAGAGTGGAAACGTGAGCAAGTTCGTGCGGCCGGCACCCGAGGGCGCGGACCCCTTCGGCACGGCCCGCCTGCGTCGCGGAGTGCTGGACGCCTGGGCCACGAGCCCCGCCCGTTTCCGGGAGGACGCCAACGCCGAGGAGGACCTCGTCCTCGGGGGGTACCGGGACCGGCTCGTAGTCGAGCTCGCTCAGAACGCCGCCGACGCCGCGGCCAGGGCGGGCGTGCCGGGGCGGCTGCGGCTCACGCTCCGGGACGGCGTCCTCGTCGCCGCCAACACGGGCGCGCCCCTGGACGCCGCCGGCGTCGAGTCCCTCGCCACGCTCCGTGCCTCCGCCAAGCGGGAGGCCCAGCAGTCGGCCGTGGCCGTCGGACGGTTCGGCGTCGGCTTCGCCGCCGTCATCGCCGTCACCGACGAGCCCGCCGTGGTGGGGCGGCACGGGGGTGTTCGCTGGTCCCTCGCCGAGGCGCGCGAGCTGGCCCGGGACACCGCCCGGCACAGCCCCGGCCTCGGTGACGAGATCCGGCGGCGCGACGGGCACGTGCCGCTGCTCCGGCTGCCCTTCGCCGCCCAGGGCACCGCGCCCGACCCGTACGACACCGCCGTCATCCTGCCCCTGCGCGACCCCGCCGCAGCCGATCTCGCCGAACGGCTCCTCACCGCCGTCGACGACGCCCTGCTCCTCGCCCTCCCGGGCCTTGAGGAGGTCGTGATCGAGATCGACGACCAGGCTCCGCGCACCCTGAGCCGTTCCGTCGACGGCGCCCTCACCGTCGTCGAGGACACCCGGGACGGCAGCACCCGGTGGCGGGTCGCCGCCGCGCACGGGTCCCTCGCCCCCGAGCTGCTGGCCGACCGGCCGGTGGAGGAGCGGCTGCGGCCCCACTGGTCGGTCACCTGGGCCGTGCCCGTCGACGAGGACGGGGCGCCCGTGCGGCCCCGCACCACCCCCGTCGTCCACGCGCCGACCCCCAGCGACGAGTCCCTCGGCGTGCCCGCCCTGCTCATCGCCTCCTTCCCGCTGGACACCACCCGCCGGCACGCCGCCCCCGGACCGCTGACCGACCACCTCGTGCAGCGGGCGGCGGACGTGTACGCCGAACTCCTCGCGGGCTGGCGGCCGGTGGGCGCCGGGATCATCGACCTGGTGCCCGGCCCGCTGGGCAAGGGCGAGCTGGACGGGGCCCTTCGTCAGGCCGTCCTCGAACGGCTGCCGCGGACCGCCTTCCTGCCGCCCGCCGTCGAGCCCGTCAGGAACCGGCACGACGAGGACGCCGAGCACGACGAGCACGGCGTCGGACTTCCCGAAGCCCTCCGGCCCAGGGACGCCGAGGTCGTCGAGGGCGCGGGCGCCGAGACCGTGCGGGTGCTGGCGGAGGTGCTGCCGACCCTGCTGCCCGCCGGGCTGGAGCGGCGGGCGGAACTGCGCACGCTGGGCGTGGCCCGGATCCCGCTCGCCGACGCGATCGACCGGCTGGCCGGTCTGGAGAAGGACCCGGAGTGGTGGTACCGGCTCTACGACAGCCTCGCCGGGGTCGATCCCGACCGGCTCTCGGGGCTGCCCGTGCCGCTCGCCGACCGGCGGACCACCATCGGTCCGCGCCAGGTGCTGCTGCCCCTCCCCGACGGGCCCACCCCCGACGACACCTGGGCCGCCACCTCGGCCTCCCTCGCCCGGCTCGGCCTCAAGGTCGCCCACCGGGACGCCGCACACCCCCTCCTGGAGAAGCTCGGCGCCCTGCCCGCCACGCCCCGGGCCGTCCTGACCACCCCGCAGGTGCGGGCCGCCGTCGCAGCCTCCCTGGACGACGACGGCGGCGCCTGGGACGACCAGGACACCCCGGACGCCGAAGAACTCGCCGACCTGGTCCTCGCCCTCGTCCGGGACGCCGGCCTGGAGCCCGGCGACGAGCCCTGGCTGGGCGCCCTCGCCCTGCCCGACGAGGACGGCGAACTCGTCCCCGCCGGTGAACTCGTCCTCCCCGGCAGCCCCTTCGCCTCCGTCATCCGGGAGGACGAACTCGCCGCCGTCGACACCGAGTTGGCGGACAAATGGGGTGAACAGCCGCTCGCGGCCTGTGGCGTCCTCGCCGACTTCGCACTCGTCCGCGCCACGGACGTCGTCCTCGACCCGGACGAACTGGAGCCCCGCGACGGCGACTTCGCCGAACCCGACGACCCCGGGCTGCTGGACGCCGTCGACGTGTGGTGCGAGGACATCCTCGACCGCTTCCCCGACTCGCCCGTACCGCCCGTCGCCACCGAACTCGTCGCCGTCCGCGACCTCGACCTCGTCGACGAGGACCGCTGGCCGCAGGCCCTCGCGCTGCTCGCCCGGCCGCCGCTGCGCGACGCCCTCACCCAGCCCGTCCGCATCCTCCTCCCGGACGGCACCCACGAGGTCGTACGGCCCTACACCGCGTGGTGGCTGCGCGGAAACCCGGTGCTCGACGGGCGCCGCCCGGCCGGCCTGCTGGCCGCCGGCGGCGACCCGCTCCTGCACGGCCTGTACGACGAGGCCGACGCCACCGGGTTCGACGACGAGCAGGTCCTGCGGGCGCTGGGCGTACGGACGTCCGTGGCGGCCCTCCTCGACGAGCCCGGCGGCGCCGCCGAACTCCTCGACCGGCTCGCCGACCCCGAACGCCCCGTCACCTCCGCCCAACTGCACGGCCTCTACGGCGCGTTGGCCGAACTGGACCCCGAGCAGGTGACCCTGCCGGACGAGCTGCGGGCCGTCGTCGACGGACGGGTAGAGGTCGTGGACGCCGCCGACGCCGTCGTCGTCGACTCGCCCGACCTGCTCCCCTTCACGGAAGGCGTCCCGCTGCTCCCCGTACGCCCGTCCCGGGCGGCCGAACTCGCCGAGCTGTTCCAGGTGCGACGACTGAGCGAGTCCGTCACGGGGGCCGTCGACTCCGAGGGCGCCGAGCACGACGTACCGGAGTCGGTGCGGGTGCTCCTCGGGCCGCGCACCCCCGCCACATACGTCGAGCACGAGGAACTCGTCGTCGACGGCGTGGAGATCGACTGGCGGCTGACGGACGACGGCGTCCTGCACGCCGCCACCCTGGAGGGCGTCGCCGCGGGTCTCGCCTGGGCGGCCCGCCAGTGGCCGCGCCGCTTCGAGGTAGCGGCCCTCCTCGAGGACCCGTCACGCACGGCAGAACTGGCCCGCGACCGCTGGTTCGACTGAGGGCCCGGGTGAAGAATTTCCTCACCAATTCCTCACGGGACGTACAACCATCCGTCCCCGTCGGCCATCTGATGAGGTGAGTCAACAGACTCCACCATCACTTTGGGCCCCGGATGTGACGACGAGCCGTGTGAGCGGCCACCGTCCGGGGCCCCTCTCCTCAGGGGGAAAAGCAATGCGCATACGCGCCACCGTGGTCGCCGTCACCGGCGCCGTGGCCCTGTCCGCCCTCGCCGTGCCGGCCGCGCAGGCCACCGGCAGCGGCTCGCACAACCCCGTCGACACCCTGAAGGCCCTCCACGCGGCCGCCTCCGGCAAGAGCGCCTTCACCGGTTCGACCGCCGCCGACACCGGCAAGCCGTACCCGCTGGACGCCAAGTTCGGCAACGTCCGCATCAACAACGGCAAGCCGATCGTCGCGAGCACCGGCGGCAAGGTCACCGCCCCCGTCACCTTCACGGTGACGCACGGCGCGGGCGTCGACGTCACCGCGGACGACACCGAGCTGGACCTGTTCATCTACCGCGGCACGTCCAACGAGCCGGCCAACTTCCTCATCGGCGACGAGTGGCCGTCCTGCACCAACACCTCGGCCACGGTCGCCACCTGCAAGGGCACCATCGACATCCTCCCGGGTGAGGAGCTGGAGAACGCCGACGCCACCACGTGGAAGGCGACCGGCTACATCGTCGACTGGAACGATGTCGACCCCAGCGGCCCCATCGACTGGACCAAGGTCGGCTACGTCGAGGCCGACTCCCTGGCCGCCACCAAGCTGCAGCGCATGTCGAAGCTGACGGTCAACGCCGCGCCGGAGCCGGTGAAGAAGGGCAGGACCATCACCGTCACGGGCCGCCTGACCCGCGCCAACTGGGACACCGGCACGTACACCGGTTACGCCGGCGTCTACGCCCAGCTGCAGTTCCGCAAGAAGGGCGCCACCACCTACAGCACGGTGAAGTCCGTCAAGACCACCTCGACCGGCGGCCTGGCCACCACCGTCAAGGCGGGCGTGGACGGCTACTACCGCTACTCCTTCGTCGGCACCACGACCTCCCCGGCGGCCGTCGCCGCGGGTGACTTCGTCGACGTGCAGTAACTCGTCACACGCAGGACGTGAGAGCGGTCGGCCGGGGTCTCCCGGGACCGGCCGCTTTCCCCTCTCCGCACCACCCTCTCCGCACCACCCTCCCAAGGAACGCACATGCGCATACGCGCCATCGTGGTCGCCTCCTCCGGCGCCCTCGCCCTCTCCGCCCTCGCCGCCCCGGCCGCGCAGGCCGCGCCTTCCGCCGCGCCGAGCGTCACCTTCTCCAACGTGAAGGTCAACGCGGGCAAGGCCGTCGTGGTCGGCCCCTCGGCCAAGGTCACCGTCACCGCCACGTACACCGTGACGAAGCCCGCGAACCTCAGCGCGAGCTCCTTCGAGAGCGGCCCGCTGCTCTACCGCGGCACCACGCTCAACGCGCAGTCCCAGATCATCGGCGGCGACGGCCCGGGCACCTGCACCGCGGCCTCCGCGACGGTCCTCAAGTGCACGGCGAAGATCCAGTTCCGGCCGACCGCGTCCGCGGACTTCGACGACCTGGCCAACAGCCAGGCCGGCACCTGGAAGGTGGGCGCCCTCGCCCTCCCCAAGGACGCCACCGGCCCCGCCGACTTCAAGTGGCAGAGCAACCTCGGCGCCGTCAACGTCCAGCGCCAGGCGCAGCTGACGACAGACGCCGCGCCGGAGCCGGTGAAGAAGGGCAAGACCCTCACCGTCACGGGCAAGCTGAGCCGCGCCAACTGGGACACCAACAAGTACGCCGGTTACGCGGCCCAGCCGGTGAAGCTGCAGTTCCGGAAGAAGGGCAGCACCGTCTACACCACCCTCAAGACCGTCAAGACCAGCTCGACCGGCGTCCTGAAGACCACGGTCACCGCCTCCGTGGACGGCTACTACCGCTACACCTTCGCCGGCACCACGACGACCCCGGCGATCAGCGCGGCGGGCGACTTCGTCGACGTGCAGTAGCCGACTGGGCCGGGAAACGGCGGTCGACCCATTTCCAGGAGAACTCCAGGGCGACCGCCGCCACCGCCGCCACACCCACCGCGATCCACGGCATCGTCACCCCGACCAGCTTCAGCGCGAAGAAGTGCTGGAGCCACGGGATCACCAGGACGAGCAGGAACGCCACGCCCATCGAGGCCACCAGCAGTACCCGCCACCAGGTGTAAGGGCGGGCGATGATCGCCAGCACCCACATCGAGATCAGGAACAGCGTGAGGGTCGCCGCGCTGGTCTCGGCGTCCAACGAGCCCTCGCCGACGTAGTAGTGACGGGCGATCAGATACGTCACGAAGGTCGCGACGCCCGCGATCACCCCGCCCGGGATCGAGTACCGCATCACCCGCCGTACGAAGTGCGGGCGGGCCCGTTCCGTGTTGGGGGCGAGGGCGAGGAAGAACGCCGGGATGCCGATGGTGAGGGTGGACAGCAGCGTCAGATGGCGGGGCAGGAACGGGTATTCGACCTGCCAGCACACCACCAGCAGTGCCAGCAGCACCGAGTAGACCGTCTTCACCAGGAACAGGGTCGCCACGCGGGTGATGTTGCCGATGACCCGCCGGCCCTCCGCGACCACCGACGGCAGGGTCGCGAAGCTGTTGTTCAGCAGCACGATCTGCGCGACCGCCCGGGTGGCCTCGGAGCCCGACCCCATCGCCACGCCGATGTCGGCGTCCTTCAGCGCGAGGACGTCGTTGACGCCGTCCCCGGTCATCGCGACCGTGTGGCCGCGGGACTGGAGCGCGCCGACGATGTCCCGCTTCTGCTGCGGGGTGACCCGCCCGAACACGGTGCCCTCGTCCAGGGCCTGCCCCATGCCGGCCCGGTCGGCGGGCAGGCGGCGGGCGTCCACCGTGCCGCCGTCGAGCCCCAGCTTCGCGGCGACCGCCCCCACCGACACCGCGTTGTCGCCGGAGATGACCTTGGCGTGGACGTTCTGCTGGGCGAAGTAGCGCAGGGTGTCGGCGGCGTCGGGCCGTAGCCGCTGTTCGAGGACGACGAGGGCCGCGGGCTTGGCGCCGTGGGCCGGGTCGGGGTCGTCGAGGTCGCGGGCGGCGCGGGCCAGCAGCAGCACACGCAGGCCCTGCTCGTTGAGCCGCTCGGTGTCGGCGAGGGCGGGGGCGTCCTCGGCCAGCAGCACGTCCGGCGCCCCCAGCAGCCAGGTGTTGTTCTCCCCGTTGCCCTCGCTGAAGCTGGCGCCGCTGTACTTGCGGGCGGAGGAAAACGGCAGGGACTCGGTGCAGCGCCAGTCCTCGGCGTCCGGGTAGGCGGCGATGACGGCCTGCAGGGAGGCGTTGGGCCGCGGGTCGGACTCCCCGAGGGCGCCGAGCACCTGCCGTACGTACAGCTCGTCGAAGCCGTCGAGGGTCCTGAGCTCGGTGACGTCCATGCCGCCCTCGGTGAGGGTGCCGGTCTTGTCGAGGCAGACGGTGTCGACGCGGGCGAGGCCCTCGATGGCGGGGAGTTCCTGCACGAGGCACTGTTTCCGGCCGAGCCGGATGACGCCGATCGCGAAGGCGACGGAGGTGAGCAGTACCAGCCCCTCCGGGACCATCGGGACGATGCCGCCGACGGTGCGGGCGATCGAGTCCCTGAGGTCGTTGTTCTTCACGAACAGCTGCGTGACGACCAGGCCGAGCGCGGCCGGGATCATCATCCACGTCACGTACTTGAGGATGGTGGAGATGCCGGAGCGCAGCTCGGAGTGGACGAGCGTGAAGCGGGAGGCCTCCTCGGCGAGCTGGGCGGCGTAGGCCTCGCGGCCGACCTTCGTGGCGCGGAAGGCACCGCCGCCGGCCACCACGAAGCTGCCCGACATGACCTGGTCGCCGGGGCGTTTCACCACGGGGTCGGCCTCGCCGGTGAGCAGCGACTCGTCGATCTCCAGCCCGTCGGCCTCGACGCACACCCCGTCCACGGCGACCTTGTCACCGGGGCCGGTCTCGATGAGGTCGTCCAGGACGAGCTCGGAGGTGGAGACCTCCATCGCCGTGCCGTCGCGGCGGACGGTGGGGCGGGCCTCGCCGACGACCGCGAGGGAGTCCAGGGTCTGCTTGGCCCGCCGCTCCTGGATGATGCCGATGCCGGTGTTGGCGAGGATCACGAACCCGAACAGGCCGTCCTGGATGGGCGCGACGGCGAGCGTGATCACCCACAGGACGCCGATGATCGCGTTGAACCGGGTGAAGACGTTCGCCCGGACGATCTCGCCGACGGTGCGGCTGCTGCGCACGGGTACGTCGTTCACCTGACCGCGCGCGACGCGGTCCGCCACCTCGGCGGCCGTGAGACCGGTCGCCGTCGTCGGCACGGAGGCGGGTGCGTCGGTGTGGGCCATGGAATCGACGGTACGTGTGGATATGAGCGTTCACCCGTCGGAGGGGCGGAAGATCCGACCTGGGGAGGAGACGGATAGTACGCCGGTTGTACAGCCGGGACCTGTTTCTACTCGGCGGCCGACGTCCCGGTGCCCGACGTCCCGGTGCCCGGCGTGCCCTCGGCTGCCGCTGCCGCTGCGGTGTCCGCGGCCGCCGCCGCGCGCTTGATCGCCGCGTCCCGGCTGCGCACGATCCGGATGCCGAGCAGCCCCAGTCCGGCCCCGGCCAGGCAGGTCCACAGCCACCACAGATGGCCGTGGTCGTCGAACCAGCCGTAGAAGGGGAGCTGGACGATGAAGAGGACGAACCAGAGGATCGTGCCGCCGGTGATGGTGGCGACGACCGGGCCCTCCAGGGGCTCCGGCGCCTCGTGCTTGGTGGGTCCCGAGAAAAACGCGGCCATGGGCACAGCTTACGAGGAGGTCACATCTACGCGCGGAGATGGCTGATTCGAACGTTATACGTTCATACTGAAACGGTTTGTGTCTGACCACTTCTCTTCGTAGGAACCGCCAAAACATGTCCAGCCCCGCCCTCGGCGCCCTCGACCGCTACTTCCGCATCTCCGAGCGGGGCAGCACGCTGCCGCGTGAGATCCGGGGCGGTTTCGCCACCTTCTTCGCCATGGCGTACATCATCGTGCTGAACCCGATCATCCTCGGCAGCGCGAAGGACATGTACGGGCATCAGCTCGACAACGGTCAGCTGGTCACCGCCACCTGCGTGACGGCCGCCTTCACCACGCTCCTCATGGGCGTGGTCGGCAACGTCCCCATCGCGCTGGCCGCCGGCCTCGGCGTGAACTCGGTGGTCGCCCTCCAGCTCGCACCCCGGATGTCCTGGCCGGACGCCATGGGCATGGTCGTGCTCGCGGGTTTCGTGGTGATGCTCCTGGTCGCCACCGGTCTGCGCGAGCGCGTGATGAACGCCGTGCCGTTCGGTCTGCGCAAGGCGATCTCGATCGGTATCGGCCTGTTCATCATGCTGATCGGGCTCGTCGACTCCGGCTTCGTCAGCCGCATCCCGGACGCCGCCCACACCACCGTCCCGCTCCAGCTCGGCGGCGACGGTCACCTCAACGGCTGGCCGGTCCTCGTCTTCATCCTGGGCGCCCTGCTCACCCTGGCGCTGATCACCCGCAAGGTGCCCGGCGCGATCCTGATCTCTATCGTCGCGATGACCGTCCTCGCGCTGGTCATCGACGCCGTCGCCACGATCCCCTCCTGGGGTCTCACCACCCCCAAGTGGCCCGGCAACCCCGTCGCCAGCCCCGACTTCGGTCTCATCGGCGACGTCAGCCTCTTCGGCGGGTTCGACAAGGTCGGCGTGCTGACCGGCATCCTCTTCGTCTTCACCGTGCTGCTGTCGTGCTTCTTCGACGCGATGGGCACCATCATGGGCGTCTCCGACGAGGCCAAGCTGACCAACGCCAAGGGCGAGATGCCCGGCATCAACAAGGTCCTCTTCGTCGACGGCCTCGCGGTCGCCGCGGGCGGCGCCAGCTCCTCCTCCGCCACCACCGCCTTCGTGGAGTCCACGGCCGGCGTCGGCGAGGGCGCCCGCACCGGCTTCGCGAACCTCGTCACCGGCGGGCTGTTCGCCGTGGCGCTGTTCCTGACCCCCGTCGCCACGATGGTCCCGTCCCAGGCCGCCACCCCGGCACTGCTCGCGGTGGGCTTCCTGATCCTGGCCGGCTCGGTCAAGGAGATCGACTGGGCCGATCACACCATCGCCATCCCGGCCTTCATCACCATGGTGATGATGCCGTTCACCTACTCGATCACCAACGGCATCGGCATGGGCTTCATCACCTTCGTCGTGCTGCGCCTGGCGGCCGGGCGAGGCAGGGACGTCCCGGTGCCGATGTACGTGGTCTCCGCCGTCTTCACCTTCTACTACCTGATGCCGGCCCTGGACCTGACCTGACCTGGACCCCGTGACCGGACCGCCGGCGGCCGGGAAGCCGGGCGGCCGGAAAGCCGGGTTCAGGTGAGCCCGTAGAACTTCTCCGTCTCCTCGACGGCGGTCTGGAACCGCTCGTCGAAGTCATCGCGAATGAGCGTCTGGACGACATAGTCCTGGACGCTCATTCCCCTTTTCGCCGCATGCTGCCGGAGTCGTTCGAGCAGCTCCCCGTCGATCCGCAGACTGAGCACAGTGGTCCCCATGAGACCAGGGTCGCGGTCGCGCACCGAAGTCCGGTCACTTTCCGCTGTCTACTCACTCGTTCGAGTGAGCGTGGCGTCCTCCGTGGCCGGAGTCACGGGAATCCCGGCGCGCCCCAGCTTGTTTAGCGAGAGTAATGAGTTATCCTAAAGAGATGTCTGACCTAAGCCATGGCGACGATGCTGCCGCCGTGAACTCCCTGCGATCGGCCGTGATGCGGCTGTCCCGTCGGCTCAAGCACCAGCGGGTCGACGAGTCGCTGAGCCCCACCGAGATGTCGGTGCTCGGCACCCTCTCCCTCTGCGGCAGTGCCACCCCGGGCGAGCTCGCCCGCAAGGAGCATGTGCAGCCGCCCTCGATGACCCGCATCGTGGCGTTGCTGGAGGCCAAGGGCCTGGTCCGGCTGGAGCCGCACCCCGAGGACCGGCGCCAGAAGGTCGTCACCAAGACCGAGCAGGCCGAGACCATGCTCGCGGAGAGCCGCGCCAAGCGGAACGCCTTCCTGGCCACCCTGGTCGACGGCCTCGACGAGGACGAGTGGGCGAAACTGCGCGCCGCCGCCCCCGTGCTGGAGAAACTCGCACACCTGTAAGCAGTCTTCGAGTAAGCAGTCTTCGAGTAGGCAGTCTTCGAGGAGGCGAACCCTTTTGAGTACGGGATCCGGAGCAGATTCCGCCCCCGCACCGACCACCCACGACTCTCCCCCCGGCACCCCGGGGGGCACCCGCAAGTCCCCCTGCAAGTCCCCCCGCACGTCCCCCCGCACGTCCTCGATGTTCAGCTCCCTGAGCATCAGGAACTACCGGTTGTTCTTCCTCGGCCAGGTCGTCTCCAACATCGGCACCTGGATGCAGCGCATCGCCCAGGACTGGCTGGTCCTCAGCCTCACCGGCTCCGCGACCGCCGTCGGCATAACGACGGCCCTGCAGTTCCTGCCGATGCTCCTCTTCGGCCTCTACGGCGGCGTCCTCGTCGACCGCCTCCCCAAGCGCCGCGCCCTGTTGTTCACCCAGTCCGCGATGGCCCTCACCGGCATCGCGCTGGCCGCCCTGACCCTCTCCGGGCAGGTCGAGGTCTGGCACGTGTACGTGGTCGCCTTCGCCGTCGGCCTCGCGACCGTCGTCGACAACCCGGCCCGCCAGTCCTTCGTCTCCGAGATGGTCGGCCCGGACCAGCTGCAGAACGCGGTCAGTCTCAACTCCGCCAACTTCCAGTCCGCCCGCCTCGTCGGCCCCGCCGTCGCCGGTCTGATGATCACCAGTGTGGGCACCGGCTGGGCGTTCCTCGCCAACGGCCTGTCCTTCGTCGCGCCCATCGCCGGCCTGCTGCTGATGCGGGCCCGCGAACTGCACGTCGTCGAGCGCGCGCCGCGCGCCAAGGGCCAGCTGCGGGAGGGACTCCACTACGTCGCCGGCCGGCCTGACCTGATCTGGACCATCGTCCTCGTCGGCTTCATAGGGACCTTCGGCTTCAACTTCCCCGTCTACCTCTCCGCCTTCGCCGACGACGTCTTCCACGCGGGCGCCGGCAGCTACAGCCTCTTCAACACGCTGATGGCGGTCGGCTCGCTGGCGGGCGCCCTGCTGGCGGCCCGGCGCGGCACGGCCCGCATGCGGGTGATGATCGCCGCCGCGGTGGCCCTCGGCACGATGGAGATCGTGGCCTCGCTCGCGCCCTCGCTGTGGCTGTTCGCGCTGCTCATGGCCCCGATCGGGATGTTCGGCATGACGATCAACGTCACCGCGAACACCAGCATCCAGATGGGCACCGACCCTGCCATGCGGGGCCGGGTCATGGCCCTCTACATGATGGTGTTCCTGGGCGGCTCGCCGGTGGGCGCACCGATCGCCGGCTGGGTCACGGACGCGTACGGCGTCCGGGCGGGTCTCGCGGCCGGCGGCGTGATCTCGGCCGCCGCAGCCGTCACCATCGGCCTGGTCCTGGCCCGCGTCGGCAACCTGCGCCTGTCGATGGGCTGGCACCACGGACACCCGCGGGTCCGGTTCGTGCCGCGCGAGAGCGGGGAGCTGGTCACCGTGGGGTGACGCGACCAGCCGGGTCAGTCGCGGGGGAACTCGTCGGTCTTGAGGACGAGCCCGACGACGGTCCCGGTCAGGTCGATCTCGTCGCCGAAACCGAGGCTCACCTCGCCGTGGTACTCGCCGTCCTTCGGCAGGGTGTACAGGTGCCACTTGCCCTTGTAGGGGTCGACGATCAGGTACACCGGCACCTCGGCGGCGGCGTAGGCGTCCTTCTTCGGCCCGTAGTCGTTGTGAGCGGTGTCCTTGGAGATGACTTCGGCGACGAGTTCGACGTCCTGAAAGCGCCAGCGGCGCTTGGCGTCCGGTTCCGCGTCCTCGGCCAGCAGCGTGAGGTCGGTCGCGAAACCGTTGAGGTGCCCGGGGTAGTCGATGCGGACATCGGACTTCAGGCGCCGACGCGGGTACTTGGCGCGCAGTTGGTCGTAGATGCCGGCGATGATCTCCCAGTGAGTGTCCCGTTGCGGCGCCATGCAGATGCTCCCCCCGACGATCTCCGTTTTGTAGCCCTCGGGGACGGGCATCTTCTCCAGCCACTCGAACAGGGTGTCGAGTGTGAGCTCTTCGTCGCTCTCGGCCATCGCAATCCTGTCTTCCAGGACGGTCATGGTGGCGCTCCTCCCCGGCGACCCCCACGGATGGACGGGTGCCGCCGCGCAGTACAACGATACGCACGGTGTCCGGGACACGCCCGGCAGACTGGGCCCATGAGACTCTTCGCCGCCGTGCTGCCCCCGGAGGACGTCGCCCATGAACTCGCCGCCGAAGTAGCCGAGTTGCGCAGGCTGCCCGGCGCGGAGGGGCTGCGCTGGACGGGCCGCCCCGGCTGGCACTTCACCCTCGCCTTCTACGGCGAGGTCGACGACGACGTCGTACCGGAGCTGTCGGCGCGGCTGGAGCGGGCCGCGCACCGCAGCGCGCCGTTCCCGTTGGCGCTGCGCGGCGGGGGACAGTTCGGGCACGGGCGGGCGCTGTGGACGGGGGCGACCGGAGACGTGCTGGCCCTTCGTCTGCTCGCCGGCCGGGCGGAGGCGGCGGCGCGCAAGGCGGGCGTGGAGATGGGCGAACACCGCCGCTACAAGGCCCACCTGACGCTGGCCCGCAGCCGGGACGCGGTGGACGCGCGGCCCTATGTCGAGGCGCTGGGCGCCTTCGAGGGCCGGACCTGGACGGTGGGGGAGCTGGTGCTGGTGCGCAGCAGCCTGCCGAAGTCCGGGGTCCCGGGGGAGCAGCCGCGTTACGAGCCGGTCGGCCGCTGGGCTCTGGGCGGGGCCGGTTAGTCTCGACGCGTGGACCCGAAGACCCGGAACCGGATCATGGCCGGTGCGCTTGTGCTGATGTTCGTGGTGGTGGCGGTGGCGGCGGCGGTCGGCAGATGACCGCCGCCGACCGCCACCGCACGCCGCCCCGCCCCGACCGCATGCCGCCCTGCCCAACGACGCCCTGCCCCGCGATGCCCTGAGGGGCGGGTGGCCTACGACGGGATCTGCCAGGGAATCTGCCAGGGGATCTACCAGGCGAAGGCCTCCGGGGACGGACCCGGCCCCGGGAAGATCTCGTTCAGGCCGGACAGCAGCTCCTCGCTCAGCTCCAGCTCGACCGCGCGCACGGCGGAGTCGAGCTGCTCGGCGGTGCGCGGGCCGACGATCGGGCCGGTCACGCCGGGCCGGGTGAGCAGCCAGGCCAGTGCGGCCTCGCCGGGCTCGACGCCGTGCTTCTCGAGAAGGTCCTCGTACGCCTGGATCCGGGTGCGTACGGTGGGGTCGGCGAGGGTGTCGGCGGTCCGGCCGCTCGCCCGGCGCCCGCCCTCGACCTCCTTCTTGATGACGCCGCCGAGCAGACCGCCCTGCAGCGGCGACCAGGGGATGACCCCGAGGCCGTACTCCCGCGCGGCCGGGATGACCTCCATCTCGGCGCGGCGCTCGAAGAGGTTGTAGAGGCACTGCTCGCTGACGAGCCCGAACGACCCGCGCCTGGCCGCGACCTCGTTGGCCTGGGCGATCTTGTAGCCCGGGAAGTTGGACGACCCGGCGTAGAGGATCTTCCCCTGCTGCACCAGCACGTCGATGGCCTGCCAGATCTCCTCGAAGGGAGTGGCGCGGTCGATGTGGTGGAACTGGTAGAGATCGATGTGGTCCGTCCGCAGCCGCTTGAGGCTGGCGTCGACGGCGCGTCGGATGTTGACGGCGGAGAGTTTGTCGTGGTTCGGCCAGGCGTCGCCCTCGGCGGCCATGTTGCCGTACACCTTGGTGGCGAGGACGACCTTGTCGCGCCGCTCGCCGCCCTTCGCGAACCAGTTCCCGATGATCTCCTCGGTACGGCCCTTGTTCTCACCCCAGCCGTACACGTTCGCGGTGTCGAAGAGGTTGATGCCGGCGTCCAGCGCCGCGTCCATGATCGCGTGACTGTCGGCTTCGTCGGTCTGCGGGCCGAAGTTCATGGTGCCGAGGACGAGGCGGCCGACCTTGAGTCCGGTGCGTCCGAGCTGCGTGTACTTCATGGGCATCAAGCCAACGTCGTGGAGTGCGCTCTAGGCAAGGGAGATCGGAGATCTTGACGCTATCTGATGGTTAGTGCTTTCCTGTGGGAAGCGTAAGCTTGAACTTTCAATATCCATTTCTGGAGCGTCGCATGCCCCCCACCGCCTCAGTCCGCAGGGCGCTTGTCGCCTTCGTCGCCTCCGCCGCCGTGCTGGGCGCCGCCGCCGTCCCGGCCGTCGCGGCACCGCACACCGCCTCCACCGGACACGGCAATCACGACAGTCACGCCGGATACGCCGGGTACGGCGATTCCGCCCGTCTGGGCTATCAGAAGGCCGTTGCCGCCGGTGTCCTCAAGGGGGTGTTCGAGCGCGGCGACACCGAGGTGGTGGACCGCTTCGTACGACCGGACTACATCCAGCACAACCCGCTGGCGCCGGACGGGGCGCAGACGCTGAAGAACCTGGCCGTCTCGGTGCACCAGCAGTTCCCGGACGCCAAGTACGACATCAGGCGGGTCATCTCCGAGGGTGACCTCGTCCTCGTGCACTCCAACGTCGTCCTGGCGCCGGGCACCCGGGGCTCGGCCGTCTTCGACATCTTCCGCTTCCAGGGCGGAAAGATCGCCGAGCACTGGGACGCCGGGCAGAACGTGCCCGAGACCACGGCCAACGGCAACGACATGTTCTCGACGGTGAGTCGGCCGCGGACGGAGTCCCCGGGCCCGCGATGGCTGACGGCGTACAACAGGAAACTGGTGACCGCGGCCGTAGAGCGACTGCTCGTGCGCAAGGACCTGTCGGCGCTCGACACGTACTGGGGGCCCGAGTACCACCAGCACAACCCGAACATCGCGGACGGCGTCGCCGGCGCGAAGGCGGGACTGGGCGCGTACTTCAAGGCGTTCCCCCAGCTGTCCGTCTCACCGAAGCGGATCGTCGCCGAGGGGGATCTGGTCGCCGTCCACAGCCACTACGTGAACGCCCCGGGCGAACGGGGGCAGGCGGTCGTGGACCTCTTCCGCGTGCGCAACGGCAAGATCGTCGAACACTGGGACGTACTCCAGGACGTCCCGGCCACGTCGGCGAACGACAACACGATGTTCTGACCGACGGCCGACGGCGGACGGGCGGTCAGTCGCGGGGGAACTCGTCGGTCTTGAGGGTGAGGTCGATGACGGTGCCGGTGAGGTCGATGTCGACGCCGAAGTCCACTGGCTTCCTGGTGCAGTAGTCGCCCTCCTTGGGGTCCGTGTAGACGTAGCACCGCCCCTGGTAGGGATCGGCGATGACGTAGACAGGGACCTCGGCGTAGGCGGTCTTCTTCGGGCCGTAGTCGTTGGCGGCCGTCCCCTCGGAGATGACTTCGGCGACGAACTCGACGTCCTGGTACTGCCAGCGGCCTTCGTCGTCCTTCTTCGCCGAATCGCCGAGCTTGGCGATGTCAGGGCAGAAGCCGTTCTCGTGTCCCGGGAAGTCGATGCGGACGTCAGAGAAGACCTTGACGTCCATCCCGAACCTGTCCTCGAAGGCGCGTGCGATCCGGCGAATGATTCCCCAGTGGGTGTCCCGCTGCCGTGTCATGAAGACGTTGCCCCCGACGATCTCGACCCTGAAGCCTTCGGGGACGGGCATCCGCGCAAGTCGCTCGAACCATTCGTCCAAGCGCTGCGTGTTGGCGTCGGCCATCGTGATCCTGTCTTCCAGGACGGTCATCTGGCGCTCCTCCCCGGCGACCCCATGGACCGCTGTCGCCGCGCAGTGAAACGATACGCACGGTGACGAAGTCACCTCGTTCTTGCGAGGATGCCCCGGCGTTCACGCCGGGGTGGAATCGCATCCCGGTGTTGCGGCGCGGAGCGCCCGTATGGCCGCCGGCGGAGCCGGGGGATTGCGAACGCACGTACCTGTGATCACCGGTTGGGGTGGTGATCGCGCGATCGGGGTACGGGTGTGCGGCTGTCGCACGTACGGTCTCCTCTCAAGGTGTCGGCAGTCTGCGGACGTTTGGTCCGGGCGTGGTGGAGGGGGTGAGGGCGTGGCCGGAGTGGGGGCGGTCGCGGAGGAGGCCGGGCATGCCCGGTGGACGTTCCGGCTGCGGGTGTCGTCCACCGCGCTCGCCGCGCTGACGGACGAGTGGAACCGGTGCCGGTGGATCTGGAATGAGAGCGTGGCCAAGTCCAAGCAGGTCCACGCCCAAAACCAGACCCGGTCCGACAGCGCTGACAAGGAGACGTGCGGTCCGGCGCAGCTCGACAGGATGCTGACCGAGGCCCGCGCCCGCACTGCGTGGCTGCGGGCGGGCAGTTCGGTGCCGCAGCAGCAGATCATCCGCGACTTCGGGAAGTCCCGGGCGAAGGCGCTGAAGGACGTCCGTGAGCGGCTTGCGCAGCGGCAGCGGGCCGGGATGCCGGGCTGGAAGAAGAAGCGTGAGGCGCTGGCGAGCCTGAACTACACCCGGCGCGGGTTCCGGCTGAAGGAGGGCCGTCTGCATCTGGCCGGGGGCATCGTCCTGACCCCGGTGTGGTCCCGTGAGTTGCCTGCCGAGCCTTCCTCGGTGCGTGTGTACCAGGACAGTCTGGGGCACTGGTATGCGAGCTTCGTGGTCCCCGCCGAGGTGCGGCCGCTGCCGGAGACCGGCCGGGTGCTCGGCATCGACTGGGGCGTGCGCGAGATCGCGACCACCACGTCCGACGCCCACGATCTCCCGCATCCGCAGCACGGGAAGAAGGCCCAGGCCAAGCTGGGCCGGTACGACCGCATGATGGCCCGCCGCAAGCCGAAGAAGGGGCAGGCCGGAACGAAGGGCTACCGGCAGGCGAAGCGGGGGCGGGCGCAGACGTACGCGAAGATCGCCCGGCAGCGTCAGGACCATGCGCGTAAGTGGGCCAAGCGCATCGTGCGCGACCACGATGCGATCGCCGTGGAGGACTTCAAGTCCAGGTTCCTCGCGAAGTCGACGATGGCCCGCAAGGCCGCCGACGCGGCGATCGGCGCCACCAAACGGGCCCTGCTGGAGATGGCCCGCAAACACGGCCGGATCGTGCACCTGGTGCACCCGGCCCACACCACCATGGACTGCGCCAACTGCGGAGCGAGAGCCAAGCACGCCCTGCCGCTGTCCGAACGCACCTACACCTGCACCGCGTGCGGAACCGTCTCCCCCCGGGACAAGAACTCCGCCCGCGTGATGCTCATCCGGGCTGGTCTCAACCCGGCTGGCGCTGAAGGCGCAAGACCTCCGGGAGCGCTGCTCCCGGAGGCGGCCTGAGCCAGGAATCCCCCTCATTCACGAGGGGGAGGATTCAAGCAGAGCGCTCGTACTCCCCGCCCAGTTCCCACCCCTGGTACATCGCCTCCGCGAAGGCGGACGCCAGTTGGTGTTCGCCGGCTGCGTTGGGATGGGTGCCGTCGTAGGTGTCGGTGTCGATGTCCCAGGTTTCCGGGATCGACGCCAGGAGGATCGGGGAGGCCGGCTCGTCCAGGTCGGCGGCCGTCTTCGCCAGGAGTTCGTTGAAGAGGGTGACCTCGGTGGCGAAGGGTTCGTCGTTCGCGGCGCGGATGTTCGGGATCACCGGGAGCCACACCATCCGTATCCGGGGCCTCGCCGCCCGCGCCTCGGCCACGAAGGCGCGGGCGTTGGCCGCGGTCTGTTCGGCGTTCGTGTAGAAGCCCAGGTCGATCAGGCCCAGCGACACCAGCAGGACGTCCGCCTTCGACCTGTGTACCGCCTCGCCGATCAGCGGGACCATGTGCTGCCAGCCCTCGCCCCAGCCGGCCAGGTGGCCGCGGGGGAAGTCGGGTTCGGCGTACGCGTACGACGTCGGGGTGTCCGTCGCCTTGTCGTAGAGCGTCTCGCGAGGTCCGACGAGGGTGAACGGGCCCCCGTACGTCCCGCACAGGTGGCGCCACAGGCGGTAGCGCCAGGTGTGGTCGCCCGTGCTGCCGATCGTCATCGAGTCGCCTACGGGCATGAACCTGAGCATCCGCTCATGATGCGGGATCGGAGAAGGATCACCGCGGCCGGGGGCATGTGACACCGGCCACGAGACGGTGCACAAGAGGGTGCACAAGACGCTGCGCCAGAGGTGTGCAAGACGCTGCGCCAGAGGTGTGCAAGACGCTGCGCCAGAGGTGCACAAGACGCTGCGCCAGAGGTGTGCAAGACGCTGCGCCAGAGGTGTGCAAGACGGTGACGGCCCATGGGAGCCCGTGAACGGCCGGGCGGGATGGCAGGCTTGTTCGCATGCGCCGACCTTTCGCCGTCCGAGCCGGAGCCCTCCGCACCGGAGTCCTCAGGGCCCTCGGAGCCCTCAGGGTTCTCGGAGTTCTGGGGTTCCTCGGGGTCCTCCTCGCGGGTGGCTTCGCCGTGCCCGCCGCCTTCGCCGCCGACGGCGACAAGGGGTTCACCATCGAGGACCCGCGCGTCACCGAGTCCAGCGGCCTCGCCGCCTCGCGTCAGCACCCCGGCGTCTACTGGACCCACAACGACAGCGACGACGGCCCCTACCTCTACGCCGTCGACAGCGCGTCCGGAAAGACCGTCGCCCGGCTCACCCTCACCGGCATCGGCTCCCCGCGCGACGTCGAGGCGATCTCCATCGGGCCCGGCAACGAGATCTGGGTCGGCGACATCGGCGACAACCTCGGCGGCACCTGGAAGTACGTGTGGATCTACCGGCTGCCCGAGCCGGCGAAGCTCGTCGACCGGACGGTCAAGGCCACGCAGTACGTCGTGAAGTACTCCGACGGCGCCCGCGACGCCGAGGCGCTCCTCGTGCACCCCAAGACCGGCCGTGTCTACATCATCGACAAGAAGGAGGACGGCGGGCACCTCTACGAGGGTCCGGCGAAGCTCTCCGCCTCGGGGACGAACATCTTCAAGCCCGTCGCCGCCGTCGACCTGTGGGCCACCGACGCCGCCTTCTCCCCGGACGGCTCCCAACTCGCCGTGCGCGGCTACTTCGGTGGCATCTACTACGCCTGGAACGGCGGCAAGATCGAGCGCAAGGGGCGGCTCGACGTGCCGCTGCAACGGCAGGGGGAGTCCGTCAGCTACTCCGCCGACGGCACCAGGCTCATGTACGGCAGTGAGGGCGCCGGGAGTTCGGTCGTCGCGGAGGACGCACCCGACGGCGCGGGGTCCTCAGGTGCCAAGTCGTCGTCCGGGGGCGGGAGTTCGAGCGCTTCGGGGGACGGTGGCGGGTCCTCGGCCGCCGGCAGCGGCGTCAAGTTCGGCGCGCTCGCCGTCGCCGTGGTCGCCGCCGGCGTCTTCGGCTTCCGCCGTCTCCTGCGCCGGAACTGAGTCGGCGTCCTCCGGCTTCTCCCGTCGAACTTCTTGACGTGGTCATGGGGTGTCAGTTTCCTGGGGGGAGCGCGGCGCATGGGAGCGCTCCCATAATTTCCGGGCCCGCGCCTCCCGAGAGGAAGCAGCGAGATGTTCCGCAACTTGCGAAGAGCGCTGTGCGCCGGCGCCGCCGCGCTTCTGATACCGCTGGGATCCTTAGTGCAGACGGCCGACGCGGCGGAGGCCCACGCGGCCGATGCCGCCAGGGCCTCCGTGGCCGCTGCCGCCAGGGCCGCCGCCGTGGCCGATCCCGCCGGGGCCGCCGTCGCGGCGGATGCCGGTGCGGGGTACTGGCACACCAGTGGCCGCCAGATCCTGGACGCCGCGGGGCAGCCGGTCCGGATCGCCGGAATCAACTGGTTCGGCTTCGAGACCGGCAACTACGTCGTCCACGGCCTCTGGTCCCGCGACTACAAGAGCATGATCGACCAGATGAAGTCGCTCGGCTACAACACGATCCGCATCCCGTACAGCGACGACATCTTCAAGAGCACGACCGTCCCCAACAGCATCGACTTCAGCAGCGGCAAGAACGCCGATCTACAGGGGCTCGGTTCGCTGGGCGTGCTGGACAAGCTGGTCGCGTACGCCGGTCAGGACGGCCTGAAGGTCATCCTGGACCGGCACCGCCCGGACGCGGGCGGGCAGTCGGCGCTCTGGTACACCTCCGCCGTCCCCGAGTCGACGTGGATCGCCAACCTCAAGTCCCTCGCGACCCGTTACAAGGGCCAGGACACCGTCGTAGGCATCGACCTCCACAACGAGCCCCACGATCCAGCCTGTTGGGGCTGCGGGGACACGGCGACGGACTGGCGGCTGGCCGCGCAGCGGGCCGGGAACGCGGTTTTGTCCGTCAACCCGGACCTGCTGATCTTCGTCGAGGGCGTGCAGTCCTTCAACGGCGTCTCCGGCTGGTGGGGCGGCAACCTGATGGGCGCCGGGCAGTACCCGGTGCAACTGAACGTGGCCAACCGGGTGGTGTACTCGGCCCACGACTACGCCACGAGCGTCGCCCAGCAGAGCTGGTTCAACGACCCGACGTTCCCCGCGAACATGCCGGGAATCTGGGACAAGTACTGGGGCTACCTCTTCAAGCAGAACATCGCGCCCGTGTGGGTGGGCGAGTTCGGCACCACCCTCCAGGCCACCGTCGACCAGAAGTGGCTTGCGGCGCTGGTGAGTTACCTCCGCCCGACGTCGACGTACGGCGCCGACTCCTTCCACTGGACGTTCTGGTCCTGGAACCCCAACTCCGGTGACACGGGCGGGATCCTGAAGGACGACTGGCAGACGGTCGACACGGTGAAGGACGGCTACCTGGCGAGCATCAAGGCGCCGGGCTTCCCGAGCAACGGCGGCGGCGGCGGAGGAGGCGGCGGCGGAGGCGGCGGCGGCGGGAGTACGGCCTCCTGCTCCGCCGCGTACACCGTCAGCAGCGACTGGGGCGGCGGCTTCAACGCCGAGGTGAAGGTGACCAACACGGGTACCACCGCGCTCAGTTCGTGGAAGGTCGCCTGGACCTGGAGCGGTGCCCAGCAGATCACCAACATCTGGAACGCGTCGTACACGCAGACGGGCTCGACCGTGACGGCGGTGAACGCCGCGCACAACGGTTCGGTGCCGGCGGGCGGTTCGGCGAGCTTCGGGTTCGGGGGCGCGCCCGGGGGCGGGGGTGCGCCGAGCGTGAGCTGCACGGCGAGCTGAACGCGCATGACGAAGGGCGCCCGGTACGGCAACCGCCGTACCGGGCGCCCTTCAGCGTCGTGCCGGGGTGATCAGAGCTTGTCGATCACGTAGTCGATGCACTTCGTGAGAGCCTCGACGTCCGCCGGGTCGATCGCCGGGAACATCGCGACCCGGAGCTGGTTGCGGCCGAGCTTGCGGTAGGGCTCGGTGTCGACGATGCCGTTGGCGCGCAGGACCTTGGCGACCGCGGCGGCGTCGATCTCGTCCGAGAAGTCGATCGTGCCGATGACCTGGGAGCGCTTGGCCGGGTCGGTGACGAACGGGGTCGCGTGCTTGGACTCCTCCGCCCAGCCGTACAGGCGGGTCGAGGAGTCCTTCGTGCGGGCCGTCGACCACGCGAGGCCGCCCTGCCCGTTGATCCACTCCAGCTGCTGGTTGAGCAGGAAGAGCGTGGCCAGGGCCGGGGTGTTGTACGTCTGGTTCTTGCGGGAGTTGTCGATGGCCGTGGGCAGCGAGAAGAACTCCGGGATGTGGCGGCCGGAGGCGTGGATCCGCTCGGCGCGCTCGATCGCCGCCGGGGAGAACACGCCGATCCACAGGCCGCCGTCGGAGGCGAAGGACTTCTGCGGGGCGAAGTAGTAGACGTCCGTCTCGGCGACGTCGACCGGGAGGCCGCCGGCGCCCGAGGTGGCGTCCACGAGGACGAGCGCGCCCTCGTCGGCGCCCGGCACGCGCTTGATCGGGGCGGCGACACCGGTCGACGTCTCGTTGTGCGTGAAGGCGTAGACGTCGACGCCGGCCTCGGCGGCGGGCTCGGGGTGCGTGCCCGGGTCGGAGGAGACGACGGTGGGCTCGGCCAGCCACGGGGCGAGCCTCGCGGCCTTGGCGAACTTGGAGCTGAACTCGCCGAACGTGAGGTGCTGCGACTTGTTCTCGATCAGGCCGTGGGTCGCGATGTCCCAGAACGCGGTGGAGCCGCCGTTGCCGAGGACGACCTCGTAGCCCTCGGGGAGGGAGAACAGCTCGGAGATGCCCTCGCGCACCTGGCCGACCAGGTTCTTGACCGGGGCCTGGCGGTGGGAGGTGCCGAGGAGGGACGTACCGGTGGCGGCCAGGGCGTCCAGCGCCTCCACCCGCACCTTGGAGGGGCCCGCGCCGAATCGACCGTCGGCGGGCTTGATGTCAGCAGGAATCTGGATCTCAGCCACGGAAGGGAGCGTAGCCGTTGGGGGAAACGTGGGCGAAACGTCGTCCGTCGGGTGAGACGAGGTTTTTGGTTTCCTGGACAGGTGACAGTTCCGGAGAGTCTTCAGGGTCTTGAGGGTGAGCTGCGCCGGGCCGTGCGGGGGGACGTCGGCTTCGACGTCACCTCCCGGGCCCTGGTCACCATGGACGCGTCCAACTACCGGCGTGTCCCCGTCGGGGTCGTCGCGCCCAGGGACGCGGACGACGTGGCCGCCACGCTCGCGGTGTGCCGGGAGGCCGGGGTGCCGGTGGTCGCGCGGGGCGGCGGGACGTCCATCGCAGGGCAGGCCACCGGCGTCGGGGTGGTGCTGGACTTCACGCGGTACATGAACCGGCTTCTCGCCCTGGATCCGGAGGCGCGGACGGCAGTCGTGCAGCCGGGGCTCGTCCTCGACCGGCTCCAGGAGGCCGCCGCCCCGCACGGCCTGCGCTTCGGGCCCGACCCGTCCACGCACAGCCGCTGCACGCTCGGCGGGATGATCGGCAACAACGCGTGCGGCTCCCACTCGGTCGCCTGGGGGACGACCGCGGACAGCGTGCGCGAGCTGGACGTGGTCACCGCGCGCGGGCGACGGCTACGGCTCGGACAGGGGTGGGCGGGGGCGCCGGACGGGCTGCGGGGGCTGGTCGAGGGGGAACTGGCACGGCTGCGGACCGGCTTTCCCGACCTGCCGCGCCGAATCTCCGGGTACGCGCTGGACGCGCTGCTGCCCGAGCACGGCGCCGACGTCGCCCGGTCCTTCTGCGGCTCCGAAGGCACCCTGGGCGTGCTCACCGAGGCCGTCGTGGGGCTTGTCGAGGCCCCACGCGCGCGTGCGCTCGCGGTGCTCGGCTACGCCGACGAGAGCGCGGCCGCCGAGGCCGCGGCCGGGCTGCTGCCGTACGGCCCGCTGACGGTGGAGGGGATGGCGGCCGACCTGGTGCCGGTGTCGGCGGCGGCCGGGCTGCCCAGGGGTGCGGCCTGGCTGTTCGTGGAGACCGGAGGGGAGACGGGCGACGAGGCACGCGCGCGTGCGCAGACGATCGTCCGCGCGGCGGACGTCGTCGACGCGCGGGTGGTGACCGACCCCGCCGGGCAGCGGGCGCTGTGGCGGATCCGGGAGGACGCGAGCGGGACGGCGACCCGGATGCCTGGGGGCCCCTCCCAGCCGGGAGGCTCCGAGGCCTGGCCCGGCTGGGAGGACTGCGCGGTGCCGCCGGCCCGGCTCGGCGCGTATCTGCGGGACTTCCGCGCGCTGCTCGCCGCGCACGGCCTGCGCGGCACGCCGTACGGCCATTTCGGGGACGGCTGCATCCACGTCCGTATCGACTTCGACCTGCTGACGGCGGCCGGGGTCGGCCGCTTCCGCCGCTTCTCCGAGGAACTCGCCGACCTGGTGGTCGCCCACGGCGGCTCGCTCTCCGGCGAGCACGGCGACGGCCAGGCACGGGCCGAGCTGCTGCCCAGGATGTACGGGGATGAGCTCGTCGCGCTGTTCGAACGGGCGAAGGGCGTATGGGACCCCGACGACCTGCTCAACCCCGGGATGCTCGTGCGCCCCGCCCCGCTGGACGCCGGTCTGCGTTTCTCGGTGCTGCCGCGCGAGCCCGTCCCGGTGGCCTTCGGCTACCCGGCCGACGGCGGCGACTTCTCGGCGGCCGTCCGCCGCTGCGTGGGCGTCGCGAAGTGCCGTACGACGTCGGCGGCCGGCGAGTCCGTGATGTGCCCGTCGTTCCGTGTCACGGGCCGGGAGGAGCACTCCACGCGCGGGCGTGCCCGGCTGCTGCACGAGATGCTGGCCGGTGAGCTGGTGACCGACGGCTGGCGCTCCACGGAGGTCCGGGACGCGCTGGATCTGTGCCTGTCCTGCAAGGGCTGCCGCTCCGACTGCCCGGTCGAGGTCGACATGGCCACCTACAAGGCGGAGTTCCTGCACCACCACTACGAGGGGCGACGGCGTCCGGCCGCGCACTACAGCATGGGCCGGCTGCCGGTGTGGCTGCGGTGGGCGTCCCGCACGCGCGGGGCGGGGCTCGTCAACGCCCTCGCGCGTGTACGGCCCCTCGCATGGGCGGCGAAACGGGTCGGCGGGATCGCACCCGAGCGGGCGATTCCCCGGCTGGCGCGCGAGACGTTCAGCGGGTGGTGGCGCAAACGCGCACGGTCGACCTCCGGCGGCGGCGAGTTGGTCGTCCTGTGGCCCGACACCTTCACCGAGCATCTGTCGCCGTCCGTGGGGCGGGCGGCCGTCCGGGTCCTGGAGGCGGCGGGGCTGCGGGTGGCGCTGCCGCCGAGCCTGCGGATGCGGGGCCGGCCGGTCGGCGACGGCCGGTCGAGGGGCGCCGGCGCACTGGCCGCGCTGCTGACGGCCCGCCGGGGGCGGGTCTGCTGCGGACTGACGTACGTCTCCACCGGCCAGCTCGACCACGCGCGCGTGGTGCTGCGTCGCACGCTCGACCTGATGGAGCCCGTGCTGGAGACGTCCGCCCCGGTCGTAGTCCTGGAGCCGAGCTGTGCGGCCGCCCTGCGCACCGATCTGCCCGAGCTGCTGTCCGACGACCCGCGCGCGGGCCGCCTCGCCGCCCGCGTCGTCACCTTCGCGGAAGCCCTGGAGCGGCGCGCCCCCGACTGGAGGCCGCCCCGCCTGGACCGTCCGGCGGTCGGCCAGACCCACTGCCACCAGCATGCGGTCCTGGGCGACGCGGCCGAGCGGCGGCTGCGCGAGGCCGCGGGGCTCACCGGGGACCTGAGGGGCGGGTGCTGCGGCCTCGCCGGCAACTTCGGCTTCGAAAAAGGCCACTTCGAGGTGTCCACGGCCTGCGCGGAGGAACAGCTCCTCCCGGCCGTCCGGAAAGCCCCCGAGGGGGCGGTGATCCTGGCGGACGGCTACTCCTGCCGGACCCAGCTGGAGCAACTGGCGGGCGTGCGGGGGAGGCATCTGGCGGAGGTGCTGGCGGAGGGGCTGGCGGAAGAGGGAGCCTGACGGCCGCAGGCCTCCCTCTCCGCCGTCACTCCCTCTACACCGTCACTCCCTCCACACCGTCACTCCCTCCACACCGTCACTCCCTGTCCGCCGCCACGATGCCGACGCATTCTTCGAGCGCCGCGTGCAACGACGGTACGAAGGCGGCGAGTTCCGCGTCCGACGACCTGCCTCCCTCCAGTACGGCGCCGACGACCGTCACCAGGACGGCGGCGGCCTTGAGGGCGTGCACGTCGGCCAGTTCCTCAAGGAAACCGCCGGGTCGCGCGAGCACGAACCCCTCCTTGCCGGTCGCCGGGTCGACGCCGACGCTGCGGAAACGCCTCCCGCTCATGCGGCGACCTCCGACCACGCGTGGTCCTGTCCCAGGGAGGCGAGGACGGCTGCCCGGCGTTCGTCCCGCTCGCGTTCCCATAGGACGACGTACGGCTAGGACGACGTACGGCCGGACCGGAGGCAGGCCGTCGGCGGCGATGACGTCGTCGCCGTGACCCGTGGATAACCGTAGATAACCACGGATGCGCAGAATGCCGTAGTCACCCACGCTGAGATCATGGAGCTTGATCGCACCCGCCCGCTGTAACGGCAGATCGCAGCGGAGATCATCCGGCGCATCAAGGACGGCACGTATCCGCCGGGCACCCGCGTGCCCTCCACGTTGGAAATCGCCCAGGAGTTCGGCGTGGTGAACGCAACGGCGGCGAAGGCCATGCAGCATGTACGGGTACAGGGCTGGACGCGGGGCGAAGTCGGGCTGGGGACGTTCGTAGCCGACTCCCTGCCGCCCTCCCCCGAAGCCCCCGAAGCCCCCGCGTAGGAGATTCGAGTACCGCGATCGCCCAGCACGCGGACGTCCATCTGCGCACCCGTGTGATGGACATGGGGGCGGTTGGAGGCTTTGGGCCCCGGGGCCGGGGCTGTTGACCTCCTAGGTTGGCCCGAAACGGCCAATCGGCGATCGTTCGAAGGAGCCCTCGGCATGAGCCTGCGTGTCCAGTCCATCAGTCGCGACGAGCATCTGGCGTTCGTCGCGGCCCGCGCCTCCGCGAGCCATATGCAGGTCCCCTCGTGGGGGGATGTGAAGCCGGACTGGCGGGCGGAGAGCCTGGGCTGGTTCGACGAGGACGGGCGGCTCGTCGGAGCGGGGCTGGCGCTGTTGCGGCCGCTGCCCAGGCTGAAGAAGTACCTGGCCTATCTGCCCGAGGGCCCGCTCCTCGACTGGCACGCACCCGACCTGGTGGAACGCTGGCTGACGCCGATGCTCGGGCACCTGAAGGCGCGGGACGCGTTCTCGGTGAAGATGGGCCCGCCCGTCGTCGTACGCCGCTGGAGCGCCGACGCCGTCAAGGCGGCCATCGCCGACCCGGGCGCCCACCGGCTGGGGGACGCCGAGGCGAGCTCGCAGGAGCCGGGCGCCCTCGACGTCGCCGAGCGGCTGCGCCGCGCGGGCTGGCAGCAGACCGAGCCGGGCGGCGAGGACGGCTTCGCGGCCGGTCAGCCCCGCTACGTCTTCCAGGTCCCGTTCGCCGGGCGGACGCTGGAGGAGGTCCACGGCGGCCTCAACCAGCAGTGGCGGCGCAACATCAAGAAGGCGGAGAAGGCGGGCGTGAAGGTCGTCCGGGGTGGCTACGAGGACCTCCCGGCCTTCTACACCCTCTATACCGAGACCGCCGAGCGCGACCGTTTCCTCCCGCGTCCGCTGCCCTACTTCCAGCGCATGTGGAGCGCGCTGAACACCGAACACCCCGACCGTATGCGGCTCTACCTCGCCCACCACGACGGCGAGGTCCTCGCGGCGGCCACCATGCTGACCGTCGGCGAGCACGTCTGGTACTCGTACGGCGCCTCCACCAGCCGCAGGCGCGAGGTCCAGCCCAACAACGCCATGCAGTGGCGGATGATGGCCGACGCCCACGAACTCGGCGCCGCCGTCTACGACCTGCGCGGCATCACCGACACCCTGGAGGAGTCCAACCACCTGCTCGGCCTGCTCCGCTTCAAGGTGGGCACGGGCGGCGAGGCCGTGGAGTACCTGGGGGAGTGGGACTTCCCGCTCAACAAGCTGCTGCACAAGGCGTTGGATCTGTACATGTCGCGCAGGTAGGAGTCGTCACACCTGTCGTCGTCGCACCTGTTGTTGTGGGCGTCGTCGCACGTCTCACAGCCCGAGACAGCGGCTAAATGGGTTCACACACCTGACATGGTCCATTAGCCTGGACTGGTCAGTACATCGCGATGAACGGCCTGGATCGAACCCGACCATGCCGACCACGCCGAGCACCTGGACCGCCCGTGACGACCTCCGACACCGCCGCCTCACCGCAGATCTCGGCGACCTCGGCCCCGGCCGCAGGCGCCCCGGCCGCCGCCCCCGCCGCCGCTCCGGGCCGCTTCGGCTCCCTCGGTCCGGTCGGACTGGTGCTCGCCGGCGGGGTCTCGGTGCAGTTCGGCGGCGCGCTGGCGGTGACGCTGATGCCGAGGGCGGGCGCGCTGGGCGTGGTGGCGCTGCGGCTGCTCGTGGCGGCGGTGGTGCTGCTGGTCGTCTGTCGGCCGCGGCTGCGCGGCCACTCGCGCGCGGACTGGGGCACGGTCGTCGCCTTCGGCGTCACGCTGGCCGCGATGAACGGCCTGTTCTACCAGGCGCTGGACCGTATCCCGCTGGGCCTGGCGGTGACGCTGGAGGTCCTCGGCCCGCTGACCCTCTCGGTCGCCGCCTCGCGCCGCGCGCTGAACCTCCTCTGGGCCGGCCTCGCCCTCGCCGGCGTCTTCCTGCTCAGCGGCGGCGGAGACGCGGGCGACGCGGGAAGCGGCGGACACGGCGGGGGCGGCGGTGGTGGCTTCGGTGGCGGCGTCGACCTGGTGGGCGTCGCGTTCGCGCTCGGCGCGGGAGCGATGTGGGCGGCGTACATCGTCTTCAGCGCCCGCACCGGCCGCCGTTTCGCGCAGGCGGACGGCCTGGCCCTGGCCATGGCGGTGGGCGCGCTGCTCTTCCTCCCGCTGGGCCTCGCGGAGTCCGGCACGAAACTGGCCGACCCGGTGACGCTCGGCCTGGGCGCGGCGGTGGCCATGCTCTCCTCGGTCCTCCCCTATACCCTCGAACTCCTCGCCCTGCGCCGCCTGCCCGCCTCCACCTTCGCCGTCCTGATGAGCCTGGAACCGGCCCTCGCCGCCACGGCCGGCTTCCTCGTCCTCGACCAGTCCCTCACCACCGTCCAGGCGGCCGCGATCGCCCTGGTCGTCGGGGCGAGCATGGGCGCGGTGCGGACGCAGGTGGCACGAGGGAGGAAGCGCCCCGCTTCCTGACCCGGGGCGGGGCCGGCGCCTCCCGGCTGTCCGGTCCGGTCCGCCGTTCCGCACAAATCAATGCAAGCACGCTTGATTGTTTTTGGGGACGCTGCCATGCTCCACCCCATGGCCGACCCGACCCCCGTGCTCGACGATCTCCGTGCCGAAAGCGACGAACTCGACCGGCTGGTAGCCGAGTTGGGGCCGGAGCAGTGGACGCTGCCGACGCCCGCCGTCGGCTGGACCGTCGCCCATCAGATCGCGCACCTCGCCTGGACCGACCGCTCCTCCGTGCTGGCCGTGACCGATCAGGACGCATTCGCCCGTGAGGTGGAGAAGGCGCTGGCCGAACCCGGGGACTTCGTCGACAACGGTGCGCAGGAGGGGGCCGAGAAGCCGCCCGCGCGGTTGCTCGCGGACTGGCGGGCCGGCCGCGAGGCCCTGGCGGAAGCCCTGCGGGCAGCGCCCGCGGGCGCGCGTTTCCCCTGGTACGGGCCGCCCATGTCCGCCGCTTCCATGGCCACCGCCCGGCTGATGGAGACCTGGGCGCACGGCCTGGACGTGGCGGACGCGCTGGGCGCGACGCCCGCGCCCACCGACCGGCTCCGGCACATCGTCCGCCTCGGCGTCCGCACCCGGGACTTCGCCTTCGGCGTGCACGGACTGCCCACGCCGTTCGAGGAGTTCCGCGTCGAACTCACCGGCCCCTCGGGCGAGTTGTGGACATACGGGCCGCCGGACGCCGACGATCGAGTCACCGGCGCCGCCCTCGACTTCTGCCGCCTGGTCACCCAGCGCGCCCACCGCGCCGACCTCGCCCTGCACGCCGAAGGCCCCGACGCCGACCGCTGGCTGGACGTCGCCCAGGCCTTCGCGGGCCCGCCCGGCAAGGGCCGCCCGCCGAAGGGGACGGCCTCGTGAGCGTCCTGCCGAACGTCCCGCCGAACGTCCTGCGGATAGGCAACGCCTCCGGCTTCTACGGCGACCGCTTCGACGCGATGCGCGAGATGCTCACCGGCGGCGAACTCGACGTCCTCACCGGCGACTACCTCGCCGAGCTCACCATGCTGATCCTCGGCCGGGACCGGTTGAAGGACCCGTCCGCCGGATACGCCCGTACGTTCCTGCGGCAGTTGGAGGAGTCCCTCGGCCTCGCCCGCGAGCGCGGCGTCCGGATCGTCACCAACGCCGGCGGCCTCAATCCGGCCGGACTCGCCGACGCCGTAAGGCAGTTGGCCGACCGGCTCGACATCCCCGTTCGGGTCGCGCACGTCGAGGGCGACGACCTCACCCCCGGCCACCCCGGCAGCCTCACCGCCCACGCCTACCTCGGCGGCTTCGGCATCGCCGCCTGTCTGCGGGCGGGCGCGGACGTCGTCGTCACCGGACGGGTCACCGACGCGGCCCTTGTCACCGGCCCCGCCGCCGCCCACTTCGGCTGGCAGCCGGGGGAGTACGACCGGCTCGCGGGCGCCGTCGTCGCCGGACACGTCCTGGAGTGCGGGACGCAGGCCACCGGCGGCAACTACGCCTTCTTCCGGGACGCGAGCCGGGCCGGCCGTGACCTGCGCCGCCCCGGCTTCCCCGTCGCCGAGATCCACGCCGACGGCAGCTGCGTCATCACCAAGCACCCCGGCACCGGCGGCCTCGTCGACGTCGGCACGGTCACCGCCCAACTGCTGTACGAGACCGGCCCCGCCCGGTACGCGGGACCCGACGTCACCGCCCGCCTGGACACCGTACGGCTCACCCAGGACGGCCCCGACCGGGTACGGATCGACGGCGTGCGCGGCGAGGCCCCGCCCCCGACGCTCAAGGTCGGCCGCACCCGCATCGGCGGCTTCCGCAACGAGGTCGTCTTCGTGCTCACCGGCCTCGACATCGAGGCCAAGGCGGCGCTGGTGCGCGAGCAGATGACGGACGTCCTCACCAAGTCCCCACCCGAGGACGTCCGTTGGGAGCTGGTCCGCACCGACCGGCCCGACGCCGACACCGAGGAGACGGCGAGCGCGCTGCTGCGGCTCGTCGTACGCGATCCCGAACAGGCCGTCGCGGGACGGGCGTTGAGCGGCGCGGCCGTGGAACTGGCGCTGGCGAGCTACCCCGGCTTCCATGTCCTCGCCCCGCCGGGGAAGGGCTCCCCCTACGGCGTCTTCGAGGCCGCGTACGTCCCTCAGGGCGAGGTCGCGCACCTGGCCGTCCTCGCCGACGGGCGCCGTGTCGCCGTGGCCCCGGCCGCCGACACCCTCGTACTCGACGGCGTACCGGAACCCCCGCTTCCCGATCCGCTGCCGGACGGACCCGTACGGCGCGCCCCCCTCGGGCTGGTCGCGGGCGCCCGCAGCGGCGACAAGGGCGGGGACGCCAACGTCGGGGTGTGGGCGCGCACGGACGAGGCGTGGCGATGGCTCGCCCACACGCTGACCGTCGACCGGTTCCGCGAGCTCGTACCCGAGAGCCGCGAGCTGACGGTCACCCGGCACGTCCTGCCCTCGCTCCGTGCCCTGAACTTCGTCGTCGAGGACATCCTCGGCGCCGGCGTCGCCGCACAGCACCGCTTCGACCCGCAGGCCAAGGCGCTCGGCGAATGGCTGCGCTCCCGCCGCCTGGACATCCCGGAGGCCCTCCTTTGACGGTCATCACGTCCGCCCTGGACACCCACGGCCCCGTCCATCACGCCCATCGCGAGGCCATGCTCGGCAAGCTCGCCGACCTCCACGCCGAGCACGCGAAGGCGCTGGCCGGGGGCGGCGAGAAGTACGTCGCCAGGCACCGCGCGCGCGGCAAACTCCTCGTCCGCGAGCGCATCGAACTGCTCCTCGACCCCGACACGCCCTTTCTGGAGCTGTCGCCGCTGGCAGCCTGGGGGAGCGACTACACGGTCGGCGCGTCGCTCGTCACCGGCATCGGGGTCGTCGAGGGCGTGGAGTGCCTGATCACCGCCAACGATCCGACCGTGCGCGGCGGCGCCAGCAACCCCTGGTCGCTGAAGAAGGCCCTGCGCGCCAATGACATCGCCCTCGCCAACCGGCTGCCCTGCATCAGCCTGGTCGAGTCGGGCGGCGCCGACCTGCCGTCGCAGAAGGAGATCTTCATCCCCGGAGGCGCCGTCTTCCGGGACCTGACGCGGCTGTCGGCGGCCGGGATTCCGACCGTCGCGGTCGTCTTCGGCAACTCCACGGCCGGCGGCGCCTACATCCCCGGCATGTCCGACCACGTGATCATGGTCAAGGAGCGGGCGAAGGTGTTCCTCGGCGGGCCGCCCCTGGTGAAGATGGCCACCGGGGAGGAGAGCGACGACGAGTCCCTGGGCGGCGCGGAGATGCACGCGCGCGTGTCGGGTCTCGCCGACCACTTCGCCGTCGACGAGCGGGACGCGCTGCGGCAGGCCCGCCGCGTGGTGGCCCGCCTCAACCACCGCAAGGCGTACGAGGATCCCGGCCCGGCCGTACCCCCCAAGTATGACGAGGAAGAGCTCCTGGGGATCGTCCCGGACGATCTGCGCACCCCCTTCGACCCGCGCGAGGTGATCGCCCGGATCGTCGACGCCTCCGACTTCGACGAGTTCAAGCCCCTGTACGGGACGAGCCTCGTCACCGGCTGGGCGACCCTGCACGGCTATCCCGTCGGCATCCTGGCGAACGCCCAAGGGGTCCTGTTCAGCGCGGAGTCCCAGAAGGCCGCCCAGTTCATCCAGCTAGCCAACCAGCGCGACATCCCGCTGCTCTTCCTGCACAACACCACCGGCTACATGGTCGGCCGCGAGTATGAGCAGGGCGGCATCGTCAAGCACGGCGCGATGATGATCAACGCGGTCTCCAACTCGAAGGTCCCGCACCTGTCCGTCCTCATGGGCGCGTCCTACGGCGCCGGCCACTACGGCATGTGCGGGCGCGCCTACGACCCCCGCTTCCTGTTCGCCTGGCCCAGCGCCAAGTCGGCGGTGATGGGCCCGCAGCAGCTCGCGGGCGTGCTGTCGATCGTCGCCCGCCAGTCCGCGGCCGCCAAGGGCCGGCCCTACGACGAGGACGCCGACGCCGCCCTGCGCGCCATGGTCGAGCAGCAGATCGAGGCGGAGTCGCTGCCGATGTTCCTGTCGGGGCGGCTGTACGACGACGGCGTCATCGACCCGCGCGACACCCGCACGGTCCTGGGCCTGTGCCTGTCGGCCATCCACACGGCGCCGTACGAGGGTGCGCGCGGCGGCTTCGGCGTCTTCCGGATGTGAGGGATCAGATCACGTGATCGGGACTGTACTTGTGGCCAACCGCGGCGAGATCGCCTGCCGCATCGTCCGGACCTGCGGTGAGTTGGGAATCCGGACGGTCGCCGTGCACTCGGACGCCGACGAGAACGCGCTCCACGCGCGCGTGGCCGACACGGCGGTACGACTGCCGGGAGCGGCGCCCGCGGAGACCTATCTGCGCGCCGACCTCATCGTGAAGGCTGCCGTCGCCGCGGGCGCGGACGCCGTCCACCCCGGCTACGGCTTCCTCTCCGAGAACGCCGACTTCGCGCGCGCCGTCCTGGACGCGGGCCTGGTCTGGATCGGCCCGCCGCCGCAGGCGATCGAGGCGATGGCCTCCAAGACCCGCGCGAAGCAGCTCATGGGGCTCGCGCCGCTGTCCCCGGACGAGGTGACCGACGCCGACCTGCCGGTGCTGGTGAAGGCCGCCGCGGGCGGCGGAGGGCGCGGAATGCGCGTCGTGCGCCGCCTGGAGGAGCTCAGCGCCGCACTGGAGGGCGCCCGCGCGGAGGCCGCGAGCGCCTTCGGCGACGGCGAGGTGTTCGTCGAGCCCTACGTCGACAACGGCCGCCACGTCGAGGTGCAGATCCTCGCCGACACCCACGGCACGGTGTGGGCGCTGGGCACCCGCGACTGCTCCCTCCAGCGACGGCACCAGAAGGTCGTCGAGGAGGCGCCGGCGCCCGGACTGCCGCAGGACCTCACGGAGGAACTGCACGCGCTCGCCGTCCGCGCCGCACGCGCCGTGGACTACGTGGGCGCGGGCACGGTCGAGTTCCTCGTCGCCGACGGCCGGGCGCACTTCCTGGAGATGAACACCCGCCTCCAGGTCGAACACCCTGTCACCGAGGCCGTCTTCGGCCTCGACCTGGTGGCGGAGCAGATCCGGCTCGCGGAGGGCGCCGCGCTGGCCCCCGAGCCCCCACGCGCGCGTGGCCACGCCGTCGAGGCCCGCCTCTACGCCGAGGACCCGGCGCACGACTGGACCCCCCAGACCGGCACCCTGCACCGCCTGGCCGTCCCCGCGGGCGTCCGCCTGGACACGGGCTACGGGGACGGCGACCCGATCGGCGTGCACTACGACGCCATGCTCGCCAAGATCGTCGCTCACGCCCCCACGCGCGCGGAGGCCGTCCGCAAGCTCGCGGGCGCCCTGGAACGCACCGTCCTGCACGGCCCGGCCACCAACCGCGACCTCCTCGTCCGCTCCCTGCGCCACGAGGAGTTCACGTCCGCCCGCATGAACACCGGCTTCTACGACCGCCACCTGCCCGAACTGACGGCCGTGCCCGCCGACCCGCACGCCCCGCTCGCCGCAGCGCTCGCCGAAGCGCGCACCGGATCCCGGTTCGGCGGCTGGCGCAACCTGCCGTCCCAGCCGCAGACCAAGCGGTATGCGAGGGGCGGCGAGGAGATAGAGATCGCCTACCGGCACACACGGAGGGGCCTCACGGCGGAGGGCGTCCAGGTCGTGCACGCGGACCCGACACTGGTCGTCCTGGAGATCGACGGCGTACGACGCCGCTTCGACGTCGCCCGCTACGGCGACCAGGTCCACGTCAACGCCACCACCCTCACGGCCCTGCCCCGCTTCCCCGCCCCGGCGATCCAGCACGCCCCCGGCTCCCTCCTGGCACCCATGCCGGGAACGATCGTCAAGCTCGCGCAAGGTCTCATCACCGGATCGAGTGTCCAGGCGGGCGAACCGATCGTCTGGCTCGAAGCGATGAAGATGCAACACGTCATTTCGGCACCGGTGACGGGGACGCTGACGGCTCTACCGGTGACGACAGGACAGCAAGTGGAGCCAGGCACTCTGCTGGCGGTAGTGCAGCAAGCCGTGCCTGAAAGGGACGCGTAGCACTGCGCGCTCTGCCACAGCGGACCCGCACCCGAAGGAGCCACCATGACCACCCTCATCGAAACCGACGAACACAAGGCACTCCGAGCAGCGGTATCGGCCTTCGCGAAAAGCCACGACCACGACACCAGAACCCTCTGGCAGGAAGCCGCGGGGCTCGGCTACATCGGCGTCAACCTGCCGGAGGAATACGGCGGCGGTGGTGGCGGCATCGCCGAACTCTCCCTCGTCCTGGAAGAGCTGGGCGCCGCGGGCAACCCCCTCCTCATGATGATCGTCTCCCCGGCGATCTGCGGCACCGTGATCGCCCGCTTCGGCACGCAATCCCAGAAACAGCAGTGGCTCCCCGCGCTGGCGGACGGCTCCCGCCTCATGGCCTTCGGCATCACCGAACCCGACGCCGGCTCCAACAGCCACCGCATCACCACCACGGCCCGCCGCGACAGCGCGAGCGGCGACTGGCTGCTCACCGGCCGCAAGGTCTTCGTCTCCGGCGTGGACATGGCCGACGCCACCCTGATCGTCGGCCGCACGGAAGACGCCCGCACGGGCAGCCTCAAGCCCTGCCTGTTCATCGTCCCGCGCGACGCTCCCGGCTTCACCCGCCGCCGAATCGACATGGAACTGCACGGCACGGAGAAACAGTTCGAACTGACCCTGGACGACGTACGGCTCCCCGCCGACGCACTCGTCGGCGACGAGGACGCCGGCCTGCAGCAGCTCTTCGCCGGCCTCAACCCCGAACGCATCATGACGGCCGCCTTCGCGATCGGCATGGGCCGCCACGCACTCGCCAAAGCGATCCAGTACGCGCGCGACCGCACCGTCTGGAAAACCCCGATCGGCGCCCACCAGGCCATCGCACACCCCCTCGCGCAGGCCCACATCGACCTCGAACTGGCCCGCCTGATGATGCAGAAGGCAGCCCACCTGTACGACGCGGGGGACGACACCGGCGCCGGCGAGGCCGCCAACATGGCCAAGTACGCGGCCGGGGAGGCCTGTGTGAAAGCGGTCGACCAGGCCGTGCACACCCTCGGCGGCAACGGCCTCACCCACGAGTTCGGCCTCGCCCGGCTGATAACGGCCTCCCGGGTGGCTCGTATCGCCCCGGTGAGCCGGGAGATGATTCTCAACTACGTCTCCCACCAGACCCTGGGCCTGCCCAAGTCGTACTGACCCGCCTGGGTACCGACCCGCCTTGGAGGAACCGTGTTCCGCAGCGAGTACGCAGACGTCCCACACGTAGAACTCCCCATCCACGACGCCGTGCTGGGCCGCGCCGCCGAGTTCGGCGAACTGCCCGCGCTCGTCGACGGCACGGACGGCACCACCCTCACCTACGATCAGCTGGACCGCTTCCACCGCAGGGTCGCCGCCGCCCTCGCCGACGCCGGCGTCCGCAAGGGCGACGTCCTCGCCCTGCACAGCCCCAACACCGTCGCGTTCCCGATCGCGTTCTACGCCGCCACCCGCGCGGGCGCCACCGTCACCACCGTGCACCCGCTCGCCACCGCCGAGGAGTTCGCGGGGCAGCTCGGCGACTCGGCCGCCCGCTGGATCGTCACCGTCTCACCCCTGCTCCAGACCGCCCGGCGCGCTGCCGAACTCGCCGGCGGCATCGAGGAGATCTTCGTCTGCGACAACGCGAGCGGACACCGCTCACTGATCGACATGCTCGGCTCCACAGCCCCCGAGCCACAGGTGGACATCGACCCGATGGATGACGTCGCGGCCCTGCCGTACTCCTCCGGCACCACCGGCACCCCCAAGGGCGTCATGCTCACCCACCGGCAGATCGCCACCAACCTCGACCAGCTACGGGCGGCGATCTCCGCGGGCCCCGGCGAACGCATCCTCGCCGTACTGCCCTTCTTTCACATCTACGGCCTCACCGCCCTGATGAACGCACCCCTGCGCCAGGGCGCCACCGTCGTCGTGCTGCCCCGCTTCGACCTGGAGACGTTCCTCGCGGCCATCCAGAACCACCGCATCACCGCCCTCTACGTGGCCCCGCCGATCGTCCTCGCCCTCGCCAAACACCCGGCGGTCGCCCAGTACGACCTGTCGTCGCTGCGGTACGTCATCTGCTCCGCCGCACCCCTGGACGCCGAACTCGCCGCGGCCTGCGCCGAACGCCTCGACCTGCCGCCCCTCGGCCAGGCCTACGGCATGACGGAACTGTCCCCCGGCACCCACGTCGTCCCGCTCGGCGCCATGCGCGAAGCCCCCGCCGGCACCGTCGGCAAACTCATCGCCGGCACCGAGATGCGCATCGTCTCCCTCGACGACCCCGGCAAGGACCTCGGCGTCGGCGAACCCGGCGAGATCCTCATCCGGGGACCCCAGATCATGAAGGGCTACCTGGGCCGCCCCGACGCCACCGCCGCCATGATCGACGCCGACGGCTGGCTGCACACCGGCGACGTCGGGCACATCGACGCCGACGGCTGGCTGTTCGTCGTCGACCGCGTCAAGGAACTGATCAAGTACAAGGGCTTCCAGGTCGCCCCCGCCGAACTCGAAGCGCTCCTGCTCACCCACCCCGGCATAGCGGACGCCGCCGTCATCGGCGTCTACAACGACGACGGCAACGAAGTCCCGCACGCCTACGTGGTCCGCCGGCCGACATCCCCCGACCTCTCCGAAGGAGAGATCGCCATGTACGTCGCCGAACGCGTCGCCCCCTACAAGCGCGTCCGCGAGGTCACCTTCATCGACACCGTGCCGCGCGCCGTCTCCGGGAAGATACTCCGCCGCCGGCTGAGGGAACGCGCATGACGACACCCAGCACAACCCCCCTGGTCGGCCGCACCCGCGAACGGGGCATCGAGACCCTCAGCCTCGACTCGCCCGCCACCCGCAACGCCCTCTCGCACGCCCTCGTCACCGAACTGACCGACGCGCTCACCAACTGCCACAAGGACGACGACATACGCGCCGTCGTCCTCACCCACACCGGCAACACCTTCAGCGCCGGCGCCGACCTCAAGGACCCGCCGCGCCCCAAGGCGGTGCCCGGACTGCTCCAGCAGATCCTCGAGCTGCGCAAGCCCGTGGTGGCCCGGGTCGCCGGGCACGTCAGGGCGGGCGGCCTGGGACTGCTCGGCGCCTGCGACATCGCGATCGCCTCCGAGACGTCGACGTTCGCGTTCACCGAGGTACGCATCGGAGTCGCGCCCGCCGTCATCTCGCTGCCCCTGCTGCCCCGCGTCGACCCACGCGCCCTCACCCGCTACTGCCTCACCGGAGAGACCTTCGGCGCCGCCGAAGCGGCCCGGATCGGCCTCGTCACCCAGTCCGCCGGCCACACCGACCTCGACGAGGCCCTCGCACCCGTCCTCGACGGCCTGCGGCGGGCCTCACCCAAAGCCCTGGCCAGGACGAAGAAGCTGCTCACGGCTAAGGTGCTGGAGGCGTTCGTCGAGGACGTGGGCTCGATGACCTGGCTCTCGGCCTCGTTGTTCGCCGGCCGCGACGCCCGCGAGGGAATGGCGGCCTTCCTCGAACGACGGGATCCCCCATGGGTGCTGTGACCACAGCCGCACATCTACCCGGCGACCGCGGCCCCGGCGACCGCGGCCCGGCCGACCGCGCCCCCAAGCAGGACCGCAGCCGCGCCACCCGGCAGCGGCTCCTGGAAGCCGCCGTCGCCTGCCTCGCCGAACACGGCTGGGCAGGCTCCACGGTTTTGGTCGTCGCCGAACGCGCGGGCGTCTCCCGGGGCGCCGCCCAGCACCATTTCCCCACCCGCGAGGACCTGTTCACCGCGGCCGTCGAGTACGTCGCCGAGGAACGCTCCTGCGCGTTGCGCGCACTGTTCCCACAAGGCGCCACCGGCGATCGCCGCGCGGTCGTCACCGCCCTCGTCGACCTCTACACCGGCCCCCTCTTCCGCGCCGCCCTGCACCTGTGGGTGGCCGCCTCCAACGAGGAACCACTACGCCCGCGCGTGACCGAACTGGAAGCCCGCGTAGGCCGCGAAACCCACCGCATAGCCGTGGAACTGCTCGGCGCCGACGAGACCGCGCCCGGCGTCCGCGAGACCGTCCAGGGCCTGCTGGACATGGCCCGCGGCCTCGGCCTCGCCAACCTCCTCACCGACGACGCGGCCCGCCGCGACCGGGTGGTGGCGCAGTGGGCGGGGCTGCTGGAGCAGACCCTGGGCTGATCGCCCGGGTCGGCCGTGCCGGGCCCGTTGTCAGTGGCACGGCTTACGGTTCGGGCATGGGGGACACCTACCAGACGATCGTCGACCGTTACGCGGGTCCACAGGACGCACCGAGCCTCGCCCGGCCCGTGGTGGAGTGGCTCGTGGCCGAGGGCATCGTGCTCGCCGAGGCGGCGCCCGGCTGGGCCCTGGGGGACCACCCGGCCCACCCACCCGGCCCCAACTGGCACAAGGCGGTCACCCACGCCCGCTGGGGCGCTCCGGAAGGCGTCGCCGTCCACACCGAACGGCACGTCTTCTACAGCAACTTCAACACCAGCAAGGGCGCGACGGCGATCTGCCCGCGCTGCGGGACGGCCGCCGATCCCGACGACCCGGTCTGGTCGTCGCACATGTCCACCGTGATGGACCTCTGGTACGAAACGGGCACGGCCGACGCCGACTGCGCCTCCTGCGCCGAGTCCGCCCCGCTGCCCGAGTGGGACTGGACCGACGACCACCTGGCCTTCGTCCACCTCGGCTTCCAGTTCTGGAACTGGCCCACGCTCAGCGAGGACTTCCGCGCCCGCATGGGCGAGCTGTTGGGCGGGCGCCGTACGGCGTTCCTGCCGGGCAAGGTCTGACGCCCCGAGGGGCCCACCGCCTCAGGGACTGAGCCGCTCCACCCGCCAGCTCCCGTCCGCCTCCGCCACATACCGCAGCCGGTCGTGCAGCCGGTTCAGCCGGCCCTGCCAGAACTCCACCGACTCCGGCGCCACCCGGAAACCACCCCAGTGCGGCGGCACCGGCACCTGCTCGCCCTCCGGATAGCGGGCCGCCAGCTCGGCGTACGAGGCGTCGAGGTCGGCCCGGGTGGCGATCACCGACGACTGGGCGCTGGCCCACGCACCGAGCTGCGAGCCGTGCGGCCGGGTCCGGAAGTACGCGGCGGTCTCGTCCCGCCCGGTACGCCGCGCCACGCCCCGCACGATGACCTGCCGGGCCATCGGATGCCACGGAAAGAGCAGCGAGACGTACGGATTCTCGGCGAGATCGAGGGCCTTGCGGGAGTCGTAGTTGGTGTAGAAGACGAAACCCTGCTCGTCGAACTGCTTCAACAGCACCGTACGGGAGCTGGGCCGCCCTTCGGCGTCCGCGGTGGAGACGACCATGGCGTTCGGCTCGAAGAGCTGGGCCTCGACGGCCGCGTCCTTGAACCAGCGGGCGAACTGCTCCACCGGCGTGGCGGCCAGCTCGGCCTCGGTGAACCCCTCGGCCCGGTACTGCTTGCGCATCGCGGCGGGGTCGGGAACGGGGCCTGGAGAGACGGGGTCTGCGTCGGTCACGAGGTCATCCTGCCGTATGGCCCACCACCGCACCCCACACCACTGAAGGTGGCACTGAGTGCCGCAACCACTCCCCAAAGGTGGCACTCGGGGATATGGTGCAGATGCCATCCCAGTGGGGTGACCGCCCGCCCCACGGGGCATCACTGGGGTGACCGCCCACGACCGCGAGTCCTCCAGGACCGCGGATCCACCGGTGCCGTCCGTCGCACACATCACGAGGAGCCGCCTGATGTCCGACTTCGTACCCGGGCTCGAAGGAGTCGTCGCGTTCGAGACGGAGATCGCCGAACCGGACAAGGAGGGCGGCGCCCTGCGATACCGGGGCGTCGACATCGAGGACCTGGTCGGCCATGTCTCCTTCGGCAATGTCTGGGGGCTGCTCGTCGACGGGGCCTTCAACCCCGGCCTGCCGCCCGCCGAACCCTTCCCGATCCCCGTCCACTCCGGCGACATCCGTGTCGACGTCCAGTCCGCGCTCGCCATGCTCGCGCCCGTCTGGGGCCTCAAACCCCTCCTCGACATCGACGCCGAGCACGCCCGCGAGGACCTCGCCCGCGCCGCCGTCATGGCCCTCTCCTACGTCGCCCAGTCCGCCCGCGGCCAAGGCCGCCCCATGGTCCCGCAGCGGGAGATCGACAAAGCCCAGTCCGTCGTCGAACGCTTCATGATCCGCTGGCGCGGCGAACCGGACCCCAAGCATGTGGCGGCCGTCGACGCCTACTGGACCTCGGCCGCCGAACACGGCATGAACGCCTCCACCTTCACCGCACGCGTCATCGCTTCCACCGGCGCCGACGTCGCCGCGGCCCTCTCCGGCGCCGTGGGAGCCATGTCGGGCCCGCTGCACGGCGGAGCCCCCTCCCGCGTCCTCGGCATGATCGAGGAGATCGAACGCACCGGCGACGCGGAGGCCTACGTCAAGCAGGCCCTCGACAAGGGCGAGCGCCTCATGGGCTTCGGCCACCGCGTCTACCGCGCCGAGGACCCACGCGCGCGCGTACTGCGCCGCACCGCCCGCGAACTGGGCGCACCCCGCTTCGAGATCGCCGAAGCCCTCGAGAAGGCCGCCCTCGCCGAACTCCACGCCCGCCGCCCGGACCGCGTCCTGGCGACGAACGTCGAGTTCTGGGCGGCCATCGTCCTGGACTTCGCCGAAGTCCCGGCACACATGTTCACCTCGATGTTCACCTGCGCCCGCACCGCCGGCTGGTCCGCGCACATCCTGGAACAGAAGCGCACCGGCCGCCTGGTCCGCCCGTCGGCCCGCTACATCGGCCCCGGCACCCGCAACCCCCAGGAGATCGAGGGCTACGACGACATCGCGAGCTGAGCCGTACCGCGGGCCATACCGCGGGCCATACCGCGGGCCATACCGCGGGCCGTGCCACGTGCCGTGCCGGTGATCACGCAGCCGGTGATCACGCAGCCGGTGATCACGCGGGGCTGAGCAGCTCCGCGTGATGCCGCTCGGCCACCAGCGGGTGCGCCCGCAACTTGCCCTTCAGTTCGTTGAAGCCGTACTCCGCGAACAGCGGGTTGGCCGGATCGTCGGTCACACCGCGCGCGGCGGCGGCGTGCGGGAAGGGCAGTGGCTCGACCCGGGCGTCCAGCCGCGGGTTGTAGAAGAACGGCACCGAGAACCGCTCCACCGCACTCGGCGGCGACACGACCCGATGGTTGGTGGCGAGCAGATACCCGTTGGTCGCCACCTCCAGCAGCTCCCCGAGATTCACCACGAAGGCCCCCTCCAGCGGCGGCACATCATGGAACAGCCCGTCCTCCCGCTGCACCTGGAGCCCGCCCACCCGGTCCTGAAGCAGCAGCGTCAGGAAGCCGTAGTCCTTGTGAGCCCCCACCCCCTGACCGCCCCCGTCCCCCGCACTCCCCGGATACCGCACGAGCTTCAGATGCGGATGCGCCCGTTCCCCGAACACCGCGTCGTAGAAGTCGACCGGCGCGCCGATCGCGGCGAGCAGCTCGTGCAGCAGCCGCTCCGCGACACCGCTGAGCCGCTCGACCCAGGCGAGCGCGGCGCTCCGCAGCTCGGGCAACCCGTCGGGCCACTGATTGGGCCCCTGAAGCCACCAGTACGCGGGCTCACCCGGCCCCGGTATCCGCGCGGGCCGCTCCGCCCCGATGTCGAGCTGATCCCGCCAGTCCTGCCGACCGCCGGTCCGCTCGTCACCGGTCCGCGTGTACCCACGGAAGTGCGGCGAGTTCACATTGTCGATCGCGAGCCGCTGCTCCTCGGGCAGCGCGAAGAACCGCCGCATGGCGGAGAGCAGCTCCTCCGTCTCCTCGGGGCTCACCCCATGCCCGACCAGCTGGAAGAACCCCACGTCGTGCGCGGCACTGTGCAACTGCGCATGCAGCAGCGCCCGCGCCTGGGGCCCGCGGTCGGCGGCGGAGAGATCGATGATCGGCAGTTGCTGATACGGCAGTTGCTGATACGACGGGTGCTGATTCGGCGGGTGCTGATTCGATGGGTTCGTCGCGAGGGGTGTCACGTTCGTCATGATGCGTCCGTGGGTGTGCGGGGCCCGTGGCCGCCGTGGGTGGGGCGGCGCGCGGGTGCCGGGCGGTCAGAGAAAGGGAAAGCGCGAAAACGCGGGCGGCGGTGAACCGCGAAGGGGCTGGACGGGCTCAGATGGAGCGTCGACAGCCCATGCTCGTGACGCGGACGTAGTCCACATGGCGGCGTCGAACAAGCGAAAGCATGCGGCCAGAGTACTGCTTGCCAAAAAATTCGCACGTGTCCCGCCTCACGCCCCGCAAACCTTGCGGACGGAGGTCCGGAAAAGCAGACGACCCGCGAGTCGGGTCCTCCCTCAGGAGGGCCGGCCGGACGTACCGGCGACTCGCGGGTCGGGTGACTGCGTTGAATTGGCCGGTTGCACGCGACTCACACGCGCTGGTCCGGCACCGCACTCAGTGGGCGACGGGCCATTAGCCCGCAGCCACCTCCGACGTCCGGTGTGCATACATGCTTCGGACCACCTCCCTTCATTCGGTACGCCACACCCTAAGAACCCCTCGCCGGTCGCTCAAGTGTTTTTTCTGAGATGTTGACCCGGGGGACCGGGAGGCGATTCCCTGCTTGCGTGAGTGATCTTCGTCTGCATATCGAGTTCGCCGCCGGGGAGGCCGCACTGGAGCAGTGGCGGCACGTCCACAACACGATCGTGCCGCCGGCTGCGATGTCCCTGGGCGAGGTGCGTGAGCGCGCGGGGCGGTACCGCCTGGAGAACGCCTACGTCGGTGACGTCCTCGTCGGGTGCTCGACCGTGCGGCCGCCCGAGGGCGAGGAGGCGGTGGCGACCGTCATCGCGCGCGTGCTGCCCGAGTATCGGGGCCGCGGGTACGGGACTGCGCTGTACGAGCACGCGCTCGCCCACGCGCGCGTGCTGGGCGCCCGGGTGGTCGAGACGTGCGTGCTGGCCGTCAACGAGGGCGGGCTGCGGTTCGCGCGGACGCGTGGGTTCGTCGAGGTCGAGCGGTATGTGCTCGACGGCGAGACGGCGGAATGGGTCGACCTGCGGCTCATGCCCCACCCTGACTAGAGCCCGGTGCAACGATTCCTCGGCAATCTTGCGGGAATCATATGTGGGCTGCGTCACGTTCGAGTTGAATGAGGGCAAGAGAGCGAACCTGCAGGGGGTCCAGGTGAGTGCTTCCCGGCGTAGTGGGACCACCGACGAGCTGGGGCCGGACGAGCCCGAGCAGCCCGAGCGGTCGGGCGAGGACGGCCCGGAGACCCCGGAGGGCGCGCACCCCGGGACCGGACCGGTCGGACCGGACGGCGCGGACCTGCTCGCCGCGCTGCTCGACGGCATGGACGCGGCCCTGTGCGCCTTCGACGGTGACGGAGTGGTCACCCACTGGAACCGTGAGGCCGAGCGCATCCTCGGCTGGAGCGCGGCCGAGGCCGTCGGACGGCACGGCTTCGCCGGCTGGGCCGTGCGCGAGGCGGACGCCGAGGACATCGAGGGGCGGCTGATGGCCGCCATGCACGCGCCGGGCCGTCAGGTGCACGAGTTCGCGCTGCTGACGAAGGACGGCGGCCGGGTGCTCGTACGGACGCAGTCCGCCGCCGTGCGCGGCCCGGACGGCAAGCCCGCCGGACTGTACTGCGCCTTCAGCGAGGTGCATGCGCAGATCGACCTGGAACGTTCCATCGCGCTCAGCGAGGCCCTCTTCGACGACGCCTCCTGGGGGGTGGTCCTGGTCGACGCCGACCTGCGCCCCGCCGTCGTCAACGCGCACGCCGCCCGCGCGCTCGGCACGGGCCGTACGGCCGTGCTGGGCCGTCCGCTGGGGGAACTGCTCACCCGGGGCGCCGAGGAGCTGGAGAACGCGCTGACGCACGTCCTCGCCGAGGGCGCCCCGCCCGCGCCCGCCGAGCTGTGGGTCGGAGTGCGCACCCCGGACGGAGAGAAGCGGCGCTGCTGGCGCAGTGGCTTCCTGCGGCTGGCCTCGCCGCTCGCCGAGGAGCCGGTGCCGCTCGGGGTCGGCTGGCTCTTCCAGGACGTCACGGAGGCCAAGCAGGGCGAGCAGGAGGCCGCCATGCTGCGCTTCCGCTCCAACCAGCTGCACCGGGCGGCCCGCGCGGCGGCCGAGTGCGAGGACCCGGCCGAGGCCGCCACCGTCCACCTCGACTTCGCGCTCGCCGGGTTCGCCGACCACGCCCTGGTCGACCGGGTGATGGGCGAGGCGTCGGCCGATGTGGAGGGGGCGGGGCCGGCGCGGCTGATGCGGGTCGCGGCCACGCCGTCGGGCGGTCCGGGCCCCAGCGCGCTCACCGGACACGCGGGCCTGCCCGTCCGCTACGGCGACGGGCATCCGGCGCTGCAGTGCGTCGCACGGGCCGGTTCCGTGCGGGCGGGCGTCGGCTCCGTCCCGGCGGACGAGGCCCGGGAGTGGGCGCGGGCGCGTCAGTGGCCCGAGGACACGGTGTACGCGCTGTGCGCGGTGCTGCGCAGCCGCGGCCGCACCATGGGCGTCGTGACGTTCCTGCGCGGCGCCGGCCGCACCGCCTTCGAACGCTCCGACGCGAACTACGCCGAGGATGTCGCCGTCCGCATAGCGACGGCCCTGGACCTGGCCGACCTGGCCGCCCCGGCCGACCGCGGCTGACACGCGCGCGTGCCACGGCGCGTTCAGCGGCGGTAGAAGATCCGGTCCCGGTACTCCTCCATGATCCGTCCGTTCCAGTCGTGGCCGCCGTCGACGTTGCCGGAGCGCAGGAGCGGGGGCTCGATGCCGCGGTCGGCGAGGGCGCCGGCCGCGGTGGCCATGACGGCCTGGAGGAGCGCGGCGGTGACGACCGTGGAGGCGGGGGCGAACGGCGCGGGGACGGCGTCGAGGGTGAGCTCGGCGTCGCCGACGGCGATCTTCGAGTCCAGGACGATGTCGCAGTGGTCCTTGAGGAACGTTCCGGAGGTGTGCCGGGACGTCGTCTGTGAGGCGTACGCCACCGACGTCACGCCGATGACCTTCACGCCCAGGGTGCGGGCGTTCTGGGCCATCTCCACGGGCAGGGCGTTGCGGCCGGAGAGCGAGACGATGACGAGGGCGTCGCCCGCGCGCAGGGGCGAGGTGTCCAGGACGGCGCTCGCGAGGCCGTCGACGCACTCCAGGGCGGAGCCGAGGGTGGCGGGTGTGACGTCGACGCCGACGACGCCCGGCACCGCGAGCAGGTTCATCAGGGCGAGGCCGCCCGCGCGGTAGACGATGTCCTGGGCGGCGAGGGAGGAGTGGCCGGCGCCGAAGGCGAAGAGGCGGCCGCCGTCGGCCACGGTGTCGGCGAGGAGCGTTCCGGCGGCCTCGACGGCCTCGGCCTCCTCGTCGCGGGCCCGCTGCAGCAGCGTGATCGCGGCGTCGAAGAACTGGGCGGCGAGCTTGCGGTCGCTCATCCGAGGGGCCCCTTTGCCGTGTCGGGTCCGGGTCCGTTCCCGGGTCGCGGATCACCGTGCGGTCTGGACCAGCACCCTGTCAATACGACGGGGACGGAGATGGGGACGAGGACGCAGAGGCGGCCGGGTACGGCGGGGAAGCGGAGTGGGCGACCGTCCTCGCTCCGTCGCCGCGCACATGCCGCGCCCCGTGTCCGCACCCTGATGTAACCGCCTCGTTTCAGCGGCGCGGCACGCTTGTCAGTGGTATCCGGCAGAATTGACTACAGGGCCAGCGCACGCGCCGGAGAGCCGTCCAGCCTTCGGCAGAGCTAATCGAGGGGCTACGAATGTCCGGACTGATCGACACCACGGAGATGTATCTCCGCACCATCCTCGAGCTCGAGGAGGAAGGTGTGGTCCCCATGCGCGCCCGGATCGCGGAGCGGCTCGACCAGAGTGGTCCGACGGTCAGCCAGACGGTCGCGCGGATGGAGCGCGACGGCCTGGTCTCCGTGGCCAGCGACCGGCACCTGGAGCTCACCGACGAGGGTCGCCGGCTGGCCACGCGCGTGATGCGCAAGCACCGGCTGGCCGAGTGTCTCCTCGTCGACGTGATCGGCCTGGAGTGGGAGCAGGTGCACGCGGAGGCGTGTCGCTGGGAGCACGTGATGAGCGAGGCCGTGGAGCGGCGTGTGCTGGAGCTGCTGCGGCACCCGACCGAGTCGCCGTACGGCAACCCGATCCCGGGTCTGGAGGAGCTGGGCGAGAAGGACGGCGCGGACCCGTTCCTGGACGAGGGCATGGTGTCGCTGGCGGACCTCGATCCGGGCGCCGACGGCAAGACGGTCGTGGTGCGCCGTATCGGCGAGCCGATCCAGACGGACGCGCAGCTGATGTACACGCTGCGCCGCGCGGGCGTGCAGCCCGGCTCGGTGGTGAGTGTGACGGAGTCGGCGGGCGGTGTGCTGGTCGGCAGCGGCGGCGAGGCGGCCGAGCTGCAGTCGGACGTGGCGTCCCACGTGTTCGTGGCGAAGCGCTGAGCATTGTTCAACTCATGGGGCGTGTGGGGCAGTTGTGGCGTCCTGTCGATCTCGTCGAATCGCAGATTCCCTGTGTCGAATGGCAGCGCGCACGCGCTTCCCGTGCCACGCTGTCGCGTGAGGCATATGACCTGAGGGGGGCGGGGATGGTCTGCCGCAGACGAGCGGAGGGCCCCGGTGCCGTGTGGCACCGGGGCCTGTCCTCCCCTTTTTCGACCTGGAGCCCCGAGCTCTCAAGGTCGTTCCCCTCGGGCCGGTTTCCCCGACCGGTCCGCCTCCCGCTGAAGGTCTCCCCTCGGCGGCGCCGATCATTCCTTGAAACAGGTCACTCGAACGAGGGGTGTTGCTTGCGGAGAGTGCCCATCTCGAAAGGGCATTCGATAGCCTGCGTGTGATCCGAAGTCTGACGACAGCACAACGGTACGAGGGCCAGGGGGGTGCCAGGAACTGTGGCGCGACGCATCGACGTGACCGGGGCGGGCGGCGTACGCCTGGCGGCCTGGGAGTTCGGGGACCCGCCCAAGGTGATCCCGGCACAGTCCGCAGGAGCCCCGAGCGCCGCGGAAGCGGAAGCGGGGGAGGACGGTTCCTCGGGCGTCCTGTTACTGCACGGCCTGATGGGCCGGGCCTCGCACTGGGCGTCCACCGCCCGCTGGCTCTCCGAGCGACACCGCGCGGTCGCCCTCGACCAGCGCGGCCACGGCCAGAGCGAGAAGCCGCCGGAGGCCGCCTTCACCCGCGAGGCCTACGTCGAGGACGCGGAGGCCGCCCTGGAGCAGCTGGGCCTCGCCCCGGCCGTCCTCATCGGCCACGCCATGGGCGCGCTGACGGCCTGGCAGCTCGCCGCCAAGCGTCCCGACCTGGTGCGCGGCCTGATCGTCTGCGACATGCGGGCCTCCGCGCTCGGCGCGGCCTCGCAGCGCGAGTGGGGCGACTGGTTCAAGTCCTGGCCGGTCCCCTTCGCCACCCTCGCCGACGTCCGCAAGTGGTTCGGCGAGGACGACCCCTGGGTGGAGCGCCCGAACCCCTCCCGGGGCGAGTTCTACGCCGAGGTCATGCACGAGTCGCCCGACGGCTGGCGGCCCGTCTTCGAGCCCGACCAGATGCTGAAGTCCCGCGAGACCTGGGTCTACGACGCGCACTGGGAGGAGCTCACCCAGGTGCAGTGCCCGGCGCTGGTCGTGCGGGGCCTCGACGGTGAGCTCGGGCGGGCCGAGGCCCAGGAGATGGTGCGGGTGCTGCCCCGCGGCGAGTACGCGGAGGTCTCCGACGCGGGGCACCTCGTGTACTACGACCAGCCGGAGGCCTGGCGCTCGGCGATCGAGCCGTTCCTCGACGCCGTACTCACCCCCCACACTCCCTGAGAACCCCGACCCACTCCCTGAGAGCCCGACCCACTCCCTGAGAGCCCGACCCACTCTCTGAGAACCCCGTCTCCTCCCCCTACCCAGGGTCATGTGTGCCGCTGCCGCTGCTCCCTCACCCCTTGCTGACCGCCGTCAGGATCTCCGGCAGCCGTTTCGCCGTCCTCGGCGCCGCCAGCCGTAGTCCCAGCACAGTGACGCCCACGCCGTACACCGCGCCTGTCGGCAGCAGCAGCCAGGTCCAGGCGTCTGCGCCCGCGCTGACGTTCAGCCAGATCGTCAGCGCGATGACGGGCGCACACAGCAGGGCCGCCGCGACCATGCCGCCGAAGATCGCGATCCAGGCGAGTCCGGCCTGGCCGGGAGCGACGTTCTTGTGCCCCTCCTGCGGGATCGAGTAGGGAAAGCGCGCCGAGGTCCAGGCGCCCGTCGCCAGCATCGCGCCGAGCAGCGCGAACGACAGCCCCAGCGCCTCGGGCAGCTTCGGCCAGTCGCCCAGCAGCGCCGTCGTCAGCACGGTCACCAGCGTCGCGTACGGCAGGGTGATCACCAGCAGGGCCAGCGCCCGCGCCCGCAGCTCCTCGTAGGCGTCCCGGGACGAGGAAATGGTCAGCGCGACCATCCAGAACGCGGACGTGTCCTGCCCGAACTGGTTGTACATCTGAATGCCGAGCATCCCGGCGGCGAAGCAGGCGAAGTAGATCGAGCCGGTGCCCTGCACCGCGTTGAAGACGGGCACGATCAGCCCGATGGCCAGCGAGGTCACCCAGGCCGCCTTCGTCTTCGGGTCGCGCCAGATGTAGCGCAGGCTGCGTTCCATCACCGGTCCGGTGCGCCCGCCGGGCAGCAGCCGCGCCGGCCCCGCCGCGCTTCGTCGTTTCCGCGCGGTCGGCTCGGCGGCCTGGAGAGTGGAGCCGTCGGGCGAGGTCATCAGCCGCGTCAGAGTCCGCGCCCACACCCCCACCAGCAGTGCCAACGCGGCCGCGCTGACGGCGATCTGCGCGACGGCGACCCCGTACGCCCCCTCGCTCACCGAGTCCACCGCGCCGACCGCGGAGGCGGGCGGCAGCCACCGCAGCACGTCCGCCACCGGATCGAGCTGCCCCAGCCCGGACGTCCCGAGCCGCTGCGCCCCGAAGTTGACGACCTGCGCCCCCACCGCGATCACCAGCCCGCTCAGCACCGCCAGATCGCGGCCCTTGCGGCTGGACAGCAGCCGGATGTTGGCGGCGGCCACGGCCCGCGCGAGCGCCACGCACACCAGCAGCCCGAGCACGACGGCGAGGACGGCCACCGTCCAGGCCGCCGCCCCGTGCGCCACGGCCACCACCGACCCCACCAGCATCAGCAGCGTGAACAGTGGCCCGATGCCCACCAGCGAGGCCGCCAGCAGCGCCCGCACCAGCGGCCGGGGTCGCAGCGGCAGCATCACCAGCCGGGTCGGGTCCAGGGTCTCGTCGCCGCTGGGGAAGAACAGCGGCATCACCGCCCACCCCAGCCCCAGCACCGCCCCCAGCAGCACCACCAGCGAGACGGCGTGGTCGTGCCCGCGCAACGCGATCAACCCGATCAGCTGCAACGCGGCGAACAGCAGAGTGACGACGGCGGAGGCGACGTAGGCGGCCCGCCGCCCACCCGACTGCCGCAACCCGTTACGCAGCAGCGACAGCTTCAGCCGGACGAGGGTGGCGGTCACGCCGCTCATCGGGCGGCCCCGCCGCCCAGCCAGTCGAGGTCGGAGCCCGTGTCCATCCTGTGCGCCCCGACGAGTTCGAGGAACGCCCGCTGCAAGGAGGGGGCCGACCCCCGCACCTCCGCCAGCGTCCCGTGCGCCCGGATCCGTCCCGCCGCCATCACCGCCACCCAGTCGCACAGCGACTCGACGAGCTCCATCACATGGGACGAGAAGACGACCGTCGCCCCGGACGCCGTGTAGCGCTCCAGCACCCCTCGGATGATCTGCGCGGACACCGGATCGACGCCCTCGAACGGCTCGTCGAGGAAGAGGACTTCGGGATTGTGGAGCAGCGCGGCCGCGAGCCCGATCTTCTTCCGCATGCCGGTCGAGTAGTCGACCACGAGCTTGTGCTGGGCGCCGGCCAGGTCGAGGACGTCGAGCAGCTGCGTGGCCCGCTTGTCGACCTCGGCGCCGGGCAGTCCCCGCAACCGCCCGCTGTATCCGAGCAGTTCACGCCCCGACAGCCGCTCGAACAGCCGTAGTCCCTCGGGCAGCACCCCGATCCGTGCCTTCACCGCCACGGGATCCCGCCACACGTCGTGCCCGACGACCTCGACGGACCCCTGATCGGGCCGCAGCAACCCGGTCACCATCGACAACGTGGTCGTCTTCCCGGCCCCGTTGGGCCCGACCAGCCCGATGAACTTCCCTGCGGGCAGATCGAGATCGATCCCGGCGACAGCGACCTGCTGACCGAACCGCTTCCAGAGCCCACGCACGCGTACGGACGTCATACAGGGAACCCTACGGCGCGGCGTTGACGCTGTTGACGTCGTTGATGATCCGACGTCAGCGATCCCTGCCGCACGCGTAGGCCAACGGCGAGATCAGTTCCTCCGCGTCCGGCAACCACCGATTGGCGGCCGTCGGCCGGCAGGCCCACTGCACGGCCCCCCGCGACCCGAACCGGGTGGGCGGCGCGGCGACGAACGTCCCCTCGCCCAACGTCACCAGATCCAGGGCCCCCAGCGACCAGCCCAGCTTGCGCACCAGGTCCGGCACCTTCGCCGACGCCCCCGGCAGCACGAAGAACTGCATCCGCCGGTCGGGCGTCAATGTGACAGGACCGAGCGTCAACTCCATCCGCTCCATGCGCGCCAACGCGAGGAACCCCGCCGTCTCCGGAACGGAGATCGCGTCGAACGTACGCCCCGTGGGCAGCAGGATCGAGGCGGTCGGCTGCTTCTGCCACATCCGGCGCGCCACCGTCGCACTGCCGGTGGCCTGCGTCTCCCAGTCGGGGCGCGCAGGGTGCGCACCCGGCGCGTCGCACGCCGCTTCCCCGCAGGAGCAGCGCTGCACCCCGTCGACGGGTTCCAGCCAGGTGCCGGGAAAGACGTCCCAATGACGTTCCTCGGCATAGCGAACAGCGGTCTCGAGCAGCGATTCCCCGCGCTGCTTCGGGATTTGAGTGGCTTCGGCGCCCGCGATGGTCTCTTCCACGATGAGCACAACTCTAGCGGTCACCGGGGGTTACGCCCGCCCGTTTGCGCGGGGGAGGAGCATCGATTCCCCGTCCGGGGCGCATGGGTGCATGTGCGGGGGCGCGCGGCAGGAACGGGCGCGGGAGCGGGTAGTCACGGTAGGGGCGGGCTTCCGTCGGTAACCCGGAAATACTCGGCAATCCTCGCATGCCTCGCATTTTCACCATGTCCGTGGGGCATTGATCTTCTCGGCCGGAACTTTTCGGTACGGAACTCCACAGGGGGTAGTGCCAATGGCCGCAAGGCCGCTAGTCGCGCGGCAGCCGAACGAACGGCTGCAGGCGCTCATCCAGGAGGCGGGGTGCTCGAACGCCGGGCTCGCCCGCCGCGTCAACATGTGTGGTGCGGAGCACGGTCTCGACCTGCGCTACGACAAGACGTCCGTGGCCCGTTGGCTGCGCGGACAGCAGCCGCGCGGACGCGCCCCGGCGATCATCGCGGAGGCGCTGGGCCGCAAACTCGGCCGTGCGGTCACGATCGACGAGATCGGCATGGCCAACGGCAAGAACCTCGCCTCGGGTGTGGGTCTCCAGTTCTCGCCGACGGTACTGGGGGCCATCGAGCAGGTCTGCGAGCTGTGGCGCAGCGACGTGGGCCGGCGGGACTTCCTCTCCGGTTCGTCCGTGGCCGCCTCGGCGTTGGTCGAGCCGAGCCGTGACTGGCTGATCTCCTCGCCCGACGCGCAGGTGGCGCGCTCGGCGGGACCCCGGGTGGGGCTGTCCGACGTCGCGGCCGTCAAGGCGATGACGCAGGCGCTGGTCGACCTGGACCACCAGTACGGCAGCGGGCATGTCCGTCCCGTCGTCGTGCACTACCTCAACAGCGTGGTCTCGGGGCTGCTGGCCGGCTCCTACCGGGAGGCGGTCGGGCGGGAACTCTTCGCGGCCGTGGCCCGGTTGACGGAGCTCGCCGGGTACATGGCCGTCGACACCGGCCAACCGGGCCTCGCCCAGCGCTACTACATCCAGGCCCTGCGGCTCGCCCAGGCCGCGGGCGACCGAGGATACGGCGGATACATCCTCGCCGCTTCCATGAGCCATCTCGCGGCCCAGCTCGGAAACCCGCGTGAGATCGCCCAGTTGGCGCGCGCGGCACAGGAGGGGGCGCGTGGACGTGTGACGCCGCGCGCGGAGGCGATGTTCCTCGCGGCGGAGGCGCGCGGGCACGCCCTGATGGGTGACGCGCGCGGGGCGCAGGCGGCGTCCGGGCGGGCGGTGTCGGCGCTGGAGGCGGCCGATCCGTCCGCCGGGGACGACCCGGTGTGGATCGCACACTTCGACGACGCCTATCTGGCCGACGAGTTGGCGCACTGCCACCGCGACCTGGGCCAGGCCGAGTCGGCGGCGCGCTGCGCGCAGCAGTCCCTGGCCGGGCATCCGGAGAGCCGTGCGCGCCGGCGCGCGATCGGATACGTCCTGCTGGCCACCGCGCAGGTGCAGCAGCGCGAGATCGAACAGGCCTGCAACACCGGTCTGAAAGCGGTCGAGTTGCTGGAGACGCTCCGCTCGAACCGGGGCGCGGAGTACCTGGAGGACCTCCAGCAGCGACTGGAGCCGTTCCGGGACGAATCGGTGGTGAGGGAGTTCGGGGCGCGGCTGGAGTTGCAGACCGCGGCGTGAACGGACGGGGCGCCGCTGCGTGAACGTGCGGGAGACAGTGAGGTCCCGCACAGCAGGCGACGAATACAGCGCACGGCGCTCCGGATCTGTTACCGAAGTCACTGGCGGCCTCGCCGGGAGGGAGATCACGTTCTGAGCTGCGTGGCACGGGGTTCCGGGGACCCGGTAGCGTGAACCGACGATTCCGAAGGTCCCCCATTCGTAGGAGTCCCGGTGACGCAGAGTGGACAGGGCGAGGAGCCCTCGGCGCAGCCCGCGCGCGAAGGCATCGTGCTGCCCTCCGACGGTGGGGAACCCCTGCTGCCGGGAATGACGACGAGCGCCCCACGGCGGGCGCCCCGTCCGGAACAGCCGCCCGCACCGCCGTCGGACGACCATTTTGGCCAGTACGGCGCTCAGCACGACCCGCAGCACGACCGGCAGCACGGTCAGCAGCACAACCAGGAGCACGGCCGGCAGCAGTACGGCGGCCAGCAGCAGTACGGGCAGTCCGAGTACGGGCAGCAGCAGTACGGCCGACCGGAGTACGGGCAGCAGCAGGCGCCGGCCGGCGGCCAGACCTGGGGGCAGCCCTGGGGTCCCGACCCGCAGACGCCCGCCCCGCAGCCCCCGTCCCCGGGCTGGCCGCTCCCCGCGGACCAGACGGGCCAGTCGGACCAGACGGGCCAGACGGGCCAGACGGGCCAGTCGGACCAGACGGGCCAGTCGGACCAGACGGGCCAGTCGGACCAGAGGGGCCAGGCACACCAGCAGCACCAGCAGCTGGACCACTGGAACGCCCCGCAGGCGGCCCCGTGGAGCGGCGGCACGCAGCCGGGCGCGGGCCCGCTCCCGACGGAGGGCTCACCGGCCCCGGCGCATCCGACGTACGGCCAGGGCACGCCGAGCACTCCGCTGCCACCGGCCGCTCCCCGCGCCGCCTCTGCCGCCTCGGCGTCCACCGCGGCTTTCGACGACGGTGCGACGCAGTACATACCGCCGATACCGGCGGCCCCGACTCCGGCCTCCACGGTCGACGAGGGCGCCACCCAGTACCTGCCGCCCGTCCCCGCCGCCGCACCCGTCGACGAGGGCGCGACGCAGTACCTGCCGCCGGTCGTGCCGGGCGCACTGCCGCCCGAGACCCAGGCCGAGTCGACCCACTTCCTGGGTCGCACCCCGCAGAACGGGCCCGCTCCGGGCCCCGGCCCGATGCCCACCCACGGCACCCAGCCGGGCGCGCAGCCCGGCACACACTCCGACGCCGAGGCCACCCAGTACCTCCCGCCCGTCCCCGCACAGGCCGGCGGGGACCGGCAGCCGCCCGCCGAGTTCGAGAACCTCTTCCGCAGCGGCCCGGGCAGCGAGAGCCCGGCCGGGTCCACGCAGCAGCTTCCGCGCTTCTCCGAGCCGGAGCCCCCCGGATACGGCGGCCATGGCGGCTACGGCGGCCCGCAGGGCTACGGCGCCGGGCCCGCCGCCCGCTCCCCGCAGCCCGCCTACACCCCGCCCGGTGAGCCGGCGGCGGGCGGGCGGCGCGGGGCGCGTGACGACGACGGCGGCCGGGGTGGCCGTAGCGGCTCGCGGGTGCCGTTGTTCGCGGCGATCGGGGTGGCCCTCGCGGTCGTCGGGGTCGGCGCGGGCGCGCTGCTCTCCGGCGGGGGCGGCGGCAAGGGCGACGACAACAAGACCGTCGCCGCGTCCGCTCCCGCGACCGGCGGGTCCACGTCAAAGGCGACCGGTGCGGCCGAGCAGCAGGCCGTCGCGCTGGACAAGCTGCTGGCGGACAGCGGCAGCAGCCGGGCCAGCGTGATCAGCGCGGTGGCCGAGGTGAAGGCCTGCGGCAACCTCGCACAGGCCGCCACGGATCTGCGGGCCGCGGCGAAACAGCGCACCGACCTGGTGACGAGTCTGGCCGGGCTGAAGGTCGACCAGCTGCCGAACCACGACGCGCTGACCACCGCCCTCACCAAGGCGTGGCAGGCGTCCGCGTCCGCCGACGACCACTACGCGGCCTGGGCCGACCAGGTCGCCGGCAGCAAGAAGAAGAGCTGCAAGAAGGGCTCGGCCCGCACCACCTCCGAGACACAGGCTGGCAACCGCGACAGCGGCACCGCCAGCGCCCAGAAGTCGCAGGCCGCGACGTTGTGGAACGAGATCGCGAAGACGTACGGCCTGACCCGGCGCCAGCCCACCCAGCTCTAGCCGGCCCATCCAGCTCCAGCCGGCCCATCCAGCTCCAGTCGGCGGGAGGGGGCGGTTCGTCAGTCGACGTCCGCCTTCTCCAGGGTCTTCGTCATGTCGGTGAAGCCCTTCTTGGCGGCCACCAGCCGGCCCTTCCGCACGGTCTGGAGGGTCACGTCGGCGTTGACCAGGCGGGGGAAGCCGATGGAGGCGAGCCGGTCGGTGAACTGCCAGCGGAGCGTCGGCGTGAGCCCGCCGGTGGTGATCTTCAGCCCGTCGTCCAGGGCGCCCCGCACGGAGGTGGAGGTCACCTCGCCGTCGCCCAGCGACTCCACGGCCTGCCGGAACACGTTGTAGGCGATCCAGGTGGTCTGCACTCCGGTGTCGCCGGCGTCGATGCGGGTGTCGGAGAACGCCTCCTCGCTGATGACCTTCTTCATCGGGTTCCAGGCGGGGTCGCTCGCCACGGGGTACCAGCCGGTGACGTAGGACCCCTCGTAGGGCCCGGAGCCGCCGCCGGCCGCGTCGATGACCGTCTGGTCGACGCTGCCGAGGACGGTGGCGGTGTTGACGGCGGTGTAGTCCGTGCGGGCGCGCCGGAAGGAGTCCATGAAGGTGCTGGTGCGGTCCCCGAGGGCGGGCACCACGCACCCCTTCTCGTTCTTCGCGCTCTTGCCGTCGGTCACGTGTTCCAGGGCGGTCTCGGACTGTGCCGAGTACTCGGTGGAGTCCTCCGGCGCGCGCTGGTCCTTGGCCTTGTCGTGGCCGCCCGCGGTCAGCCCGGCGTTGAGCATCGTGGGCAGCGCGTCGCCGGCGATGGTGTCGGGGCGGATCAGGGAGACGGGACCGCAGGTCGCGGCCAGCTCCTTGCCGAGGCCGGCCAGGAGGGAGGGCTGGCCGCCGTTGACGGGGTAGGAGAGCGGGCTGGTGAACTCCGCGTTCGTGACGCCGTAGCCGCCTATGTAGGGGATGCCGTCGCCCTCCAGGTAGGGGAAGAAGGCGTCGGAGTGCTGGCTGTAGGAGCCGACGACGGCGACCGCGTTCTCCTTGACCGCCCGGCGGGCGCACTTCGCGGCGGACACGGTGTCGTTGTGGTCGTTGCAGGTCAGCACCTTGAGCTTGCGGCCGTTGAGGCCGCCGTTCGCGTTGATCCAGCGGGCGTAGGCGCGGGCGAAGGCGGGCATGCCCGCCTTGTTGGTCGCCGACGTGCCCTCGGGCGCCCAGGTCATGACGACGATCGGGTCGTCCCCGGAACCCCCCGTGGTACCGGGGACGACCCCGCAACCGACGGCGAGTGACGCGCAGACGGCCACGGCGCCCGCCGAGAGGGCGGTCGCTCTGAGGGACCTGGTGAAGCGGAAGGACCTGGGGAGGAAGGTACTTCGCAGGGAAGGGCGTCGCTTGCCGGTCATGGACACGCACGATTCCGTCACATAGCCAACCTGCGAGTGACTCACGGTCAACGAGTGGTGACGTCGAGGTGAATTGCAGGGGGTCGTGAGGCTCCTGTGACGGGGAAACGTACGATCGATGACCGTGCAAGGTTCGGAGAACTCTTCCCGTCGCGGCCGTCGCTCCTCCACCATGGGCGGCATGCCACTCAACGACATGCCGTGGTGGCGCTGGCGCAGCAATGTGCGCTCCGCGCTGCACATGCTCTCCGACCCGGTGTTCCAGCAGAACGTCTGGCTGTCCGGCGTCGAAGGGTACGGGGACGTCACCGACGCCGTGTACCGCCTCGTCGAGGACACCTGGCTCGACAACTGGTCCGCCGAGAAGTACGTCGGCACGATCTTCCGCGACTCGCAGGAGGCGGCGCTCGTCGACACCGCCGTGCTGCGCGTGCTGCGGATCATGCACCAGGTAGGGCCGGACGCCCCCGTCTCCGCGTACGTCGAGCACCAGGGCTGGCCGGACGCCGTACGGGCGGCGCGTGACGCGCATGTCCGGATGGCGACGGCCGACGGCGACGAACCCGACGCCCCGCCCCGGACCCTCGAGGTGCTGCACATCATGACCAGGTCGGCGTAGACCGGGTCCGTATGCCGGGTCCGGGTCGGTCCGGTCCGGGTGGGCCCGGTCCGCGTGGCGGACAGGGTTCTGTTCGGCCGGTAGGGGCATGAGACCCTGTCCCGCATGACTGAGCAGTCCACCCGAGCCGAGGCAACCCCCGCCGATCAGTACGTCCTCACACTTTCCTGCCCCGACAAGCAGGGCATCGTGCACGCCGTGTCGAGCTACCTCTTCATGACCGGCTGCAACATCGAGGACAGTCAGCAGTTCGGCGACCGCGACACGGGCCTGTTCTTCCTGCGCGTCCACTTCTCGGCCGAGCCGCCGGTGACCGTGGACAAGCTGCGTGCGAGCTTCGCGGCGATCGGCGACTCCTTCCACATGGACTGGCAGATCAACCGGGCCGACGACAGGATGCGCATCGTCCTCATGGTCAGCAAGTTCGGCCACTGCCTGAACGACCTGCTGTTCCGCGCCAGCATCGGCGCGCTGCCGGTGGAGATCGCGGCCGTGGTGTCCAACCACACCGACTTCGCCGAGCTCGTGGGCTCGTACGACATTCCCTTCCGCCATATCCCGGTGACGAAGGAGAACAAGGCGCAGGCCGAGGCGGAGCTGCTGGAGCTGGTCCGGGAGCAGGACGTCGAGCTGGTCGTCCTGGCCCGCTACATGCAGGTGTTGTCGGACGACCTGTGCAAGCAGCTCAGCGGCCGGATCATCAACATCCACCACTCCTTCCTGCCGAGCTTCAAGGGCGCGAAGCCGTACCACCAGGCGCACGCGCGGGGCGTGAAGCTGATCGGTGCGACGGCGCACTACGTCACCGCCGACCTCGACGAGGGCCCGATCATCGAGCAGGAGGTCGAACGCGTCGGCCACGGCGTCACCCCCGACCAGCTGGTCGCCATCGGCCGCGACGTCGAGTGCCAGGCACTGGCCCGCGCGGTCAAGTGGCACGCGGAACGACGAATCCTGCTGAACGGCCGCCGGACGGTCGTGTTCGCCTAGGTGCTACAGCTACATCCTGCTCAGCGCCGCCGCCGCGAACAGTACGTCCCTGATCGCGGCGCGGTCGCCCAACTGGCCGGCCGCCGCCTCCTCCGGGGATACGTGGCCTGCGGCCAGGCGGCAGAACTCGACGTCGTCCAGGGCCACGTGGGCCACCTCGTGGTCGGCTGAGGCGACCGCGCCGGGGGAGTCCAGGGGGATCAGCCACTGGCCGCCGCCCGAGCCCTCGATCTCCAGACGGAGGCTGCGGCCGGGGCGGCCGGCGGGCACCAGGTGGCGGGTGTGCGAGGGGGCGGCGAGGCCGGCCCGGCGGCGGGCCGCAAGCGTCTCCGGGAGCATCCGCGCGGCCAGGTCGATCATGCCGTGGAGGTGGCGCGGGGCGGGCGGTGCGTAGGGGTAGTCGACGGCTTCCGCGATGTCCTCGGCGTGCACCCAGCACTCGAAGGCGCGGTCCAGCATCGCGTCCCGCAGGGGCAGTTCGAAGCCGCCGTACGAGACGGGCAGGGTGCCGGGGTCGGCACCGGTGAAGGAGACCGTGCGGACGAGGGCGTGGGCCTGTTCGCGCCAGGGGGCGCGCACGGAACGCGTGGGCGGGTAGTGCGAGCCCGCCCAGAGCGCCTCGGTGCGGCGGGCGGGCGTGACCGGCGGTCCGTCCGCGAGCCGCTCCCGCTCTTCCCGCTCTTCCCGCTCCTCGGGTTTTTCGACGGCGTCCAGCGGGTCGTCCAGGCCCAGGGCCACCGCGACCAGTCCGTCGACGGCGAGCAGGTGGGCGATGACGCCGGCGACGGTCGTCCGGCGGTATGTCTCGCCGTCGCCGCGGAACCAGCGCAGCCGTACGGGCGCGTGCCACTCGGCGTCCCCGAAGTCCTGGAGCAGGGCGTCGAGCCGCGCGGTCTCGGCGTCGTACGACGCGGCCCAGGCCGGCACCGGGATGCGGGGCGGGCGTCGGTCAAGGCAGCCGTCGAGGACGCGGGTGCGCAGGCCGGGGTCGAGGTCGAGGCTCTCGGGGCGCTGGAGCAGGCCGACCGCCTCACGCAGTCGCCGTGCTTCGTCGGCGCAGGCACCGCAGCCGCCGAGGTGGTCCTCCACGGCCGCCGTCTCCTCGGCCGAGCAGGCGGCCAGCGCCCAGGCGCCGAGCAGGGACTTGAGCACCGGGTGTTCGAGGGTGAGCGGTGGCGGTGCCGGGGAGGCCGGGTCCTCCAGCACGGGCAACGGCAGGCCGCTGTCCTCCACGGAGGCGCGGGGGAGCGGGATGCGGGGCGTGGGTGCGGGCGCGGGGGTGCCGCCCTTGGCGTTCGTGTCCACGCTCTCCTCGTCCGTTCCCTCTGTCGTCCCCGTCTCCTCGCGGGGCTTCGCGTCCTCCCTGTTCGCTCCGCCCTCCCCGTTCTCGCCGTTCCTCCTGTCCTCCTCGTTCTCGCCGTCGCACGGCTCGAAACCGTTCGTGCCGCTCACGCCGCACCCCCGTAGCCGGGGGGTGCGCCGGGGGACGGGGCGTCGTGGGCGGTGGAGAGGAGTTGGAGGCCGAGGCGGAGCCGGCGGCGGGCCTCGTCCTCGGTGACGCCGAGGTCGGCCGCGGTCTGGCGGTAGTCGCGGCGCTGGAAGTAGGCCAGTTCCAGGGCGGCGCGCAGTGGGGCGGGCATGGCCTGGACGATGTAGTCGGCGCGGGCGGCGACCGAGGCGTGCCGCACCTTGCGCTCCAGTTCCTCGGTCGCTTCGGCGGAGCCGTGGCCGGTCTTGGCCAGTGCGGCGGTCTCGGTGGCGTGCAGTCGCTGTACGGCGAGGCGGTGGGTCAGTGCGGCGACCCAGGTGCGCAGGGGGCCCTGCTTGGGGTCGTAGGCGTCGGGGTGTTCCCAGACGTGGGCGAAGACCTCGCGAGTGATGCCGTCGGCCGCGCGTTCGTCTTCGAGCACGCGGTGGGCGAGACCGTGCACGAGCGAAGCGAAACGGTCGTAGAGCTCGCCGAGGGCGGCTGCCTCACCGCGTGCGAGTCGCTGCTGCATCTTGCGGTCCCAGCGGGGCGGTGCGTCCCTCTTCGCCATGCGGCCCCCTCACCCATGCCCGTGTCGTCGGCCGTGCCTGTGTCCAGCCTGCGTCCACCGTCACCTCGAATGTAGTCGGCACGTCCGGTTATGCACGCCCCTTTGTTTCAATGTGCGCCCCCTGTCGGCGAGCGCCTGGTATGGGCCGCGTCTACCCGACAATTACGGATCGAACCGGACTGGATATGACGGAAACAAGCCTCTTTCCTTTGGTTTCTGTTTTTTCTTCGGTGTTTCGGGGCACGGCCGCTGGGCAGCCGCGCTGCAAGGAAGCGTAGGGACAGCTTCCGTTTACAGCGAGCTACAGCGAGCGAAGGGCGTGGTGGTGGCCTTCAAAGTGACCGGCGGCGAGCAGGGCGGGTGGGCCGTGCTCCATGTGTCGGGCGAGCTGGATCTGGTGACGTCGCCGGTGCTGCGGCAGCGGGTGCACGACGAGGTGGCCGAGGGCCGTCACCATCTCGTCCTGGACCTCTCCGAGGTGTACTTCTGCGACTCCAGCGGCGTCGGCGTGCTCATCGCGTCGCGCCGTCTCATCCGCTCCTGCCGGGGACGGCTGCGCCTGATCCTCCCCGCGCGGGGCGCGGCCGAGGACTCGCACGTCAACCGGGTCCTGGGCGCGCTGGGCGTCCGCCGCCTCTTCGACGTCTACGGGGACCTCGCCGACGCCGTGGACGACGGGACGGAACCGCTCTCGGCGTAGCGGGAACCCACTCGGCGTAGCCGCGACCGTTCCATGCGCAGCCGGACCCCGCTCACCGGGGACCGGCGAGAGTCCGGGGTCCGCTCTGCCACACCCGCGTACCGGAACTCCCCCGGTCTTGGTACAGACGTCGGCTTCCCGCTGTCGGGGCGTCGCCGGCGTCGTACGCTCCTGCCGGAAGTATCCCCACGTGATGACGTAAGGCGGCCGACAAGACATGGTCAGCAGTGAGTACGAACGCAGGATCGCCGCCCGGTTCGCCACCTTCGACCAGGACGGCAACGGCTACATCGACCGGGCGGACTTCGGTGCGGCGGCCAAGGCGCTGCTCGCCGAGTTCGACGTCGCGGCCCGCTCCGACAAGGGACAGGCCCTGTACGCCGGCGCCGAGGCCTTCTGGCAGGGCATGGCCGGCATCGCCGACCGGGACGGCGACCAGCGCATCACCCGGGAGGAGTTCGTGAACGGCGCGGTCAAGCGCCTGCGCGACAACCCGGAGCGGTTCGCCGAGATCGCCCGCCCCTTCCTGCACGCGGCCCTGGACATCGCCGACGCCGACAGCGACGGCCGGGCCACGGTCGCGGACACCGTACGGGTCCTCAAGGCCCTCGGAGCCCCCGACGAGGTCGCCCGCGGGGCCGCCGCGGTTCTCGACGCCGACGCGGACGGCAAGGTCGGCGAGGCGGAGATCGTGCCCGCCTTCGCCCGCTACTTCACCGTTCCCGAGTGACACTCACCCGGAGAAGCGCTCGCGCAGCTTGTACTTGAGCACCTTCCTGAGCGTGTCGTTGCGCGGAAGGGCGTCCACCACCTCCAGCCGCTCCGGCAGCTTGTGCACGGACAGTCCGGCCGCACGCAGATGGGAAGCGACCGCTTCCAGAGTCAGCGGCTCCCCGGCGTCCGCCGACCGCTCCACCACCGCGCACACCAGTTCCCCGCGCTCCGCGTCCGGCAGGCCGATCACCGCCACGTCCCCGACGGCCGGATGGGCGGCGAGCAGGTCCTCGATCTCCTTGGCCGACACGTTCTCCCCCTTGCGGATGATGACGTCCTTCAGCCGCCCGGTGAGGACCAGGTGACCGCTGTCGGTCAGGTGCCCCAGGTCGCCGGTGCGCAGGAACCCGTCCGCGTCGAAGGCCTCGGCGGTCTGGGCGGGGTCCAGATAGCCCCGGCACACGGCCTCTCCGCGCAGCCGCACCTCCCCGCCCTGCGCGATCCGGATCTCCATGCCCTCGGGTGGCCGTCCCTCCGTCGTCGCGAGGTTCTCCGCGGTGTCGTCCGGCGCGCCCATGGTGATCATCGGTACCTCGGTCATCCCGTACCCGTGCGTGAGCTGCACGCCCATCTCGCGCACGACGCAGTGGTACACCTCCGGCGGTTTGGGCGCGCCGCCGCCCGCCAGCAGCCGCAGGGTGGGAATCACCGGAACCCCCGGCTGCTTGCGCTGCTCGGCGAGGAACATCGAGTAGAACGCCGTCGACCCGCCCGCGACCGTCACCCCGTGGCGTCGGTAGCCCTCCAGCGCGTCCGGCAGCGCGAAGTGCTCGAACATCACCGCCGGGAAGCCGTACAGCAGCAGCATGACGGTGTAGTCGGGGCCGGCGATGTGGGCGTACGGGAACGCCATGGAGCCGACGTCGTCCGCCGACAGGTGCAGCGCGTGCGCGAGACACGATCCGCCCGCGATCAGCGAGCGGTCGGTGTGCAGCACGCCCTTGGGGTCGGAGGTGGTGCCCGAGGTCCAGTAGATCCAGCGCACCGAGACGCCGTCGGCGGGCGGGGCGGGGAGGACCGCCGGGTCCCCCTCGGGGAGGTCGTCGTACGCCTCGAAGACGCCCTTCGCGCCGAGCCTTCGCGCCATCTCGGTGTGGTCGAAGCCCCGCCACACGCCCGGCACCGCGAAGAACTCCGCCTTCGACTCGCGCAGCGCGAAGCCGACCTCGCGGTCGCGGTAGAAGGGGATGACGGGTGACTGCACGGCCCCGAGGCGGGCCAGGGCGAAGGACAGGACGGCCGTTTCGAGGCGGGTGGGCAGCTGCCAGGCGACGACCGTGCCGGGGCGCACGCCCAGGTCGTGCAGTCCGGCCGCCGTCCGCTCGGCACGCGCGCGTAGCTCGCCGAAGGTGAGCGCGCGGTCCTCCTGGAGGAGGACCCGGCGGTCGGGGGTGAGGTCGGCGCGGCGGGCGAGGAGCTCCCAGAGGGTGCGGGACGTGCTCAGCGCGCGGGCGGTGTCGGTCACGGCGGCCCCCTAAAGCTGACGGTCTGTCAGATCGTGGGCAGAGCGTAGAGCCCGGCGCCTTGCTGGTCCAGGGGGGTCGCACTAGCCTTCTTGGTACACCGAATCTGACGGTCCATCAGATACGACCGCCGATACGTCCACCGGATGTGATCGGATGTGAGTGGATTCATGAGTGGATTCATGAGTGGGGGTCCCATGACCGAACTGCCCCGCATCATCAGCGTCGACGACCACGTGATCGAGCCCGCGCACCTCTTCGCGACCTGGCTGCCGCGCAGATACCGGGACCGGGGGCCGCAGCCCCTCACCGCCGGGATCGGCGAGCTCGCCTACGTCGCCGGGAAGTACCAGATCACGATGGACCCGGACGGTCAGCCCACCGACTGGTGGATCTACGAGGACCTGAAGTTCCCGTACAAGCGCAACATCGCCGCCGTCGGATTCGACCGGGACGAGATGACGCTGGAGGGGATCACCCGCGAGGAGATGCGGCGCGGCTGCTGGGATCCGAAGGCACGCCTGGCCGACATGGACCTCAACCATGTCGAGGCCTCCCTCTGCTTCCCGTCCTTCCCGCGCTTCTGCGGGCAGACGTTCGCCGAGGCGCACGACAAGGAGGTCGCGCTGGCTTGTGTGCGCGCCTACAACGACTGGATGGTCGAGGAGTGGTGCGGGGGCAGCGGCGGCCGGCTGATCCCGCTGTGTCTGATCCCGCTGTGGGACGTCGGGCTGGCGGTCGCGGAGATCCGGCGCAACGCGGCCCGCGGGGTGCGCGCGGTGACGTTCTCGGAGATCCCCAGCCATCTGGGGCTGCCGTCCATCCACTCCGGGTACTGGGACCCGTTCTTCGCGGTGTGCGAGGAGACGGGCACGGTCGTCAACATGCACATCGGTTCGTCGTCGCAGATGCCGGCCGCCTCACCGGACGCGCCCCCGGCCGTCCAGGCGTCCCTGTCCTTCAACAACGCCATGGCCTCGATGATGGACTACCTCTTCAGCGGGGTCCTGGTCCGCTTCCCGCGCCTCAAACTGGCCTACTCCGAGGGCCAGATGGGCTGGATCCCGTACGCCCTGGAGCGCGCCGACGACGTGTGGGAGGAGCACCGCGCGTGGGGCGGGGTCCGCGACCTCATCCCCGAGCCGCCGTCCACGTACTACTACCGGCAGATCTTCTGCTGCTTCTTCCGCGACAAGCACGGCGTCGCCTCGCTGGACGTCGTGGGGCGCGACAACGCGACCTTCGAGACCGACTACCCGCACGTCGACTCGACCTTCCCGCACACCAAGGAGGTCGCCCTCGACCACGTCAAGGGCCTCGACGACGAGACGGTCTACAAGCTGATGCGGGGCAACGCGATCCGCATGCTGGACCTGGACCTCGACAGCTGATGGACCTCTCGGACAGCCCCGAGGACGCCGAGTTCCGGGCCCGGCTGCGGGACTGGCTCGGCAAGGTGCTGCCGACGCTCCCGCCGAAGCCGTCCCCGGACGACTGGCCCGGCCGCCGCGCCTACGACCTCGGCTGGCAGCGCAGGCTGTACGAGGCGGGATACGCCGACGTCCACTGGGACGCCTCCCCGACCGTCCGGCTGATCTTCCTGGAGGAGACGGAGAAGGCGGGCGCACCCTATGTGGGGGCGGGGTTCGTCGGACTCCTGCACGCCGGGCCGACCATCGCCGCCGAGGGGACGGCCGGGCAGCGCGCGCGCTGGCTGCCGCCGATCCTGCGCGGCGAGGAGGTGTGGTGCCAGGGCTTCAGCGAGCCCGACGCCGGCTCCGACCTCGCGGCGCTGCGCACGCGCGCGTGGCGCGACGGCGACGACTACGTGGTGAGCGGCTCCAAGATCTGGACCTCGCACGCGGAAGTCGCCGACTGGTGCGAGCTGTTGGTCCGCACCGACCCGGGCGCGCCGAAGCACAAGGGCATCACCTGGCTGGCGATGCCCATGGACGCGCCCGGCATCACCGTGCGGCCACTGCGCACCCTCGCCGGGTCCGCCGAGTTCGCCGAGGTGTTCCTCGACGAGGTGCGGGTGCCGGGGGCCAACAGGGTGGGCGAGGAGAACGACGGCTGGCGGGTGACGATGGTGACGCTGTCCTTCGAGCGCGGCACCGCCTTCGTCGGCGAGGTCGTCGCCTGCCGCCGGGTGCTGGGCGAACTCGCCCGCGAGGCACGGAGCAATGGCCGCTGGGACGATCCCGCGCTACGGCGGCGGCTGGGCCGCCTCAACGCCGAGTTCAGGGCGCTGTGGCGGCTGACGCAGTGGAACGTGAGCGAGGCGCAGGCCACGGGGGGCCTGCCGGGCGTCGGCGGTTCGGTTTTCAAACTGAGGTACTCGCAGGCGCGCCAGGACCTCTACGACACCGCGGCCGACGTCCTGGGCGACGCCTGTCTCGACCTCGACCACCCCTGGGTCGTCGAGCGGCTCTCCTCGCTGTCGTACACCATCGCGGCCGGCACCTCGCAGATCCAGCGCAACATCGTGGCCGAACGGATCCTGGGGCTACCGAAGGGGCGGTGAACTCTCTCCCATGCGTTTCCAACTGACGGAAGATCAGCGAGCGCTGCGGGACGGCGTACGGGGGCTGCTGGCGCGCCGCTTCGACCGTACGGCGCTGCGGGCCGCCGTGGACCGGCCGGGGCGGCTGGACCGGGCGCTGTGGCGGGAGCTGGGGGCGGCCGGGTTCTTCGCACTGCGGCTGCCCGAGGCGGACGGCGGGGTCGGGCTGGGGCTCCCCGAAGCGGTGTTGGCGTTCGAGGAGGCGGGCCGAGCCCTGCTCCCCGGCCCGCTGATCGCCACCCACCTCGCGGCAGGACACGTGCCCGGCGCGGCCGAGGGGGAGACAGTCGTCGCGGCGGCGGACGGCGGCGGAATGGTGGAGTGGCTGACGGAGGCGGATGTCGTCCTCGTGGGTGGCCGGGGTGGCCGGGGTGGCCGGGGTGGCCGGGGTGGCGGGGGTGGCGGGGGTGCCGGGGACGCCGGCGACTTCAAGGATCTCGAGGGCCTCCCGGGCCTCCCGGGCCTCAAGGGCTTCGAGAGCTTGAAGGGCTTCGAGGGGGCCGTGCGGGTGCGTTCGGTGGACCCGCTGACGCCGCTGCACCGGGTCAAGGCGGGCGGCGCGGGCGCATCGGTCGCCGTGGACCCCGTCGCCGTCCTCCTCACCGCCGCAGAGCAGGTCGGCACGGCCACGCGCGCGTGCGAGCTGGCCGTGCAACACGCCCGGGCGCGCGAGCAGTTCGGACAGCCCATCGGGGCCTTCCAGGCGGTCAAGCATCTGTGCGCGGAGCTGCTGGTGCGGGTCGAGATGGCCCGCGCGGCGCTCTACGCGGCCGCCGTCACCGCCGCCCCGGCCGATATCGCGGCGGCCCGGCTCCTCGCCGACGAGGCCGCCGTGCGCGGTGCGCGCGACTGCCTCCAGGTGCACGGCGGCATGGGTTTCACCTGGGAATCGGACGTACATCTGCTGCTCAAGAGGGCTTGGACGCGCACCCGACGTACGGGTGCGACTACGGATAGTGAGGAACTGCTCGCGGGTGACTTGCTGTCAGAGGTGGGCCATTGACGGTGCCCGACGCCCGCTGCCTGCGGTGACGGCCAGGATGGCGGGCAGACGATCGTACGGATGTCGCGGATTGTGGCATACCGGAATCACGGAGCGTTGATATCGGGTTGTGTCCGATGCGTGACCCGTCACGGCCCGGAGTCGGCGCGTCGCTCCGGTACCTTCTGTGGGATGCGAGTGGTTCCGAGCATGAGCCATGTCGGCGGTGCCCCTGGGGCGGTGCCGGATTCGGCGGTGCGCGCCGCCATTTGCTGGGCGGACGGGCAATTGACCCCCGCCTGTTCGACTCCCCGCGACGAGCGTCGCACAGTATGCCGCACGGGTACTCCTTCGCGCTGGAATATGCCCGAAGCGCTTGTTGAGGTGACTGTACGTCAACCAAGCTGTCTCGTAAGGGATTCACGTTCCGTCACCCTGCCTCTGGCTGTTGTTCTGGCCATGCAGAAAATGGCTACGATCGTGGCCCCCGTCGTCATGGTGCACACGCGGCTCGCGTGGCTTGCGTGGCGCACGGCCATGTGTCCGCCGGTTCGGATGGTGTGAGCGGTGCAGGTGCTTAAGGTGCAGCTGGAGATCCGGCCCGACCCCGCTGAGGTGGGGCGCGCCCGGAGGTGGGCCCGTTCGCGTCTTGCCGGGTCCGGGATAGGGGACGAGGAGCCGCTCGCCGAGACGCTGATCCTGCTCGTCTCCGAACTGGTCACCAACGCCGTGGTGCACACCGGCTGTCCGGCCGTGCTGCGGCTGTCCCTGCCGTCGGTGTCGGAGGGTGAGGCGGCCGACGACCCGGGCGAACCGTCCATCGTCCGCCTGGAGGTGGCCGACACCAGCGACCGGGCCCCCGTGCCCCGGTGTGCCGGCGACGACGCGACCGGCGGCCGTGGCCTGGCCCTCGTGGACGGCCTCGCGGACCGCTGGGGGTGGAGCGTCGAGGGTGCGGGCAAGCGGATCTGGTGCGAACTGGACCGCTGCGCCGGGTCCGACGCGGCCGCGGTGGGCCACGGGGCCGCGGTGGGCCACGCGGCCGCGGTGGGCCACGGGAACGCGACGGAGTGCGGGAGCGCGGCCGGCCGGGAGTCGGCCTGCGAAGGGTTCGCCTTCGAGGTGGTCTGAGCGATCCGGGTGTTCCTCGGGGTCCTCCCTCCTGACGGGCGCACGGCGCGGGAGGCTCGGCAGGTTGTGGAGCATGGGCGCAGAAAGCGCTGTCGGCCTTGGCCGGTCAGGGGTCGGTGCGCCTGGCTGTGCTTCCGTGCGCGGCCATCGCAAATGGGGTGTAAGTAATAAATCTCCGTTCGGGTGTTGACGTGACGTGTCCGTTTGATCACGCTTGTGGTCAGCGATTCGCCGTGAGGGGACGACGAGGGCTTCGGTGACGGAGGCCCTCGCCGAGTGCGGGTCGCGATTCGGCGTCGGTTCCCTCAGGGCCGAGGGGAGTCGATGGAGCCCCCGCTCGAGGGAAGCCGAGGGTGGGGGGTACGCCGAGTCGGATGGCGGTGCGCGGTGCCGTGCTCGGGGCGGGCAGCCGCGCGCCGCCAGCCGACGTTGTACGTGGATTTCGGGGGCTGTGAGGTTCGGGGGTTGGTGAGGGGCGGGGTTCGGGTGTTCGGGTGTTCGTGGTGGTCAGAGAACGGCTACCGGGGCCACCGGAGTTCCCGTCCCGCCGACGAACGGTTCGGGCATCGCCGACAGCAGGAACGCGTACCGGCCCGTTTCTCCACAGGCTGTGGACAACTCTTCGAGATTCCAGTTCTGGCCCTGCAGCATGCCCATCTCCACGAGGTGGAGCGCGTGCACGGGCAGCCACAGATCGTCGATCTCGGGCGGGAAGATCTCGAAGGTCAGGGTGTCGTTGGCGACGGCGGCCACATCGCGCGCGTGGAACCACTCCGGGGTGCGGACCGACAACCCCGGCGAGGGGAACCCGTACCCCTGCTTGTCCCCGGCCAGATAGACCTGGACCTGCCCGGTCCGCACGAGCACGACGTCGCCCGCACGCACGCGCGTACCGCTCAGTTCCTCGGCCGCCTCCAAGTCCTCCGGGGTGACCGCGTGCCCGCCCGCCAGCCGGTCGACGCCACGCGCGCGTGCCACGTCGAGCAGCACCCCGCGCGAGACGACGTGCCGCGCCTTGTCGATGCCGCTGAACTCGGCCCCGCCGTGTGCGGTGACGGTGGCGGCCGGACGGCCGTTGTAGAGCTTCCCCGAGTGCGAGACGTGCGCCGGCGCGTCCCAATGGGTGCCCGCCTGTAGGCCCATCGTCACGGCGTCGTCGGAGCACGCCACCGTGCCCGGGCCGAAGATCTCCTGGTTGATCTGCACCATGGCGTGCAGGGGGTTGACCCGGCCAGGGATCAGCCCGCTCTGCACGCCGTCCTCCCGCAGGGGCAGCGCGAGCGGGACGCGGCGGCCGGTGCGGACCTCGGCGACGGCCGCGCGGACGACGTCGTCGGTGACGAGGTTCAGCGTGCCGATCTCGTCGTCGGCCCCCCAGCGCCCCCAGTTGTTGACGCGCTTCGCGATGTCGTGGAACTCGACCGGCAGTGTCATTCCATGCCTCCCCGGGGCTTGTCCCCGACCGACTGACGGGTCAACCTGTACCTCGCAACCCAAATCTAACGGTCCGTCAGAAACTCTGGGAGGGGGCCGGGCGTGGGGAACTTCTTGGCCGGCAAGGTCGTCGCCGTCACGGGGGCAGGGCGTGGCATCGGACGAGCGGTGGCGCTCGCGGCGGCAGCGCAGGGCGCGCGGGTCGTCGTCAACGACTACGGCGTGGGCGTGGACGGTGCCGCGCCCACGAGCGAGGTCGCCGAGTCAGTCGTCAAGGAGATCGAGGCGGCGGGCGGCGAGGCGGTCGCCGTCGCCGACGACATCTCGACGATGGCGGGCGGACAGCGGGTCGTCGACACCGCGCTGGCATCGTACGGGCGACTCGACGGGGTCGTGTGCGTGGCCGGGATCCTGCGTGAGCGGATGCTGTTCAACATGTCCGAGGAGGAGTGGGACCCGGTCGTCGCCACCCATCTGAAGGGCACGTTCACCGTGTTCCGGGCGGCGTCGGCGGTGATGCGGGGGCAGCGCGCGGGCACGTTGATCGGGTTCACCAGCGGCAACCACCAGGGCTCGGTGTCCCAGGCCAACTACAGCGCGGCCAAGGGCGGGATCATCTCGCTCGTGCGGAGCGCCGCGCTGGGCCTGCACCGGTACGGGGTGACCGCGAACGCGGTCGCTCCGGTCGCGCGGACGCGGATGTCCGCGGGGGTGCCCATGGAGTTGACGGAGATCGGGGAGCCGGAGGACGTGGCCGCGTTCGTGGTGTACCTGCTGTCGGACCGGGCTCGGGACGCGGGCGTGACGGGGCAGGTCTACACGGTGGCCGGACCGAAGATCGCGGTGTGGGCGCAGCCGCGGGAACTCCGTGCGGCGTATGCCTCCGGCGGTTGGACGGCCGAGACGATCGCGGAGTTCTTGCCGGGGACGGTGGGAGTGGATCCGATGCCGATGCTTGCGCGGTTGGACGAGATGCGGAGCGCTGCTGGTGACGGAAGCCGACCCAACGCCTGAGCGCTCCGAGGATCTGTGGTCAGGCGGGTGCGGGTGCGGGTGCGGGTGCAGGTGCAGGTGGGTGTCTCGCCGTTACTCAAGGAGGTGACCGTGGATTTCGGGTTCAGTCCCCTGGATCAGGAGTTCCGCGCCGAGGTTCGGGACTGGCTGGCTGCACACGCCCCGCATGCCGCCGACCGGCGCTCGTGGGAACGTACCCTCGGGGCCGCCGGCTGGATCGGGATCGGGTGGACGGAAAACGGATACGGAAACCGGGTCGCCAGTCTTACGCAGCAGGTCGCCTGGGCCGAGGAGTACGCGCGGTCGGGGGCCCCGCCCCGCTCCGGGCACATCGGGGAGAACCTGCTCGCGCCGACCCTCCTCGCGCACGGCACGGCGGAGCAGAAGGCGCGCTTCCTGCCGCCGATCGCCGCCGGCGCCGAGCTGTGGTGCCAGGGGTACAGCGAGCCGGGTGCCGGGTCGGACCTTGCCGGAGTCCGGACGAGAGCCGAACTCGCCCCCGACGGGCGGTCGTACCGCGTCACCGGGCAGAAGATCTGGACCTCGCTCGCCCATGAGGCCGACTGGTGCTTCGTGCTGGCGCGGACCGATCCGGAGTCCACGCGTCATCGCGGGCTGAGTTTCCTTCTCGTGCCCATGGACCAGCCGGGGCGGATCGAGGTGCGGCCCATTCGGCAGCTGACCGGGACCAGCGAGTTCAACGAGGTCTTCTTCGAGGGGGCGCACGCGCGCGTGGAGCACGTCGTGGGTGCGCGGGGTGACGGCTGGCGGGTCGCGATGGGTCTCCTCGGCTTCGAGCGCGGGGTGTCGACCCTCGCCCAGCAGATCGGCTTCGCCGAGGAGTTGGGGCGGGTGGTGCGTACGGCCGTCGAGACGGGCGCCGCCGACGATCCCGTCGTAGGCGATCGGCTGGTGCGGCTGTGGGCCGAGCTGCGCACCATGCGGTGGAACGCGTTGCGGACCCTGGGGGGCTCCGGCGGGCCGGGCGCGCCGAGCGTGGCCAAGCTGCTGTGGGCGGGCTGGCATCAGCGACTGGGGGAGGTGGCGGTGCAGGTACGGGGGGCGGCGGCGGGCGTCGGACCGGTGGACTGGTCGCCGTCCTCGCCGTACGAACTCGACGACGAGCAGTACCTGTTCCTGTTCTCCCGGGCCGACACGATCTACGGCGGCTCGGACCAGATCCAGCGCACGATCATCGCCGAGCGGGTGCTCGGCCTGCCCAGAGAGCGCAAGGGGGTCGTCTGATGCGAGGCGTGGTGTTCGACGGGAAGCGGGCCGAGGTCGTCGACGATCTGGAGGTGCGGGATCCGGGGCCGGGCGAGGTGCTGGTCGCGATCTCGGCGGCGGGGCTGTGCCACAGCGACCTGTCGGTCGTCGACGGGACGATTCCCTTCCCGGCTCCTGTCGTCCTCGGGCATGAGGGCGCGGGCGTGGTGGAGGCGGTCGGCGCGGGCGTCACACATGTCGTCCCCGGGGACCATGTCGCGCTGTCCACGCTCGCCAACTGCGGTGCCTGCGCGGAGTGCGACCGCGGCCGGCCGACCATGTGCCGGCAGGCCATCGGACGCCCGCAGAAGCCGTTCACGCGCGCGGGCAGTCCGGTGTACCAGTTCGCGGCCAACTCCGCGTTCGCCGAGCGGACCGTCGTCAAGGCCGTGCAGGCGGTGCGCATCCCGAAGGACATCCCGCTGACGTCCGCCGCGCTCATCGGATGCGGGGTGCTGACCGGCGTCGGGGCCGTGCTCAACCGCGCGCGGGTGGGGTACGGGGAGAGCGTCGTCGTCATCGGGACGGGCGGGATCGGGCTCAACGTGCTGCAGGGGGCGCGGATCGCGGGGGCGCTGCGGATCGTCGCGGTGGACTCCAATCCGGCGAAGGAGACGGTCGCGCGGCAGTTCGGGGCGACCGACTTCCTGACGTCCGCGGCGGGCGTGCGGGACGTGCTGCCGACGGGTGCGGACCATGTCTTCGAGTGCGTGGGGCGGGTCGAGTTGATCCGGGCGGCGATCGACCTGCTCGACCGGCGCGGGCAGGCGGTGCTGCTCGGGGTGCCGCCCGCGACCGCCGAGGCGTCCTTCCTCGTCTCCTCGCTGTTCCTGGACAAGTCGATCCTGGGCTGCCGCTACGGTGCCTCACGGCCCCAGCGGGACGTGGCCCTGTACGCCGAGCTGTACCGCGAGGGCCGACTGCTGCTCGACGAACTCGTCACGCAGACCTATCCCGTCGAGGACTTCGAGAAGGCGACGGCGGACGCGGAGGCGGGGCGGGTGGCGCGAGGGGTACTGACGTTCTAGCGGACGTGGTCGTCGGGCTGACGGGGCGGGCTGACGGGTGGGGTGACGGGTGGGCTGACGGGTGGGGGTGACACGCGGTCGGTCGGTCGGGCGGGGTTGTCCACAGGCTCTGGAAAACGCGTGGGCGGTGTCAGTGGCAGCGCCTACGGTCGTTTCATGAGCTACCGCGATGTCGCGTCCAAGCAGGTGCTGGTCTGGGCCTGCACCGCTGTCGGCGCTCGTATGCCGGTTGCCATGGCCCCGTTGGCCCTGGTTTTCCTGGTGCGCGAGCGGCCCGGCGGCTACTCGCTGGGCGCGATGCTCGCGGCGGCGTATGTCATCGGTGAGATCGTCGGCGCTCCGGTTCTCGGGATGCGGCTGCGGCATGAGCGGGCCCGGGTTCATCTGGCCGTCGGGCTCGCGTGCGGGGCCGTCGGGTTCGCGGGACTGGGGGCCATACCGGGCGCGCAGCCCGCCGTTCTCGGTGGGTTCGCGCTCGTGGCCGGGGCTGCTCCGGCCGCCGCCACCGGCGGGCTGCGCACGCTGCTCACCACGCTGGTCCCGGAGCGGTCGGCGGCGCAGGCGCTGTCGGTCGAGTCGATGCTGACGGCCGGCGTGTGGGCCGCCTCGCCGGCCGCGGTCGCCGGGCTGGCCCTCGGCGTCGCGCCGCGCGTCCCGCTGCTGCTGGCCGCCGCCCTGATGGCGTCGTCGGTCGCGGGCCTGTGGCTTCTGCCGGCCGCCTGGGGTGCGGATCACACCGGCGGTGGCGGGGCGCGACTGCGGGTGCTGGCAGGGGCCTGGCCGGTGTATGTCACGGGCGCGGCGAGTCTGGCCCTGCTCGGGCTGGCCGAGCTCGTCCTGCCGGCGCTGCTCGAACAGCGGGGCGTCGGGGTGGGCTGGTCGGGGCCGTTGCTGACCGGGATGGCGGTGGGTGGGGGGCTCGGCGGGTTCGTCTACGGGTTGCGGACCTGGCCGGGGCTGTTGCGAACCCGCAGCGTGGTGCTGATGGTGGGGACGTCGGTCTGTGTGACCCTCGCCGCGCTGATACCGGGCGCGGTCGGGATCGCGGCGGCGCTGGCCGTGGGCGGCACGCTCCAGACGGGCGCGATGCTCACCCGCAACCTCTCTCTGCGCGAGGCCCTGCCGGCGGGTGCCCTGGCCGCGGGCTACTCGGTCATGTACGCGGCGGCGGGGGCGGGTTACGCGGCGACGGGGTCTCTCGCCGGCGCCCTGCTCCAGGTGGTGGCGCCGTCGACCGCGATCCTGGCCGGGGTGGTGCTGACCCTGGCGCTGACCGCGCTCGGCTGGTGGGGCGAGATACGGCACGCCGACCGCTCAGCGCAGGGTGCCGATCGCGCCATGGCCTTCGCCGCCCCGGATGGTTCCGCCGGTTCCGCCGCTCCCGCCGCTCCCGCCGGTTCTGACGGCTCGGGTGGTTTCGAGGGCTCGGCCGCTTCTGCCGCTTCCGTTTCCGCTGGTTCCGCTGGTTCCGCTGGTTCCGTTGCTCCAGTTGCGCCCGGTTGTGCCGAGTCTTGGGCCGCCGAGTCCCGGGCCGTTGGCTCCCGGGCCGCCC